>CAZWCD010000206.1:0-3936 GCA_964632275.1 uncultured Thermodesulfobacteriota bacterium
ACAAAAGCGACGCAGGATGAATATGCAATATCCCTTTCCGCACACATAAAAAGCGCAAGGGCAACAATCACGGCAAAGAAAGGCGGGATAACCGGAATATGCGCATTTCTTAAAAGGGGATTCTTTACATAATGGCAATAAACTATGCCGCTGTCATTATCTATAACGCGGCTATCCCAGTGATGATGGGAAATAAGCACCGCCATCCCCGCACAAGCAAATACCGCTATGATTACAATGGAATAGAGTCTAAAGCGCTTCATCTTTCACCTTTATGCTATTACCGCGCTACTTTTTTATAGACTTACCGTGAAAAAGTCAAGGTAAATATACCGGCATCACCGCGCGCCGCCAACTTTAAGATTGCATTTTCTTCTTCCCTCATAGTAGGGTAGCGGCTGCTTCACGTTCCGGAAACATCCCCATAGGAGCAGCGTATGCGACAATGCGACCAGGACAACAATGTAAAAGACTGCACCTGCACCTACGCCTCATGTTCGAAGCGGGGCATCTGCTGCGAGTGCGTGGCCTACCACCGATCCCGGCGAGAACTGCCCGGATGCTTTTTCCCGAAAGAGGTGGAGAAAACCTACGACCGCAGCATTGAACGGTTTGTCAAAGCCTGGGCGAAAAACGCCTGAAAAAGCCCTGCTAAAAAAATTGTCACTTTGCAAAAAAAAACATTTGATTTCCTTTTTCTTTTGGTTATTATCATCTACCAAAGCGGCTGCGCAAGCGCGCTGAAGGACCCGTTGAGCGATCAGAGCGAAAACCGACGTGTCGATTGAAGGCCACAATGCAGAACGTACCTAAAAAAATCTTTTTTACCAAGGGTGTCGGGAGGCACAAGGAGGAGCTTCGCTCCTTTGAGCTTGCCCTGCGAGACGCCGGCATCGAAAAATCAAACCTGGTTTCGGTGTCGAGCATTTTCCCCCCGAAATGCAAAATCGTGTCCCGCAAGCACGGTCTGGAAGCGCTGACACCGGGCGAGATAACCTATTGCGTGCTGGCGCGGTGCAGCAGCAACGAGTTCAGCCGGCTGATTGCCGCTTCCATCGGCTGTGCCCTGCCCAATGACAAGAACCTGTACGGCTACTTAAGCGAGCATCACGCCTACGGACAAACTGAAAAGTATGCCGGCGATTATGCGGAGGACCTGGCCGCCGCCATGCTCGCCTCAACCCTGGGCATCGAATTTGATGACGACAAGTGCTGGGATGAGAAACAGGAAGTGTACCGCATCAGCGGCAAGATTGTAAGAACCAGCAATATTACCCAGTCAGCCATTGTAAAACACGGCTATTGCACGGTGCTTGCCGCCGCCGTGTTCCTCTTTTAACCCTCCCCTGACCCCCGCCTGCCGCCCGCACCCATTCCGCACTCACGCGGTGTGCAAATGAGTATGCCGGATCGCATAAAAATTGTCCGCTGGTGCCGTATTAGATCCGGAGAAGGATTGCGCATCTGTTGATGAGTGGCATCACCCCTGGACTGAATGCACGAGCACAGCAGACAGTTCCTCTATCGGCATGTCAGCATCGCAATGTATCCGGAAGAATCGGCACCCCTGGTTTAAAATAAATAATAGGCTTCGTGGCGCCTTTGAAGGCATGAAGGCTTAACACGAAAATAAGGTCTGTGCAGGGGCGACCGGCCGGTCGCCCCTACCGGTGAATAAGCGGTGCATGCCATCCCGGACAATGGAGCCGAGAAAATATCCATTATTCTCTATTGCGTTAGCGGCACTGAAGTGCGTATAATGGTTCTTAATCATTCCCCGCTGTGTTCATAACCGTTCCCGTGAGGCGCCGGCGTGCAGGTTAACACCTTGAAAAATATCATTCTGCTTTCGGTTATCGCGATCTGGCAGCTTCTTTCCCTATCATCGCTGTTCGTACACCAGCTTCTCCCCTCTCCCTGGGAAACCGTTTTAAGCATCAAGGCCCTCTCCGTCTCCGGCTTGCCGCAGGGCTATAAACTCATCACCCACATAACCGAGAGCCTGTACCGGGTCCTCTACGGTTTTTCCCTGGCCCTCGCGGTAGCCATACCGCTGGGCATCATCATGGGCTGGTCCAGGGTGCTGCGAGAGCTGGTCACGCCGCTGGTGGAAATTATCCGGCCCATACCGCCGCTCGCCTGGATACCCCTCGCCATATTCTGGTTCGGCATCGGCTTGAAGTCATCCGTTTTTATCATCTTTCTGGGCGCCTTTTTCCCCATCCTCCTGAGCACCGTGTCCGGCGTGCTGTCGGTGGACTCCCTGCTCATCGAGGCGGCGCGCACCCTTGGAGCGCGCCGCCGGGACATCTACCTTAAAATTCTGATACCGGGCGCTACACCGGCCATCTACACCGGCGCGCGAATCGGCATGGGAATCGCCTGGATGACCCTTATCGCGGCCGAGTTTACCGGGGTAAAGAGCGGCTACGGGCTGGGATACATGATCATGGTCGCCCGCGACATCCAGCGTCCTGATCACATTGTCGCCGGGATGATCATCATCGGCCTCATCGGATACATCCTGGACATCGGCCTGCGGGGAGTTGAGCACGCGATGCTCAGATGGAGATGACCCGCCCAACCAGGCACGATCAATGCGGGTCCCCGTGGTGCGGTCGTGGGGGCCAAACGCTGAAGCGGAACATGCAATGAGCCTTGAACTAACCGGCATTCACAAAGTATATTCGCAGGCCCACTCGGGAGAAACCATTGAGGCGCTGCGGGACATCAACCTTACCGTTAAGGCAGGCAGCTTTTCCTCCATTATCGGCCCCAGCGGCTGCGGCAAAACCACCCTGCTCCGGATCATCTGCGGCCTGGAGCAGCCCACCCGGGGCACGGTTCTGCTGGGGGGGCGGCAGATCGACAAGCCGGACGGCAGCATCGGACTGATCTTCCAGGAATTCGCCCTGTTCCCGTGGCGCAGTGTCGTTGACAACATCGGATTCAGCCTGGAGATACAAAATGTCCCGAAACACGAACGGAGGGAGCGGGCCCGGTTCTACCTGAAGAAATTCGGCCTGGACGAGTTTGCCCACACCTTCCCCAAGGAGCTCTCCGGCGGCATGAAGCAGCGCGTGGCCATTGCCCGCACCTTGATCAATGATCCCGCGGTGCTGCTCATGGATGAGCCCTTCGGGTCGCTTGATTCCCAGTCGCGCAACGCCATGCAGGAGTTCCTGCTCCAGGTCTGGCAGGAAACCGGCAAGACCATCATCTTCATCAGCCACAACATCGATGAAACCGTCTTTGTAAGCCAGAACGTCATCGGCTTTTCGCAGCGGCCCGGCACCATCAAAATAAATCTGCCCATCGACCTGCCCTATCCTCGGGAGCGAACCGGCCAGGATTTTAACCGCTACCGCAAAATCATCCTCGATTATCTGTCACAGGAGAGGAATCCCCGTGCCGGTCAGTAAGCGCCGCGCTGCCGGAACCCGCCATCTCTCGGTTGCCCTCCAGAGCCGGGGCATCAAGATAGAGAGCGCCGTCGAGCGAAGAAAGGGCGGCGCCGGACCTGCCGAGGGCATTACCATCATTCTCAATGGCCGTGCGTTGACCGTTCCCGCTGCCGGCAGTTTCGTGGCGCAATCACCCTATTCCCTCCGCAGCTGCGCCGGCGAACACCAGCTCTACCAGGACGGAAAACCTCTCTGCAACGTGACCACCCCTCCGCCGCCCCGATTCTATGGTCTCTCAACCGATGAGGGAATATTCTATAGCTCCATCGGCCTGATGCACGGCGACCGCTGCCTGGGCTCCACGGTTTTTCAAGACTGCATCTACTGGGATTCGCCCCGGCGGTGCGCCTTTTGCGGCATTGAGCTTTCCCTGCGCAACAGCGCAACTGTTCAGACCAAGACGCCCGCACAGCTGCTGGAAGTTGCCATGGCTGCTTCGCGGTTGGACGGCATCGAGCACGTAACCCTGACC
>CAZWCD010000207.1:0-3930 GCA_964632275.1 uncultured Thermodesulfobacteriota bacterium
TGCGGGAAGACCCGAGCGAGGCGGAGATCGTGAGCCACCGCCTGATGCTCCGCGCTGGCATGATTCGCAAGCTGGCGGCGGGGATTTACTCCTTCCTTCCGCTTGCCCAGCGGGTGATGAGGAAAACCGAAGGGATCATCCGCGAGGAGATGGACCGGGCGGGCGCCCTGGAGGTCACCCTCCCCTTTGTGCAGCCGGCGGAACTCTGGCAGAAGACCGGGCGGTGGGACATCTACGGCAAGGAGCTGCTGCGTATCAAGGACCGTCACAACCGGGAATTCTGCCTCGGCCCCACTCATGAAGAGGTCATTACCGAGCTGGTCAAAAACGAGGTGACCTCGTACCGCCAGCTGCCCCTCACCCTTTATCAGATCCACCTCAAATTCCGGGATGAAATCCGCCCCCGCTTCGGCATCATGCGGGCGCGTGAATTCCTGATGAAGGACGCCTACAGCTTTGACGCCGACGACGCCGGCGCCGCGGCGAGCTACGAAAAGATGCACCGGGCCTACTGCGCCATTTTCGAGCGCTGCGGGCTCACCTTCCGGGCGGTGGAGGCGGACACCGGCCCCATCGGTGGCAGCTCCTCCCATGAGTTCATGGTCCTGGCCGAAACCGGTGAGGACAGCATCTTCTCCTGCAACAGCTGCGGCTACGCGGCCAGCCGCGACAAGGCGGAAATCGGCAGGCGGACCGGGGAAGCCGGTGAGATGCCCCGGGCGGAATCACCGGCCCGGGTTGCCACCCCCGGCCAGCGCACGGTGGAGGAGGTGACCCGCTTCCTCAAGGTGAAGCCGGAGCAGCTCATCAAGACGCTCATCTTTCAGCAGGGGGACCGGGTCATTGCCGCGCTCATCCGGGGAGACCACGAAATCAACGAGGTGAAGCTCGCCAATGTTCTCGGCGCGGAAGCCGTCACCCTGGCCGATGAACAGGCCATCGAAAAGGCCACACGCGCGCCCAAGGGCTTCGCCGGCCCGGTGGGGCTCTCGCTGGAGCTGCTGGCGGACCATGATGTGCGCCCGGACCGCCCGTATGTGACCGGCGGCAATGAAGCGGATGTGCACCTCATCAACGTCATCCCCGGCAGGGACTTCACCGTCGGGCGCTTTGCCGACCTGCGCTTCGCCCTCGAGGGGGACCCCTGCCCGCGCTGCAGCGGCGGATCGCTGGTGATGAGCCGGGGGATCGAAGTGGGGCACATCTTCCGGCTCGGCACCAAGTACAGCACGTCGCTCGGGGCAAGCTTCCTCGACGCCGGGGGCAGGCCCCGGCCGATGGTCATGGGATGTTACGGCATCGGCGTGGGCAGGACGGTGGCCGCTGCCATCGAGCAGAACCATGATGAATACGGCATCATCTTTCCCCCGGGCATCGCCCCGTTCCAGGTGATCATCAGCGCGGTAAAGCCCGCCGATCCCCAGGTCCGGGAGACCTCGGAGCGAATCTACGGCGCCCTGCTCGGCGCGGGCATCGACACCCTGCTGGATGACCGCGACGAGCGGCCGGGAATAAAATTCAAGGACGCGGACCTCATCGGCATCCCCCTGCGCGTGACCGTCGGAACCAAAGCGAAGGAGGGCATGGTTGAAGTCAGGCTGAGAAAATCCCGGGAAACCGTTGAAGTCAGGGAGACCGAGCTGCACGCCACCGTCAGGAAGCTGCTGGACCGTGATTAGATTGAGCGACATCCTCAACAAGGTGCTTTCCTACCATCCCAATCCCCGCATCGAGCTGATTGAGAAGGCCTACGTCTTCTCCGCCCAGGTGCACAAGGGACAGCTCCGGCTCTCCGGCGAGCCGTACCTCATCCATCCCCTGGCGGTCGCGGCCCTGCTGGCGGACCTCAAGCTGGACGACGTGACCGTTTCCACCGGCCTGCTCCATGACACGGTGGAGGACACCTACACCACCCTTGAGACCATCAACCAGGCCTTCGGTCCGGAAATATCCTCGCTGGTGGACGGGGTGACCAAAATCAGCAAAATGTCATTCCGCGCGGTGGAAGAAAAGCAGGCGGACAATTTCCGGAAGATGATCCTGGCCATGTCCAAGGACATCCGGGTCATTTTGATCAAGCTGGCCGACCGGCTGCACAACATGCGCACCCTGCATTACCTGCCCCCGGAGAAAACCGTTGAGCTTTCCCAGGAAACCATGGACATCTACGCCCCGCTGGCGAACCGCCTGGGCATCTTCTGGATGAAAAGCGAACTGGAGGACCTGGCGCTGCGCTACCTGCGTCCGGAAATCTTCGAGGCCCTGGCCAAGAAGACCGCGATCATGGAAAAGGAAACCGCGGACTATGTCAACCAGGTGTGCGGGATCATCCGCAGCCGGCTTGCGGAGTTCAATGCGCGGGCGGAGGTGTCGGGCAGGTCAAAGCACCTGTACAGCATCTACCGCAAGATGCAGCTGCAGAACCTGGGCTTCGAGGACGTCTACGACCTGATCGGATTCAGGATCATTGTCGACAGCGTCAGGGACTGCTATGAAGTGCTGGGCATTGTCCATCTGCTCTGGAAACCCGTCCCCGGCCGCTTCAAGGACTACATTGCCATGCCCAAGGCCAACATGTACCAGTCGCTGCACACCACGGTCATCGGGCCGGCGGGGAAACGGATCGAGGTGCAGATACGCACCCACGAGATGCACCACATCGCCGAACAGGGGATCGCCGCCCACTGGAAATACAAGGAAGGCGACAACCTGGAACGCAAGGATGACAAGCAGTTTGCCTGGCTGAGGCAGCTTTTGGAATGGCAGCAGGAGCTGAAGGATCCCCGCGAGTTTCTCGATAGCGTCAAGGTCGACCTGTTCCCGGAGGAGGTCTATGTCTTCACCCCCAAGGGCGCGGTGAAGCAATTCCCCCTGGGATCCACCCCGGTTGATTTTGCCTACAGCATTCACACCGACATCGGGCATAAGTGCACCGGCGCGCGGGTGAACGGGCGGCTGGTGAGCTTGAAATACGAGCTGCGCAACGGAGACACGGTGGAGATCATCACCTCGCCCCAGCAAAAGCCGAGCAAGGACTGGCTGCGATTCGTCAAGACGCCGCGGGCCCGCAACAAGATCAACCACTGGGTGCGCCTGGAGGAACAGGCGCGGAGCATCGAGCTGGGCAAGCAGATCTGCGAGAAGGAATTCAAAAAGCACGGGCTCAACTTCTTCAAGCTGATGAAGAAGGAGGCCATGGCGAAACAGCTGGACGAGCTGAAGCTGAAGGATGAAGAAGAGCTGTTTACCGCGGTCGCCTACGGACGGGTGTCCGCCAAGCAGCTCATCGCCCTCTTCATCCCCCCGGAGGAACTGCAACAGCGGGAAGAGCCTTCAAAAATCAGAAAAATCGCCCAGCGGCTGATGGGCACCGGGGAAAGCGGCGTTATCGTGGATGCGGTGGACGATATCATGGTCAGATTCGGGAAATGCTGCAAGCCGCTGCCGGGGGAAAAGATCAAGGGGTATATTACCAGGGGGCGAGGGGTGACGGTCCACTCCTATAACTGCATGTATATCCAGAGCTGTGACCGGGCGCGGCTGATCGATGTCAACTGGGACGAGCGCAAAAAAATTATCCACGCGGTGACCATTGAGGTAACCTCGGAGGACAAGAAGGGGATCCTCGCCGATATCAGCGCATCCATCTCATCGGCAGAGGCCAACATCTCCAATGCCTCCGCCCACCGGAGTGACGACAACAAGGCTGTCGCCACCTTTGAGCTGGAAGTTAATGATTACAAACACTTAAGGAGTATTATTCGGGCAATCGAGCGGATCAAGGGGGTGATCAAGGTAAGCCGTTTGAACCCGTAAGCAGGCTTCCCGGTCATTGCCGTGCTGTGATTCCCGACTTGATCGGAAAACCCATATGTTACATGTCATGGATTCCCGCTTTCGCGGTAATGACAGGCAGCGGTGGTAGGACCA
>CAZWCD010000208.1:0-3890 GCA_964632275.1 uncultured Thermodesulfobacteriota bacterium
GATCATGAGCCTGCTTATTGTCGGTGCCGGCGAACTGGGATATCACCTCGCCTCACGCCTGTCGCAGCAGAAGATGGATATTGTGGTTATCGAAAAAGACGAGGAAAAGGTCCAGCGCATCGTCGATACCCTCGATGTCCAGACCATTCAGGGAAGCGGCAGCAGTGCAGCAATACTCAAGCAGGCCGGCATTGAGGACGCCGAGATGCTCATCGCCGTCACCGACAGCGACGAGGTCAACATGATTTCCTGTCTGGTGGCCAGCGCCCAAACCCGGGTTCCCACCAAGATTGCCCGCATTCGCAAGCTTGAATATGCGCAGCTCTCAAACATCATGGGGAAAGGCTTTCTCGATTTAGACCTTGCCATCAATCCGGACCGTGAAATGGTGAATGCCGTTTCGCGATTGGTGGAAATACCCGACGCCACCGACGTGTTCGAATTTGCCGAAGGCAGGGTGAGAATTACCGGCCTCAAAGTTGACCCCCGCAGTTATGTGACCGGAAAACGGCTGCGGGATCTGACCAAGGAAAACGAAAAGCACGACATCATCATTGCGGCGCTGTTCAGGGATGATCGGGTCATTATTCCCCGCGGGGATGACATCATCAGGGAAAACGATCTGGTCTACGCCGTCTCCGAATCAAAAAAAATTACCGCGGTAACCAGCTATTTCAGGGAAAAAGAAAAAAAAGTGCAGCGGATAATGATTCTCGGCGGCGGGCACATAGGTGTCGACCTTGCGCAGCGTCTGGAGAAAATGGACATCAAAACCAAACTGATTGAAAGCGATGAACATCGCTGTGAGGAAATCGCGGAGCAGCTGAAAAACACTATCGTTCTGCGGGGCAGCGGGGCCGATCAGGAACTTCTGGAAGAAGAGAACATCAAGGACATGGATGTGTTCATTGCCGTTTCCGACAATGAGCAAACCAACATTCTTGTCGCCCTGCTTGCCAAGCGGCTTGGGGCAAAAAAGGTGATCTCCCTCATCAACAATCTTTCCTACGCCCCACTGGTATCAAGCATCGGCGTGGATGTGGTTATAAGCCCGCACCTTGCCGCCATCAACCGGATCCTGCAATTTATCCGCAAGGGCAAGGTGCTCTCGGTCGCCTCCTTCTATAAGGAGAACGCGGAAGCCATAGAAGTTGTTGCCATGGAAACATCCGATCTGGTAAACCGGCCCTTAAAAGATATAAAATTCCCCCGGGGGGCGATTATCGGCGCCGTGGTGCGTGACCAGGAAATTATCATTCCCACCGGCGCTACCGTCATTCTGCCGGGGGACCGGGTCGTTATCTTCTCGCTCACTTCCGCCATCCCCGAGGTGGAAAAGACATTAACCGTGAAAATTGAATACTGGTAATGCCCGCGCCGGCTCACCCCCGCAGCCGGGGCGGGACACAACCATAGCATACCACCATGCAATTGCTCCTTATCCTTAACATCCTGGGATTTCTCCACATCTTTCTCGCGCTGACCATGCTGCTGCCTCTTGCCGTCTCATTCCTCTACGGCGACGGATGCAGCAACCCATTCATCTACAGCATCCTGGCAACCCTGCTTGCCGGCTCGACGCTCTATTGGGCCTGCCCTGCCCCTAAAAAGGAGCTTTCGCATCGAGATGGGTTTGCCATCGTTACCCTGGGCTGGGTGTTCGTCGCCCTTTTTGGCTCGCTGCCCTTCCTCCTGTCGGGGGCGAGCAACGGATTCACCAACGCCTATTTCGAAACCATGTCCGGATTTACCACCACCGGGGCAACCATATTCCCAACCGTCGAGGGGCTCCCCGAAAGCATCCTCTTCTGGAGAAGCCTTATCCAGTGGCTGGGCGGCATGGGCATCATCCTCTTTTCCATTGCCATTTTGCCGCTCCTGGGTGTCGGTGGAATGGAATTGTATAAGGCGGAAGTTCCGGGTCCCACACCCGACCGGATCAAGCCGCGCATTGCCGAAACCGCCCGCACCCTGTGGAAGGTGTACCTGCTGATTTCCTGTCTGCAGGTTTTATTGTTGTGCGCCGGGGGGATGAATCTGTTTGACTCCCTGTGCCACACCTTTGCCACGCTGGCTACCGGCGGATTTTCCACCAGGAACCTGAGCGTTGAATCCTACGCGAGCCCATACTGTGAGGGAGTAATCACCGTTTTCATGCTGGTTGCCGGCATAAACTTTTCCCTCCACTACCAGTTGCTGCGGGGCAACATAAAAGGTTTTTTTAAAAACGGCGAGATGCAATTCTTTCTCGCCGTTTTCATGGCTGCCACGCTGGCCATCGCCATCAACCTGCGAGTCCATCTCTTTGACAGCGTGTTCACTTCCTTCCGCCACGCATCCTTTCAGGCGGCATCCATCCTTACCACCACCGGCTTCAGTTCCTATAATTTCGCGGTGTGGCCCTTCCTTTCCCAGTTTATTCTCCTGATTCTGATGTTTGTCGGCGGGTGCACCGGTTCAACCGGCGGCGGCATCAAATGCTTTCGAATCATGCTCCTGTTTAAACAGGGATACCGCGAAATCTACCGCATGATCCATCCCCGTGCGGTGGTGCCGGTCAAACTGGGGGGCAGAAGCGTTTCTTCCCGGATCGTTGAAGGTGTGTGGGGCTTCTTTTTTCTCTACTTTTTCCTCTTTGCGCTGAACACGCTGGTGATGACCCTCCTGGGATCAGACCTCGTCACCGCCATCAGCGCTGTCGCATCATGCATAGGAAACATCGGCCCGGGCTTAAATGCGGTCGGGCCGGCGGCAAACTATGGCCACCTCCCGGCGCTGGGAAAATGGTGCCTCACCTTCTGCATGCTTCTGGGAAGGCTGGAAATTTACACGGTGATTGTGCTCTTCGTTCCCGAGTTCTGGAAGAAATAAGCCTTGGCAGGTATTCCGGCTTCAGGGAATCATGTTGCGGATGATCAATACTGTTTCAGCGCTCGCGCCAGCTCTTTTTTTACTTCATCCCGTAACGAGTCGGGTTTTATAATCTGCGCGTGATGACCATAGCTCATCGCCCAGTGCTTGACCTCGGCGGTGCCGGACACGGTCAGGGTGACGGTAACGCTGCCGTCCCGGTTTGCCTTGATCTTCTGGCTGGGATGCCACACCTTCTCCTTGATGTACCCGGCCACCTCCTTATCGAATCGGATTTCCACGGTCACCGTGTCACCATGCATGACACCGAAACTCTCCCGCACGTAGTTCTCGATGGAAAAATCCGGGGGAACGCTGAAGCCTTCCTTGAGCGCCTTCAGCGATTTAATCCGCTCCACCACGAACATTCGCACCTCGTTATGGCGATGACACCGGCCGATCAGGAAAAAGGTGTTCTCGTAGTACCAGATTTTATAGGGGTCGATCTTCCTGACGGTAATCTTGTTTGAATGCATAGTGTGATAGGTGATCTCCACCGTCCTGCCGTCCGCCGTCGCCTCCATCAGCTGTTCCAGCAGGCGCTTGTACCGTCCATAGTCCTTCTGCTTCCGCTGCGCCGCATACAGTGCGTGCTCGAGCTTGCCCAGGTGCTCCAGGGCTTTCGGGGATATGGTTTTCCTGATTTTATCAAGGACCGATTCGATGGACTCATAAAACGGGGTGCCCTTGAGCACCTTCAACAGATCCCGGCTTAAGTAGAGGGCAAGAAGTTCGGTAATGGTAAAAGGCGCGCGCGGCGCGTTCTTAAACGTGTCCAGCAGCTTCCATCGCGTCTGACCGTCAATCTCATCGGTGTAAAGGGGAAACCCCGTTCGCTCCAGCGCCGCGAGATCCCTGCGCACGGTTCGGGTGTGGCTGCCGGTCTCCTGCGCCAGCTCATCAATAGTGATTCCGTAATGATGGACATCAACCAGGCTCAAAACCCCCCACTGTCTGGTCAGCTGATCCCCCCGCGGCAT
>CAZWCD010000209.1:0-3848 GCA_964632275.1 uncultured Thermodesulfobacteriota bacterium
GAAATGTGTGGTTTCAAGATAGCACAAGTTGTGATAAGAGGGAAGAGGGTTCAGGGTGCAGGGACGAAAAAACAGGGGGCAGGGTACAGGGATCAGGGTGCAGGGTTCAGGGAATAGCAGTTTCAATTATAAATTACGAATTATAAATTATGAGTTTTAAGTTTGCTCGTTTGCTGGTGTGATGTCCCGGGAGTTCATTACACAATTATTAAACGACACCATAAAATGTCATTGCGAGGCCTGCCCGAGTGACTTGATAAGGTTGAGAGTTGCTTCTCGGCCAGGGAGCGTAAGCGACGCGGCAATCTCATGCTGTGTATGGTTTTCCTTTCATTATGAAAAACGGAGATTACTTCGTCGCCCCGCCGAGGATGGGCTCCTCGCAACGACCGGTTTATTTTGTTTATCTCATAAAGTTATTCATGGGACACACATACGATCTGAACCTGCATTTGTCCTTTGAGCTTTGTCATTCATTTGACATTTGGATTTCGGCCCTGGTCATTCCATCCTTACAATGATAACTTTTTTCTACAAACTGACAACCCGTAAACTACTCCCTTGTTTTTGACCCTGAACCCTGAACCCTATCTTTTCCTGAAAACTATTTTATGAAAAAACCTCCAACAGTCCTCCTCATTAATCCCTGGATTTATGATTTTGCCGCCTATGACTTGTGGGCGCGGCCGCTGGGACTGCTCTCCATCGCGGGTGTCCTGCGCGAAAACGGATGTGCCGTGTGCCTGGTGGATTGTCTTGCTTCCGGCACAGGGGAAAAAGAGGCATCAAACCGCCGGGCATATGGTAACGCCCATTTTCAAAAGGAACAGGTTGCAAAACCGGGGGTGCTTGCATCCATCCCACGCAAGTACAGCCGTTATGGCATGAGCCCCGATTCCTTTGCGGCGGAGCTGCACAAGCTCCCACCGCCGGAGGTGATCATGGTGGGCTCAATGATGACCTACTGGTATCCGGGCGTGTTCCATGCCATCCGGCTGGTCAAAGATCACTTCCCCGGTGTACCGGTCATGCTCGGAGGCCTTTACGCAACCCTGTGTCATGAACATGCCGTGCGCTATTCCGGGGCTGATGTCTGCATTCGGGGTGAGGGTGAAGCGGCGGTCCTGACAATGGTGAGTAAGCTGACCGGCCGGGATATATCATTACTTCCGGAGTATGCCGACCCTGACTCCCTTCCGTATCCCGCCTTTGATTTGCTGCGAGAGAATGATGTTCTCTGCGTTAGAACCGCGCGGGGGTGCCCCTACAAGTGCACCTACTGCGCTTCCTCCCTCCTGAGCAATGGATTCAGGGCACGGGATCCTGCAAAAGTAATTGATGAGATATCATACTGGGTTGATCGCTACAACGGTAAGAACATCGCATTTTACGATGATGCCTTGCTGTACCGGGCTGATGAACGTATTATCCCGCTTCTCCGGGGCATACTGAAGAGAGGCATATGCTGCAATTTCCATGCTCCCAATGGATTGCATGCCGGGGCAATTACCCGGGAAGTCGCGGAGGTTATGTGCCATGCGGGATTTAAGACCATCCGCATCGGTCTGGAAACAGCGGATGACGGGCGGCAGATGCAAACAGGCGGAAAAGTCACCAACCATGGATTTGAGCAGGCGGTATGGCACTTGAGACAGGCCGGGTATGACGGAAATGATATAGGGGTGTATCTCCTCGCCGGGCTGCCGGGGCAGAAAATCGACGAGGTGAGACAGAGCATCCGCTATGTCAGAGATTGCGGAGCGCGTCCGTATCTGGCGGAGTATTCACCGATTCCGGGAACGGCATTGTGGGAAGATGCGCGCCGTCACTCCTCCTTTAATCTGGATGAACCGCTTTGTCACAACAACTCCATCCTTCCCTGCAGAATTGGCGGGCTGAGCTGGGAGGATTTATATCAATTGAAAAGTGAAGTGAAGGATGATACATAGAGACGAGAATTCAGGGTACAGGGACAAACAGTTTACAGTTGACAGTTTACAGGGAATAGAACAGTTTGCAGTTCCCGGTTGATGGTTTACCAGAATCATGAGGGGGCAGGGGGAAAAGGATATGGAGTAAACAACAAATACTGCAGAGAAGAGAAGCGCATCTGCGAGGAGATTAAAAGCCATAAAGCTTTGATTGTTTACCAAAGGGCTTATGAATTGCTATCTGCAATTATCAAGTCACTCAAACAGTGAGCAAAATGGGACGCGGAAGGCAGAATGCAGGAGAATCTCTCTCTTCCTGTTTCCCGACCCCAACTCCCTGTTGTTTTTGACCCTGTACCCTGACCCCTGTACCCTGGTTTTTTTGGAACGCGGTCTTTCGACCCTGCACCCTGACCCCTACACCCTCCTTTGAAAGGATAAACAGCTATGAACTCACGGAAAGAAGCCTCCTCTTATGGCGGTACGGATCTGCAGTTTACTGACCCGAAGACGTCACGGGTGACGGTCATTCCGGTACCCTATGATGCGACGACATCATATATCAGCGGAACCGCAAATGGGCCTGCCGCCATCATCGAGGCCTCTTCCCACATGGAACTGTATGATGAGGAGCTTGAGCAGGAAACCTGCCGCATCGGCATACATACCTTGGAGCCGCTGCCGGTCAGGGATGAAAAGCCTGAGGCCATGCTGCGCATGGTATCAGAAGCGGTCTCTCAGCAGCAGCTGCCGGATAAGCTCCCGGTGATCGTGGGCGGGGAGCATTCCATCTCCCCGGGAGTGGTGCAGGCGCTGGTGAAACAGTATCCCCGATTGTCGGTTCTTCAGCTCGACGCCCACGCCGATCTCCGAGACAGCTACGAAGGGACGCCGCATAGCCATGCCTGCGCGGGAAGAAGGATCAGCGAGCTCTGCCCGCTGGTGCAGGTGGGGATGCGAAGCCTGAGCCGGGAGGAGGCTGATTTCAAGCGGTCTTCGCCGGTGATAACCCTTTTCGATCACCAGATAAAACAGGGGAACCAGGCATTGCACGATATCTTAGAGCATTTGACTGACGATGTGTACCTCACCGTCGATATTGATGTTTTGGATCCGGCCATCATGCCGGCAACCGGCACGCCGGAACCGGGCGGGTTCAGCTGGTACGAAACAATTGGGCTCTTAAAGGCGCTATGCAGCAGGAAGCGGGTTGTTGCCTTTGATCTGGTGGAACTGTGCCCCCAGCCGGGAAATGTGGCGCCCGACTTCCTGGCCGCAAAATTGATCTACCGCATCATGGGATACGTGGCAAAGGCGAGGGGATGGTTGTAGACGAGGGGGGAGGGGATAGGGTGCAGGGCACAGGGTACAGGGACAAACAGTTTACAGTTGACAGGGAATAGAACAGTTTGCAGTTCCCGGTTGATGGTTTACCAGAATCATGAGGGTGCAGGGTTCAGGGTACAGGGTCGAATGACAGTTTACAGTTACCGGTTGACAGTTGACAGCAGAAGCGACAATTGAAAGGAGTTACCAGCTGTGAACTGAAAACTACAGACTGTAAACCAGTTGGGACAGGGTCAAAAACAGTCAATAGTCCACGGTTGTCAGTCCACAGTAAGGACGCGCACAGTTGCTGAGGCATTGTCATTTCGAAGTTGCGGTGCGACTGAGAAATTGGTCTGTGGGGGCAACCACAGGGGGTTGCCCCTACGATTCAATGTTGTTCTTCGTGTGCTTCGTGCCTTCTTCTTCGTGCGCTTCGTGGTTACAAAAATAGGGTGCAGGGGACAGGGTACAGGGCTCAGGGAAAACAAAATGATGAATTGTAACTCCGGTACTCCAGTACCCCGGTACTCCACTACTCCAATAACCATCACGTACCCGACCGGCTAACCCTTCCTGCTTCCGGCATGC
>CAZWCD010000210.1:0-3833 GCA_964632275.1 uncultured Thermodesulfobacteriota bacterium
CACATCAATGCGGCCTGCGGCGGGGAAGGGGTCTGCGGCAAATGCCGGGTGCTGATAACCTCCGGCGAGGTCAGCAGTCCGGCATCAGGCATTCTTTCGGCGGCGGAGACCGGCAAGGGGTACCGGCTGGCATGCCAGTCACGGCTGGTGGGCGACGTGGAGGTTACCGTGCCGGAAGAAAAGCCGGTGGAGAAGGGCGCGTTGCAGGGTCCCCGCGTCCGGGTTTCCGACGGCAGGCAGGCGGTTTCCCAGGAGATTGAAAAGCTGGTGGGCGGCGCCTGGTACAATCCCGCCCTGCAGAAATTTTTTGTGGAGCTTGATCCCCCGACCTTGAGCGACAATGTGAGCGATCTCTCGCGACTGGTGCGGGCGCTCAAGAAGCAGCATGACCTGGAGCATGTCTCCATCGACTTTCTCCTGCTGAAGCGGCTCTCGCGCGCCCTGCGGGACGCCGAATGGAAGGTGACCGTCACCGTGGTGCAGACGCGCATGGAATCGCAGCTGGGGGAGCACCAGCTGCGCGGCTTGCGGCGTCCCAAGCTGGTCAGCGTGGAGCGGGGGGATACCACCCGCGAGCACTATTCCATTGTGATGGACATCGGGACGACGTCGCTCTGGGCTCAGCTGATTGATCTGAACGGCAGGAACGTGCTGGCCGAGGCGTCCGCCTACAACCCCCAGATCGAGTTCGGCGATGATGTCATCAGCCGCATTGTCTACTCCCAGAAGCCCGGTGCCCTTTCCGCGCTGCAGCAGGTGGTGGTGGAGGCGCTCAACGGCATCATCCGCGAGCTGGTGGAACACGCGGGGATTGAGCGGGGCCGCATCTCGCACATCACCGCCGCGGGCAACACGGTGATGATTCATCTGCTGGTCGGACTTGACCCCAAATACATCCGGGAGGCCCCCTACGTCCCGGTGGCAAATTTTATTCCACCGGTGCGGGCGATCCGGGTCGGCCTGACCGTCCCCGATCACGTCTATCTCTACACCTTTCCGTCGGTGGCCAGCTATGTGGGCGGCGATATCGTGTCCGGCGTGCTGAGCTCCGGCCTCTACCAGCGCAAGGAGATCACCCTTTACATTGACATCGGCACCAACGGGGAGATTGTGGTGGGCAACGATGACTGGCTGATGACCGCCTCCTGTTCGGCCGGCCCCGCCTTTGAAGGGGGCGGCCTCAAATGCGGCATGCGGGCGGCGGCGGGGGCCATTGAGAAATTTCACATCAACCCGGATACGCTCGAGCCCATGATCATGACCATCGGCAGGGTGAAGCCCAAAGGCATCTGCGGCTCCGGGGCGATAAACATCCTGGCCGAATTCCTGGAAACCGGCGTGATTGCCCAGAACGGCAAGATGAACGGCTCCTGCCGGACGCGGCGCATCAGGGAGGGGGCCGACGGGCTGGAATATGTGCTTGCCTACAAGGAGGAGACCGGCGCGGAGAAGGACGTGGTCATAACCGAGGCGGATATTGAGAACCTCATCCGGGCCAAGGCGGCCATGTTTGCCGGTTACCAGTGCCTGCTGGGGAAGGTGGACCTGACCTTTAAAGACCTGGACCGGGTGATCATCGCCGGGGCGTTCGGCGACTACATTGACCTGGAGAAGGCCATTACCATCGGGCTGCTGCCGGAGCTGCCCCATGACCGCTATATTTTTATCGGCAACGGCTCCCTGCTCGGCGCGCGGCTCATCTCGCTTTCCAGCGAGCTGTTGGATGACGGTGAGCGCATTGCCCGGAAAATGACCAACGTTGAGCTGAGCGAGGACCGCTCGTTCATGGACAAATATGTGGCCGGCATGTTCCTTCCCCACACCGACGGAAGGCTCTTCCCTGAAGTGAGCGCGCGGCTCTCTGCCGCGAAGAAAATATGTTAACCCTGTTGCCGGGGGGGGCGGAAATGATGGTTCGGGGTGCGGGTGTATGAGCACGGTTATCGCCATTGCCGGGAAGGGGGGGACGGGTAAAACCACCCTTGCCGGACTGATCATCAGATACCTGCGCCGAAGCGGGCACACGCCGATTCTGGCGGTTGATGCGGATCCCGATTCCAATCTGCCCCAGGCCATCGGGCTGGGCGGCGAGAAAAGCATCAGCACCATCGGCCGGGCCCGGCAGGACTTTTTTATCAGCAAGGGCGCCGTGCCGGCAGGCGTGCCCAAGGAAGCCTATCTTGAGCTGCGCTTAAACGAGGTGCTGGTTGAAACGGCGGACATCGATCTGCTGGTGATGGGACGGCCGGAAGGCGCGGGATGCTATTGTTACATTAATAATGTGTTGCGGAACTTTCTGGAATCGCTGGGAAGAAATTATCCCTATGTGGTCATAGACAACGAGGCGGGGCTGGAACACCTGAGCCGGCGCACCGCCCAGCGAATCGATCTTCTCATGGTGGTTTCCGACTACTCGTTGAACGGCCTCCGCGCAGCGGAGCGGATCCGCCGGCTTTCGGAGGAGCTTGATCTGGATATCGGCAGGCGCTGCCTGGTGATCAACCGGGTGCCCGGCGAGCTGAGCGCGCCGTTCAGGGAGCAGGCCGAAGCCCAGGGCCTGGGCATCCCCGGGGTGGTCCCGATTGATCAAGGCATCAGCGACGGCGACCTGGCGGGGAAGGCGGTGATTGACCTGCCCGATGACAACCGGGCGGTCGGGGCGGTACAGGAATTGATGCAGAAGATGATTGCCGCGGCTTGATGGCGAGGCCAGGGGGGAAGAACAATGACGGCAAGAATAATCAACGGCAACGAAATCGCGCAGCAGATCCGGGAAGAGCTGAAGCGGGAAGTTGCCGCCATGAAGGAAACATATAATGCGGTGCCCGGGCTGGTCACCATTCTGGTGGGGGACAATCCCGCTTCGGTGAGCTACGTCACCGCCAAGCAGAAAACCTCCCACGAGCTCAATTTTTATTCTGTTCAGGACAACCAGCCGGCCGACATAAGCGAAGAAAAGCTGCTGGCGCTTATCGGCACCTATAACCGGGACAGCAGGATTCACGGCATCCTGGTACAGCTTCCCCTGCCCGGGCACATCGATGAAAAGAAGGTGTTGAATGCCATCGATCCCGACAAGGATGTTGACGGATTTCACCCGGTCAACGTGGGACGGCTGATGATCGGCGGCAGGGAGGCGAAGTTTCTGCCCTGCACCCCCGCCGGCATCCAGGAGCTGATTGTGCGGTCGGGGTTTGAAACCGACGGGGCGGAGGTGGTGGTGGTGGGCCGGTCCAATATCGTGGGCAAGCCCATTGCCAACATCATGCTGCAAAAGGCAAAAGGCGCCAATGCCACGGTCACGGTGATTCATACCCGCACCCGGGACATGGCCATGCATTGCCGGCGGGCGGACATCCTGATTGTCGCGGCCGGGGTCCCGGGCCTGGTCAAACCGGAATGGATAAAACCGGGCGCGTGTGTTATTGACGTGGGGGTAAACCGCGTGGGAGAGAAGATCAGCGAAAAGACCGGCAAAAAAATCGCCATTCTCAAGGGCGATGTTGATTTTGACGCGGCCAAGGAGATCGCCGGCGCCATCACGCCGGTGCCCGGGGGCGTGGGCCCCATGACCATCACCATGCTGATGAAAAATACGGTGAAGGCGGCACAGTTCGCGCTCAACACACCATAATACCGCTTGTGCAGAGGAGGCAGCGCATGGCACTCACCATTGCACCCCAGAAATATGCCGGCAGCGTCCGGCCGATGGTCGTCGGCTCAGGCGCAAAGGCATTCGCCGCCGGCGGCGACACGGCGTATCCCTTTTTCACCTTTGAGGGGAAGATGCCCAATGCGCCCCGGATCGGCATACAGGTGCCGGATTGCGCGCC
>CAZWCD010000211.1:0-3769 GCA_964632275.1 uncultured Thermodesulfobacteriota bacterium
TGGCGAGCTTTTCGGGTGTGATCGGGTTGTGGATGCGGTGAGCGCTTTCAGTGATATTGAATATCCGCGGGATGTCCATTGTGGAGAATTTCCTTACGGGTGCGAATAGATTCGGTCAGGGACTAACGAACTAAATGAAGCGCAGGGGGGAAGCCCTTAATTTTCTAAGGTATCGGTCATCAACAATGAATTTTAGAATTTAAGGATGTCCCCCTTACCGGATGGTTATGCACCTATTCACCTACGACCCCCTTTTCACGGCTTTCCACATACAAGATTTCGATCCGGGGCCCCTTGCATCGCACTTACTCGTCAAATTTCCCCACATTATCAAGCCAATCGGGCATTTCCTCTTTGATTGTTGCCTTCATGTCGTCGAGGTCCTCCGAAGTGATGACACCCCGCGCTGCGAGATGACCGTAGAACTTCTTCAAGCTCGCAGCCATGCCACGGATCGAGTTACAGCTTGACCAGAGAGCTTTCCGAACGAACCAGTCTCCAAGGAACTCGCTGATCCGAGTCGCACCTGCCTTGGCTGGCATCGGCTCGTAGTAAAGGAGGAACTCGTTGATGTAGAAGCTCACGTTCAGGATATGCTCCTTGACCGTCTTGGCTGCGAGACTCCTTTCCTTGAGAAAGGCCTCGAACGCGGCAAGCAGTTCGCCGTTCTCAGTTTGAATCTGAGCGCACGCCTGCTCGTAATCCTGATACTCATCGCGTTTACGTTTTGACAACGCTACTTCCTCCTTCACTACGTTCATTCCGGGGATACATACTTAATTACAGAGCACATTCCATCTTTGATTGGGTTTGTTCTGTCCTTTGCTTCTTCGATCCAGGCACTACAGCATGGCCTTGAAAAATTTGGCAAAGGTTTCCTGGCCATAGGCATTCATGATGACCTTGCCCATCCGGTCCGTCTGCTGCATGCCTGCGTATTGCGCCTTTATTCTTTTGAGCTGCTCCTGCTTAAACCCCTCATCCCGCTTCTCGGCCTCCCGGTACATGGCGAGCCAGCACTTGATGAATTCGGTGCACAGTTCGTATACGGTGGAAACGCACTCGACGCGGGTGCGCACCATGACAAACATCGGCGAAATATAGGTCCTCACCCAGGTCGTGAAATCGTCCAGGTTGACCCGCGTAAAATCCTTATGGTTCCAGAATTTTTTAGAGACGGCGCTGAACGGCTCCAGGTATTTCATGGTGAACTGGTAATCCATGACCAGGTCGAAGCCGAAGGTGAAATCGGTATCGAAGTGGTAGGTTCCATCCTTCATGACAATGGAGTTAATGCCCCAGATGGGCATCTTGTAGTTCAGATCCGGAAGTATCTGAAACACCTCTGAGCCGATCGCGAGCTTGTTGTCATGATGGGACACCGGGATACCGCCACCGAATGTCAAATCAACCAACGTCACCTTGTCAATCCGGTCACCCCGGTATGCCTGGATGCCTCCGCCGTCTTGCCCGTTGAGTAGTTTTACCTGTGCCACGTCGTCAAGCCCGGGAACCTTTTCCAGTTTTACCTCCCGCGCCAGCGTTTCATAGCAGAACCTGGTTAAACCCCGTCCGTCCATGCGTTCCCCCTACACGAGTTTTCTTTCAAGAAAGAAATTTGGCAATATACATTTGAATTTTATGTAATGATGTAGGGGCAGGCCCCTGTGCCTGCCTGCATACCATAGGGCAACCACAGGGGGTTGCCCCTACTTCGTCTCTCTTCGCACCTTGGTTACAATATTATTTTTTCGCGGATAAAGCCGCTCCTACCGGCTGTATGAAATTTGACATTGTTTGGAATCTGGACCGTTGGTTTTTTTATTGAGCGTTTTGACCTGCATCATGTATCGTGTATCTTGCATCTTTCACCCTGATCCCTCCACCCTGAACCCTGTCCCCTCCTCATCTAACCGCACTGGTAAATGATACCGGTGCCGCCGGCGGGGACGCGGACGCGCAGCGCGTCGGTGCTGCACACCACCTCGCAGTTCCCGCACTCCAAGCACTGTTCCCGGTGTGCGACGGCCGCCTTGCCCTCGCGCATCTCAAACACCTCGCCCCCGCAGATGATCACGCAGCTGCCGCATCCCGTGCATTTTTCCTCATCGATTTCAATAATGGTGACCGGCGTGGGAACCCATTCGCTCATGGCTTTCCTCCCAAGGTTGTTGAAAAAGTAGTTTTCTGCAGGCTGTTCAAAAACATCCAGATGCAAGGCGCGCGAAATCCTGAGGAATGAGGCGTACATTTGAGTACGCTGCAATGACGAAGGATGAGCGCAACACAGCAGATGGGTGTTTTTCAACAGCCTGCTAAAACGGGTGATCAAACACCCGGTTTCTGTTAAATGACTCCTGGTTTTTCTGCACCCACTTCATAATTCGCGGGAACATGGCGGGATCCTGCAGTATGGGGCCGTACAATGAAAGCAGGTGATTTATCTTGACCGCGATAAGCCACGCCCCCATCTCCACGTAGCCGAATTCGCCGACCTTCTCGGGGCTCGGCGTGCCCATGACATGCGGCACCGCGGCAAGGCGCATGTTCTCCACCATCTCCTCCATGCTGCAGTTATACTTTTCAACATAGCCGGCGCCCGTGCTCCAGTGAACGATGCGGGTGGGGCTCACTTCGGAAAGCTCCTTGGTGGGACGGTCCTTCACCGACTTGCCCTGGTCGCGATCCACACCCCAGGGGAAGCGCGCCGCGGCAAATCCTGACAGGGCCTCCTCCGAGAGATCATTCCGTTCCAGCAGGGGAATGACATACTGGGCGGCGCGTTCTCCCGCCCCGCAGATCCCGCCCACCGCGCCGGCATCGCCGCAGATGATAAGCCCCTTCTTATAAGGCTTTTTGAGCGGCGGGCCCGGCAAAAAGGTGGACTGGCGCTGCATCGGCCGGTCGGGGAATCCTTCGCAGGGACGCAGCATCCGGCGCACCTCCATGATGCCGTACAGCCGCCGCACATAGACGCTGCGGGAATTCTTCCCGGCGCTGACCATGGAGCTTAAGGGCGTCCAGCTGGTGGGCGCGTTCACCGTTGCAATGCCCCCGGGCCGCAGCGATATGGTACAGGCGCCCCAGGGCTTCGGCGGAGTGAGGGTGGGTCCGAAAAACATGTGCCGCGCGTGTTCCACATAGTCAAACATTTCCTCTTCGGAGCGGAATTTCCAGGCTTCGCCATACTGGTAGCAGCACACATTGGGGTCCCACTTATCGAGCAGGCCTGCCTTCTTGGCCACCGAGGACAACCTGCCGTCCGCGGCAAAGGTGAGGCGAGCCCTGATCCCTTCGCCGCCCTCGGTAATCACGCCGCCGATGCCGTCGCCCTCGCGGATGAGATCGACCACCGTGGTGCCGGTTTTGAGTTCAGCTCCGGCCTTCACCGCTTCGTTGGCCAGAACCCGCACGAAATCCTGGTTGTTGACCCCGTAGCTCTGTTCCTTGCCGGTTGTGCCGGGGGCACACGCGCAGGATTTGAAGACAACCTTATTCTCGCCGTTTACATAATAATAGGAATGAGCTGATCCCAGGTCCCCGGGATGGAGGTGAGGTATCTGCTTCAGTACCCTGAGCATAAGTTCAACCAGCTCTGTGCGCGAATGGAAAATGACCCCGGGAGCATATTCAGTCGCCCCGTGGCATTTGTCTCCCGGCGTTTTTCCCGACTCGATCAGCAGGGTTTTGAATCCCCGTTTGGCCAGAAAGTACGCAGCCGTAGCTCCATTGGAACCCGCACCGATAATCACAACGTCGTAGATCATGG
>CAZWCD010000212.1:0-3758 GCA_964632275.1 uncultured Thermodesulfobacteriota bacterium
GCCCCAGCACCCAGGAAACCTTCCACTTGTTTGCCCGGCCCACCATGACAAAGGGGAACCAGTGGTCCGGTGAAACCGTGTGGGTGGCGGCCAGGGTGAAGGTGGCAACCAGCAATGTCCACAAACCCGCCTGTGAAAAATCAATCTCCATATGATGCTCGCTGTTCGATCACTGTGCCGCCCGCTGAAACCGGTATCCGATGAGGCGGGACGAATTACCCACCACCACGACCGATCCGATATTATGAACAATCGCTCCCACGACCGGCCCGATTTCCCCGGCTGAGGCAAGGATAAGGGCAATCCCGTTGATCCCAATGGAAATAAAGATGCTCTGCTTAATAATTGACACCGTTTTCCGGGAGAGGGCAATTGCCTCTGATGCCTTGGTAAGATCGTCGCCGGTAAGCGCTATGTCCGCCGCCTCGATGGCCGCATCCGTGCCCATGACCCCCATGGCAATGCCTACGTCCGCTTCAACCAGCGCAGGGGCATCATTAATCCCGTCCCCTACCATGGCCACCACCTCACCCTGCCCCTTCAATTGCTTTATGTAGGCAAGCTTATCTTCAGGAAGAAGATCAGCCACGATGTCATCGAGTCCTGCCCCTTCTGCTATTGCCCGGGCGGCCTTCTGATTATCGCCGGTTAACATCAGCACCCGCTGTATGCCGAGTCTCCTGATATCCTCAATCGATTGCCGCACATCCGCCCTGACTGCATCTGCTATAGCGATACCCCCCGCAATCCGGCCATCATGACCGATCAGCACGCCGGTTGATCCTTGAGCTGCCGTATCATTCAAAAAGGTCCTTGCGTCAGCTGACAGAATGAAACCCTTTTCCTCAAACAGACGCTCATTACCCACCAAAATAGTTTTGTTATTCTTGGTGGCCACAATGCCCCTTCCGACAACAATCTCTGTTGCATCCGGATCCGAAGGCCACACCTCTTTCGCGCGGCAGTACCTCAAGATGGCGCCGGCAAGGGGGTGTTCCGAGTGGGTCTCCGCCGTGCCGGCAAGACTGAGCACCCGCTGCTCTGACATCCCCTCAAACGTCTTTACCGAACGGACAGCCGGCGTACCATACGTAAGGGTGCCCGTTTTATCAAAGACAAACGTGGAGAGCTTACCGATGACCTCGAGAACAGCCCCTCCCTTGATAAGAATTCCCCGGCGGGCGGCATTGCCGATACCTGCCACGACCGCAGTGGGTGTTGCAATGACCAGTGCGCAGGGGCAGGCCACTACCAGCACGGTCACCGCACGCAGCACCTCATCGGTCAGTAGCCAGACCACGAATGCCAGCGCCAGCATGGTTGGTGTAAACCAGCCGGCGAAGCGGTCAGCTATCCTCTCTATGGGCGGTTTTGCAGCCTGCGCCTTGTGCACCAGATCCACGATCTTTGACAGAACCGTCTCGGTGGCAACTCTGGTTACCTCGATCTTTAGCACACCAAGCTGGTTCAGCGTACCGCCGTATACCTCGTCACCCGGCTCCTTGGTAATGAGCGCAGACTCACCGGTAATGGGGGCCTGGTTTATTTCGCCGCGTCCTTCTTTGATCCGCCCGTCGATGGGAATCTTTTCACCCGCCTTGACCAGCACCAGATCACCAATCCGGACCTCGTTGATATCAATTTCCATTTCGCGACCATGTCTCATTACCCGGGCGGTTTCTGATTCCAATGCCATCAGGGCTCGAATCGCTTCACCGGTCCTGGCGATGGTGATATCCTCCAGGAGTTCACCGATGTTCATCATCAGCACTACAATGGCTGCTGCCAGATATTCCCCCACCCAGATGGAGGCAATCAGGGCACAGCTCACCAGTACCTCTGCATTCAATTTCCTGTTGCTTATGGTGGATACAACAGAATTCCTGACGATGGGATAACCGGAGAGTACCACTGCAGCAAGGGCGAGATAGATGCCGGGTGGGGTTGCCTCACCCTGCCGCCAGGCGATCAGGATGAGAATAATGCAGGCAAGGGGGTTGGCAAAAGCCCCGTAACGTTCCAGCAACTGATGGAAGCGGGAGTCATGCCGGGCATGAACACCCTCTCCACTTCCAACCATGAGCGTATCCCGCGCAACATCATGCATGGACTGTTCAATCCTTCCACGAAAAGTTGAGCCGCATAAAGCTTCCGATGAGCAGGAGAAGGGCGATCACCGACACCTCCAGAAACCTTCCCATCAGGAGCCCCGACAGCAGGACGATTCCTGCCGGCAACTCAAAGCGGACCCTCCGTTTATAAAGCAAATCAAAGAGCGCATTTTTGAGCAGCGGAAAAATGCCGATGACTGCGGCACAGACCAGCATCCCGTCAGCCAAATATCCCGGCAGCCACTTGAAATAACCCACCGCTATCAGTAGCGCCATTAACAAGGCGCCGAACCAGTCCCGCAGGGGATCGCCGAACATCGTATGCACCACTCCTGCATGCTCCGGATGGTGGGTGTGATGGTGCGCATGAAAAAAATCATGGCCGTGTTCGTGGATGTGCGCAAATGCCCGGTCCTCCTCCGCTCCGTGCGCATGATCATGTCCATGGGTATGGAAGTCCTGATCATGTCCTTCATAAACATCTTCGGGGTGATCATGGTCGTGACCATGAGGCACCTCATGACCGTGCTCATGATCATGATCGTCGTGATGGTGCTGGTCGTGGGCATGACCGCCATGATTTTGATCTCCCTGCTTCTCATGGGTATGGCCGTGGTCATGTCCATGAGCATGTTCATTCACTTTATGCACATGAGCCGGATCGGATGTGTCGGTCTTCCGTTGCCTTCTATCCGTTATGAGTGAATCGCGGTGAACGTCATGCATGGCCGTGAAAACCTCGAGAATTATGATTGCTTACGCAACCTATTTTATTCTCTTCAATATCTCATACGCCCCCTTGAGGTGATCGAGGAGGGCGTTCTTCTCCGCATCGCTTAATTTCGAGAATGCCTGCTCCATGCCGGTGCGCATTCTCATGATAAATTGCCGCTTGATTTCCTTTCCCTTTGCGGTAAGGCGCACCTTGACCACCCGCCGGTCCCCGTGGTCTTTCAATCGCTGGGCAATTCCATCCTTTTCCAGGCGGTCGATCATATCGGTGATGGTTGAGCTCTTGACCCGGGCATTCCTGCCCAGTTCGCCGATGGGATACGCGCGGTCATCCTCCTTGAAGGCAAAAAATGATTTTATTTGAGCCGGGGTGAAATCGGAATTGGCGGCCTTCCCGTTCTGGAAGACGGTCTTGTTGTAAAATTCATCGATAAAGTCCTTCACCACCAGCATCCGGTCATTAATCTCGCCGGTTGCCCGTCCGCCCTTGCCTGTGCTCATTGATAGATTCCCCCTCTCAAAAAAAATAGCACCGTGCACCTTACAAGATTTCTCACATTCGTTCGAAATGACATACGAGACACTTTATTTAAAGGGTGATACCGGAAACATAGCTGATATGGATTCCGCCACTATTCGGATATGGTGAGAGTTCAATTCTTGTCATTTCGAAGGAGTTGCGCAGCGGCGACTGAGAAATCTTCTATGCTGAATCTTATAAGATTTCTCACATTCGTTCGAAATGACAAGATAAGACAGTTCATTTCAGCAAGGCTGATACCTGAAAACATAACGTATATTCGCCGATCAAGCCGGGAAATGACACTAACAGGTTGTTGAAAAAGTATTTTCAGCAGGCTGTTCAAAAACATCCAGATGCAAGGCACGCGAAATCCTTAAGGAATGAGGCGTACA
>CAZWCD010000213.1:0-3725 GCA_964632275.1 uncultured Thermodesulfobacteriota bacterium
CCCTGTCCCCTCTCTTTACAGCACAGAAAGCTCGTCCCCTGAAGACTGGTATCCTCCGAATAAGGGCATTGAAGGAGGAAGCCCGAAGGTGTCCTGAAGGATGATATGATCCGCAGCGTGGGCCTGCCTGATTAACTCCATTTCGGCAAACGCATCTCCTTTCACCGTGCTTAAATATGCCCACTGCCTCGCCCGGGCAATGCCCACAAACAGCATGCGGTGCCGGGCGGCGCCGTGAACCCAGGGAAATGACCGGTCAATCAGCCGCGGCATCAGAACGATGTCAAAGGTGAGCCCTTTGGCGCTGTGATAGGTTGATACCTTGGGAACCGGGCTGCCAAAATTGAGCGGTTGGTCTTCATCCGCCGGAACATCGGGATGGATCGCTTTCTCCACGGCAACGCCCCGCTCCTCCAATCCTTTGCTGATGCTGTGCACCTGCCGCTTGGTCGGGACGATGATCCCGATCCGCTCGTTTAAGACCTGGCGCCGCCCCATGATCTCCGCCAGCCGGTCCAGTTCCTCCGCGGCCGAAGCGGCTTCGAAACACAGGGGCCGTTCCCTGACCTGCTGTTCGGTGGAGCGCTGCGCCAGGTACTGCCCGCGCTGGGCAGGATCATCGATGAAACAGGAGGCAAGCTCCGCCACATAGGGCGAATTGCGGTATGCGGCAAGCAGCGTGGCATTGCGTTTGGGTATGCCCAGGGTCTCCCGTATATGGGCCTCCGGAGCGCCTTCTTCAAAAATTCTCTGCAGCGGATCGGTAAACACGGTTATGTGCTGCGCCGCCAGACTGAGAATTTCATACACCTCTCCGGTAAGATCCTGCCCTTCATCCACCAGTATAAAATCAAGCTGCTTCTGAATCGACGCCGATTCCCGGAGCAGGCGCAGCACCGCGGTGCGGATCTGAGCGAAGTTGATGCTCCTTCCGCCACCTGCCCGCGGCAGCCTGCGCGATATGCCGGCCTCATAGACCAACCGGCACCAGTGGTCAAAGGTGCTGACCGCGTCTTCCGGCAAACGCATCAGCCTCAGCGCGGACCGGATGTATTCCTTGATGACGTTGGTAAAGACAAATATCCGGTAGCGTCCCGGCTGGACATTATAGGTCTCGACAATATGGGCCGCGCGATGGACCAGGACCTGGGTCTTGCCCGATCCCGGAGGACCGGCAATCACCCGGTGTTCCGCGGTGGACATTTCCACCACCCGCAATTGCTCCGGTGTCAGCTCCGCGCGGGGGAGCAGCCAGGTGCTCACGATTCTTCCCCACCACGCGTTGGCCCGGGAATGTCCGGGCGCAGCACATCATCGGGCGGCGTTTCCGTCTTTTTCCTGCTGCGCTTGTTCCATTCCTCGTCCGCCTTGTCCACCAGCGCTTCGTCATGATTGAGCTTCGCCGCCATGCGATACCACCCCAGCTCCCATTCCGAAAGAACGTGGGGCGGATCATACGAGGCGAGGGCCTGGCGGAGCGCCGCTTTCGACTCATCGCCGCGCTCGAGTTTCTCCAGGCATTTTGCCTTGAGGGTGAGATAAGGCGCCCGGCCGTCGGCTTTCTTAAGCGCCCCCTCCACGGTTGCGAGCGCCTCCCGGTTGAGCCCCCGCTTGCTGAAGCTCAGGGCCAGGTTGAACATGGCCGTCCCGCATGATGAAACGCGGTCCGCCTCCCGGTAGGCCTTTTCCTCCCGGACATGGTCCCCCTGCTCGCCGTGGTAGATACCCTGCAGCACCAAAATCTCCACGTCCGGCCGTCGGATCAGGCTGAGGGCGGTGCGCAGATAATCGAGGGCCTTCTCATGCTGGTGCAGGTCGGCGTACCACTGGGCAAGTTGCACGAACGCGTCGCGGTCTTCCATGCCACCCCCGCCCTTCCGGCGCAATTCCTCCTCCGCCTCTTCTATCTGCATGCGCACCTCTCCGGGGTTCACCGTATTCACCAGGGGATTCCCCACCGACCGCTCAAACGTTTGATCAGGCACGGCGCTCAAATATGCCCGGCATTCGAACTGCTTGCCCGCGGTGATCCGGTATTCCATGGTTATCTCTTCGCCGGCCAGCCCATGCCCGGGAAGCGCCCATATCTCGTTGAAGAGGAGCTGTTTGTCGGCGTGCCCGACAATCTCAAAGCGCAGCTTATCCACGAAAAGGTCCGGGCCGGAGGGAACCACCAGGTCGAGCTTGTGAACGCCGCCATTGGCCGGAAAGGGAAGCGCGCTCTGGGCGGGAACCAGGGTATGCGGCTCGCCGGAGGTGGTGATCAGGTCAATGCCGTCATAGAGGACCGGGACAATAAGCGGCCGCGACGATATTTCCTGATAGAGCGCGTTCAGAGCCGCGCCCCGGGCAACCGCGGTTTGCATGGCCATCGGGTCGGGAAAGCATTCGACCGCGCCGTTCTCGAAATATCCTTGAACCGCCTTCATCACCTGGGGAATAAGCGAGCTTCCCCCGACCATAAGGCAGAAATCAACCTCGTTCTGCTTCTTTCCCGCGCGGTGCAGGGCATCCTGCAGGGGGGCAAAAATGGACTGGGTGAGGCGAAACTCGGTTTCGCGGGCAAACAGAAAATCGGTATCGAGGAACGGTTCCAGGATTGATTCGAAAGCGGCGGCGGTAAGGGATGGAGCGCTTAAACGCAGCTCACGGTTTTTCAGCCGGCAGGCAGTAGACGGCTGCCGTGCGGCGAGGGTGTTTTTATCAACATCATCATAGCGGTTGAATTGTATCAGCCGCTCCGTCTCCCGGCAGAGGGCGATCTTCAGGGCCTCAGCCTTGCCGAGCAGTTGCGGCTCGAGCCCCTTTTTCTTGTCCACCCAAGTCAGCTCAAAGGGCGGAAGATCATTCTCCTCGGCAAGCCGGGGTATGAGGCACTCATGCACGATGGCCGCGTCGATGTCGCCGCCGCCGAGCCGGTGATAGCGCGAGACCGCGAGCTGGCTCAGGCCGAGCCGCCCGTGCTTCCGGTCCGGGGTAATTTCAAGCACCGATACGTCGCAGGTGCCGCCGCCGAAATCAAACACCACGGCAAGCGCCGACCGGCCCGGTTCAACCGCCTTGTCAGCGCCGATGCGGTACAGGTAATCTATCAATGCCGCCGTGGGCTCGTCGAGCAGGTCCTCGTCACGGAGCGCAAGGCCGGCATACCGGCAGGCCAGCAGCGTGTCGCGGCGCTGGTTCAACTGGAACGAGGCGGGCACGGTGACTGATAGCCGCCGGTGACTATTCCCGGCTGAGCGCTGCGCCTGCTCCTTTAAAAAAGTGAGGATTTTTCCGGCGATCTTTGAGGCGTGGTCAAAGGATTCAGGCGCCCGGAAGTAGGATTTGCGCAGCCCCATTTCATTCTTGGTGTCATAAAACAGGTTTCTTTCAAGCAGGAGATGGGCCTGGTTGGGGTTGGCCCGCAGTCGCTTCGCGCCTTCACCCACCCAGTGGTTCCCGTCGGGGAGAATGGCCACCACTGAGGGCACGAGGGGGCTGGTGTAAACCCCCTCGGTGGTCGGCTGCTCCAGCTCCAGGGTATTGCATACCGCCTTTCCTTCAGCGCTCATGATTGCTTCAGCAACAGTGGAGTTGGTGGTGCCCAGGTCAATGCCCAGCACCCGCATTTCTTGATCCGGGAGCTGTTCCGGACTGCCGGTAAAAAGCTGCAATGCCTTCATCGCTGTTTCCTCCTTTTTCGCAATTACATTCGGAGAAAGTATAGCATGGAGGTGTGACAG
>CAZWCD010000214.1:0-3705 GCA_964632275.1 uncultured Thermodesulfobacteriota bacterium
AGAATTCATTTTGCAAGAACATCCTCGAGCGCTACGATAGCACGCTCATCAAATCTTACAAGGAGCGGGACTACACCTACGAGCTGTACAGGATAGAACGGAAGCAGCAGGCGAATTAAATCGTCACCACGACCCACTACTCCACAACAAGAGCGCACATGCGAAAACGTGCGCTCTTGTTGTGGTAGCCGAAGCTATGGTCAAACCGAACTGGGTTAAAAAACAGCTCTTAATAAAAATCTCTGCCTGCGTTTATTAAAAAAATTCCCAACCTGCTTCAAAGAAGCCAATCCTTGGATAAGATGGGGCATTCATTGCTGCTATGGCACCGTTCCCCTCCTTTATTATATCGCAACTTATACTACATGTATATCTAATTATAGTGCAAGGGCAAAATCAAGATAATTTTGTGGCTACCTTCTCTTTTGCCCTGTAGGCTGTTGTGTGGTATAGATGCTGTCTGATCCTCTCGAAGCTTCGAACCCCAGCAGGCCTGCTTTTAACCCTCCTTGCTCTTTTCACATCCCTTTCCTGCGCCAATGCCCATCGCCTCATATGCACCAGGGTCGTTGACGGAGATACCATTATCCTGAGCAATTGAGAAACGGTAAGGCTCGTCAACCGGTGTTGCATCCTTTCGCACTATGAGCAAGCAGGCCTCAATGTGCTGGTTTTTGATTTCGTAATTCCATTGTAATTTAGCAGTATCCGTAAAATTCCGCTCCGCCAGACGGTATGGAGGGGAATGACGGTCTTACCTCACAGCTCCGGCGGGGCCGAGTGAAGCTCTGCGAGAATCGCTGAGATGGTGGCGGCGTTCTGCACTATGACGAGCAGGATCAACACAACGACAGCCGCCAGGGTGAGTGCCCGCATGCGCGGCCTTTCGCGGAGAAACAGTCCTGCCAGAAGTATGAGGAGTGTCAGATGCCAGTGCTGTGAATAGAGGAACAATTCGACACCCCAGATCGAATGGAGAACCCAATTAAAGGCCACCACGCAGAGAGATGCCCCCGCCATCCACTTCGCCATGCGCGGCGCCTTGATGTGGGATATGGCTCCTGCCACGAGGAGGAGGAGGATTAAGAGGGTGAGGGGATCATAGCTGGAAAAGACCTTCGCGGGGGACAACGTGAACCGATACGGGTACTTTGATTGTTCACGTATCGCCCGTGAATTGGTGCCGATGTAAGGCTTTGGCGCTGCAAACGTATGGGCCCATGTGGCGGGAGTTTCGAGGGCCCGATCTGCTGCGTATTCGGTTTTCATCCATCTCTTCGTATAGGTGATCCCGCCCCGGGTGTCCACTTCTATCAGGTGATAAGTGTTGCGGAAAAGCGAGGGGAGTAGCACAGTGGGCAGGACGATGAGGACGGAGAGAAGCACTGCATGTGAAACGACCAAGCGCGTGCGAACATTGAGATATAGCCTTGCCACCACAAAGAGGATCACAACGACCACAAGGTTAGTGACCGCAATTCCGGCTGTCAAAACTCCCAGTACCACCCACGGCCAGAACCTCTGGCGTTCCGAGCGCATCTCGTAAATCGCGAACAGGTGGGCCGCAGCGAGAAGAAGGCCCGACAGGGCGAATGATTCTGGTATGCTGCCGAATATGATCTGGCTGAAGGAGACAATGCAAAGAAGTGATAAAAGGAATGCCTGCCCACTGGCTAACCCCAACAGAAGAAGCACGCCAAAGACGGCAAGCACCTTCAGTGTCGAGGCGAACGGGCATACCAAGAGGGCCAGTGCACGCCGTAGCGCCGCTTCATCGCGGTCGAGGATTCCGACCTGTTTCAGCGCCCAGGCTGAGGCCTGCAGTGGAGGATTGAGAAACAGGGCAAGGTTGGGATGGGAAAAGGAAGACCGTCCGCCGCACTGATTCTTGACCATACACTCCATGCCGGCTATCGTGTCGGCATCAAAAAACACGTCGTATTGATCGAGGGCACCTGTTTTCTCAAACTGGAGGGCGATGAACAGATTCACGGAAAAGGCAATTGTGGTAAGCATCACCGCAAGGATGGCCATGAATCGTTTGTCCACCGATGCAACCGCTTTGATACCCATACAACACCCGAACGGGTTTTCGGATCCTAAGTGGAGAGTCTTGCCCTATTATTCTTGAACTTTCTGTCATAATTAGCTATGCAAACAACCACCCACTAAGGGGCTTTTTCTTTCTTTTACCACTACTCTATGCTATAATGACGCTACCCACCAACCATACAGGAGGCATGCTAAAGGCAACTTGTTTGATTAGAAAATCGTTTTGATTATTGCAACGCAAAAACACCCCATTCTCCTATCTGTTGTAGTTTTCGCACATCCTTACTTGCCCTCAGGATAGTAGCGCGATAATATACCCTTGTAGGATATTTCTTCGTATTGCTCCCTGCAACCTCAGGAATTAGAAACACCAGATACTTGATATTCTTTCTTTTCAAAAGTTGTACATCAACCATCGTCCACGGAAGCTGCTGAATGGTAAACCTGAATCCTTCTCCACTTACATTCTGTGATGAAGCTATCGTAAAATGTTCCGGATTAGTTGTATACATCTTGCCCACCTTTCGCAGATATCCTATGGCAAAAATATGATTGAATCAACACAGAATTTCTCTCGGGGTTGGCATATATGCTTTGTATACCCTTTGCTTTACCAAACACCACTTCTGTGATATGGGCATGCTGCGTTATCACTCAAACGGGAGGGGTGCTGTGGGCCGTGGCAAACTGAACCTCATTTTCCCACATGGATGGCTATAGGATTGTGGAGAGATGGGTTTTTTTGTTTTATGGTAAAGCTACAGATTTAGAGATAAAGCACGCAAGGATTTAAGGCATGATCGTACAGGAAGTCCGGGCGAAAAGCGTTCTTTCAGCATCGAAGATCTATGACTATGTCGTCAATCCCTATATCGGCTGCCAGCACGGCTGCTCGTACTGCTATGCACGCTTCATGAAAAGGGTGACCGGACACCCGCAACCATGGGGCAAATTTGTTGACGTCAAAATCAATACACCCGATCTATTGCTGGTTGAGGTACAGAAGAAAAAACGTGGCAGAGTCTGGGTAAGCGGAGTGTGCGACCCCTATCAACCCCTGGAGGCGAGATATAAACTGACCAGGCAATGCCTGGAAATACTGGCACATAATAGCTGGCCAGTAGTAATTCAAACTCGTTCCCCGTTAGTGCTACGGGATAGGGACATTATTAAAGATGCTCACCATATCGAAGTCGGCCTGTCGGTTACTACCGCAGATGACCGCATCAGGAAACTATTCGAACCCCAGGCACCGCCGATTAACGCCAGGATAAAAGTATTGGCTGCATTGCAGCAGGCCGGCATCAAGACCTATGCCATGGTTGCGCCGATGCTGCCCGGCGCTGAGGGGTTGGCAGAGCTATTGAAAGGAAAAGTCGATTATGTGTTAACCGATCGCATGAACTACCACTATGCTGATTGGGTTTACCGGAAACATGGCCTGGAGGATAAGCTCACCGATGATTTCTTTAATCGGACCAGTCAAGAATTATCTGGCAAGAAGTGCTGACAATTCCTGGTACTGCGGGATCACCAATGTCATCACCAGCCGTATCAAGAAGCACCCTGCCGGGAAGGGGGCAAAATATACAAAGTCTCGACTGCCGGTTAAACTGATGGCGGCCAGTAAAAGAATGTCGAAAAGCAACGCAC
>CAZWCD010000215.1:0-3702 GCA_964632275.1 uncultured Thermodesulfobacteriota bacterium
TTTAAGATCTGCCGGACGGACGTTTTCTCATATCCCTGCTCAAGGAAGAGCCGACGGGAAATCCTCACTATCCTCCGCTTCGTCACCAAAGCATTCGCTTCCCTGATCTTCATTGTCGCCATGCCCATACGCGTGAATGGAGTGCCTCCTGGCTTTCGTGACAACAATTAGAACATGTTTTTTTCTTATTGACAAGCAAAAAATAGGTATGGTATTGGTAGAACGCGTTCTAATTTATCAGGATAGTGTTATCCGCTGCGGGATGGTTGCGGCAGGTGGTTTTGACCGCATCGGCACCGCCGGCCACCAGTAATCCACAGGAGGAGACCGATATGAAGACCATGGCTTATACCGAGCGTATCATTGAAGCACTTGCACCACTCAGCCCCCGCCCCATGACCACCTACCGGGGAGAAGACATTACACGGTTTGCAAGGATTGAAACCGATATGATGACCCATACCATGCGCTGCTTTGAAGCCGACAAGCTGGATAAAATAGTAACCATTCACGCGGATGTGATGGGGGGCAAAATCGTAGTGTGGGGCACGACCATCGTTCCGTCTGATGAGTACCCGCTGCCCCTGTTTACCTCAGAGGTGGTTCAGGCGGTGAACCACTTGAGTTTGCGGGTAGATCTCATTCCGCTGGCCGATTGCGGCCGCGACATGGCGTATCTGGAAAAATACATGGTCCCCATGGAGCCGCTCTGGGAAAAATATAAAGACATTGAGGGCATGGGAACCGAGCGGTACCTCTGGCATCGGGTCATGCTCTCGCCATTTTATACCTACGGAAAGATAAAATATGATGTGGAAAATATTGAGGAAACATCCCTGGACATTACCGCTGACTACTTGAAACTGTACGCCCGCTTCTGGTCCGAAGCCGAAAAGGCCGACCCGTCCTACATGGAATCATTGAATGGCAGGAAAAGGGACATGCTCAAAATCATGCTGGAAAATGATCCCGGCGAAGGACCGCTTAAGAAGGCTTTAGGCAAGGAGAATGCGGAAAAGCTGCTTGCACTGCTTTTCTAGCTGGCTGTGGAAAACACCCATCTGATTCGTGGTTCAATGGAGGATGAGATGTCCCGGGAATTTGTTGATATTCGCATTCTGGATAATTTTTACCAGACTTCCAGTTTTTTCCCCATGCCGGTAGTATTGGTCAGCACCATAAGCGCCTCCGGCGCCACCAACCTGGGACCATATTCACTGTGCTTCCCCTATATCGTGGTGCCCGGTGGGAAAAACCATGCCATGCTCCTGATAGCACGGAGCGACAGCAACACCGCCCAGAATATTACCAGGTCGAAGGTTTGTTCGCTCAATTTCATCCCCGATAAGAAAAGATACATGAAAAACTGCGTCCTGCTCGGGTATCCCGGTGAGACCACCGAGGAAAAGATGAAGAACAGCATATTCACGCTTCGGCCTTCCACGCGCAGCGATTCGCCGCCCGACGGTCTGTCCCGGTTTCCTGATATAGTGGAAGAAGCCTTCCAGGTGTTTGAGTGCACATGGGATGACCGGTTTCCTCTCCGTCCCATTCCCTCATCGAATTCCTATCACCTGGTATTGATGATTGATAAAATAAGCATGAAGAAAAAATGGCGGGAGTGCCTGCTCAAGGGGAAAGGCTTTCCCCGTGTCCCCGTCGATTACGGCTATCGCGACAATATCCAGTTCTGGTTTTCCAGACACGCAAGACCCTATGCGCTTCCCGTCCCCCGCAGCAAGGAAGCATCGGTTGAGGCAGTCAAGTATGCCTGCGACCGTTTTGATCCGGATATCAAGTGGGAGAGGGAGGCCTGCGCCAAGATCGTCAGAGTACCAAACATATTTCTAAAAAGGGTCATCAAGGGAGTTGTGGAAGCGGCAAAGGCAGAAGGGAGAAGCGTCATTACTCCCGAGTTTATGGATAAGGTACAGGATAAGCGATCTTCAGAGAAATAACACCAAACCTATAAAAGGAAAGGGATCGTAACGATGAAACTATTGGATCCGGGCTTTATCGGGAAGCTCAAGCTTAAAAACCGCGTGGTGATGGCGGCAATGGGTGCCCATGGGCTGCATGAAGGCGAAGGGATGTGGGGAAAACGATATCGTGCCTACTATGGAGCGAGGGCGGCCGGCGGGGTTGGCCTCATTACCACCGAAGCCACCTTTGTAACCCAGGCGCTCGAGCCATTCTCCAAGGGACTGTTTAACCCGGCTTCCGACAAGCACCTGGATTCCATGCGGCTGCTTGCCAACACCCTCCATTTCTATGGGTGTAAACTGTCTATTCAGCTGACCGCCGGTTTTGGTCGCGTTGTTCCTCCGCCGGTGGTGCCTGAAGGGGTGCTGCCGGTTTCGGCCTCGGTTAACACGCACTTTTCGCCGGTCATGCCGCTTGGGCCTGACGCCCTGACCCGGGCAATCACCACCGAGGAGGCGGCCGCCCTTGCCCAGTCCTTTGGTTTTGCCGCGATGCGTTGCCGCGAAGGCGGAGCGGACTGTGTCGAGCTGCACGGTCATGAGGGGTATTTGCTGGACCAGTTCATGACCCCCCTGTGGAACAGGCGTGACGACCACTATGGCGGATCACGGGATAAAAGGCTTAACCTGGCCCGCGAAGCGGTTGCGGCCATCAAGCGCGAAGCGGGCGATGATTTTCCGGTTATTTACCGCTTCGGCATAACCCATCACCTCGAAGGGGGAAGAGACGAGGAAGAGGGGCTGTGGGTTGCACGTGAACTGGAAAAGATGGGGGTTGATGCGCTGCATGTCGACGCGGGCTGTTATGAGACGCACTGGTGGCCCCATCCGCCCCAGTATTTTCCGCCCGGCTGTATGGCGGACATTGCTGCAAAAGTCAAACAGGTCACATCGCTGCCGGTTATTGCGGTTGGGCGGCTGCATCATCCGGAAACGGCCGAACGAATCCTCGCCGAGGGCAAGGCCGACTTTATTGCCATCGGCAGGGGGCTTCTCTCCGAGCCTGACTGGGTCAATAAAATTGCAGAGCGCAAGAATGATGAGCTTATTCCCTGCCTGGGATGCCACGAAGGGTGCAAGTGGCAGATGATCGCAGGGGAACCGACCAGTTGTGCCATAAATCCCTCCTGCGGCCATGAAATCGACAGGGCACTTGCCCCGCTGAAAGAGAAAAGATCGCTGCTGGTGGTCGGCGGCGGGCCGGCCGGGATTGAGGCGGCCCGCGTTGGCGCGGCGCGCGGTTTTGATGTCACGCTGTGGGAATCGTCGGATCGGCTGGGCGGGAATCTCTGGCCTGCTTCAAAACCTGATTTCAAGTATGATATTTTGGATTATATAAGGTACCTTGAACGGCTGGTACATCGCCTGCCCATCAACTGTGTGCTTAATAAAACGGCGACTGCCGAAGATGTCCGGCAATGTGGGGCCGATTATGTTATCCTTGCAACAGGGGCAACGATGGAAACGCCCCCCTTTAACAACGGGGCATCAGATAGGGTTTTTAGTGTAATGCAAGTGCTAAACGGCGTGGAACCGCCGGGAAACAAGGTATTAGTTATGGGAGGCGGGGTAATAGGGTGTGAGGCAGCGATCTATCTTGCACGCCGGGGTAAGCAGGTTTCCATCAGCACCCGGCGGGATGAAAGCGCCCTTGCGGAAGATCTATACGATCACAACAATCACGATGTGCTGCTCATGATGCTGCAAGCGGCTGATATCA
>CAZWCD010000216.1:0-3648 GCA_964632275.1 uncultured Thermodesulfobacteriota bacterium
GAAGCTCGGGCTTTACCCTGCTGTGGGGGGCCTTGTTGACCGCGCCTGAGCGGATGCACCGGGTACAGACACTCATCCGCTTGACCGCACCGTCCTTCAGCACCCGTATCTTCTGAAGATTGGGGAGCCATACCCGCAGGGTCTTATTATTCGCATGGCTGACGTTGTGGCCAACCTGTCTTCCCTTGCCGCACACATCACATACCTTTGACATACGCATTCCTCGCTTTCCTTGAAGGTGGTATTTTCTATCACAGTTTATCCTTTTTGACAAGCATTTTTCTTCGCCGTCCATTCCTGCCGCACCACCGCCCCTCATTCCGGGGAAACTATACTTAATTGATAACATATCTATCGGCAGGTACGACACGCCTAAGCATGGCCTCCCCGGATTATGCCCTCAAGGACTTAAAATAATCTTGACAAAACTATGTAATACATGTTACCAGTTTTGTGCTTTATTTCGGCTCGGCCGAACCGGGGACGGCATTAGCCTCGAGGGGGGGTATGCTCCCCATGCAACCTACTGATTCGAAGGAGGTTTTTGTATGGCTTTAGAAAAAATCGAATATGATGCGAGTCATTGTCAACGATGCTCCACCTGCAAGTGGGTGCATCTCTGGGAAATCAAGAGCCATCGCTTTTCCAAAAGCTGCCCTTCCCTGGTCTATGGAAAATTCGATTGCTACGCCGCCCAGGGCAAAAATGACATCGCGACCGGCCTGCTCAAGGGTGAGCTGACCTGGGAACAGTCCCCCGAAAAGCTGCTTGAGATCATCTACCGCTGCCCCATGTGCGCGGCCTGCGACATCAACTGCAAGCGGGTAATGGATCTCGATATCATCGGCGTTCTCGAGGCATTGAGGGAGGAGGCCTGTGAAAAGGGTTACGGACCCCTGCCGGCACACAAGGAATTCATCACCAGCATCGATCAGTATGATAACGTCTGGAAGCAGCCGCGCACCCGCAGGGCCAACTGGGCGCGCAAGCTTGACATCAAGGACCTGAGCAGCGCCAAGGAGAAGGCGGATGTCCTCTATTTTGTGGGATGCACCTATGCCTACAAGCCCGGGGTTACCGATATTCCCATCGGCACCGCCGAGATCCTCAAGCAGGCGGGGATCGATTTCGGCATACTGGGCGCCAAAGAAGTGTGCTGCGGCGGCATCTGCGACAACGTCGGGGACAAGAAGAGCTTCGGCGTCATCGCGGAGAAAAACCTGAAGATGTTCAAGGAGACCGGCGCCAAGACCATCGTCACCAACTGCCCCGGCTGCTTCATGACCTTCAGTGAAAAATATGCCCACCATCTCAAAATCAACACCGCCGATCTGGACTACCAGGTGGTGCATTCGACCGTTTACATCAATGACCTGATCCGGAAGGGCAAGATCAAGCTGAGCAAACCGGTGGACATGACCGTAACCTACCATGATCCCTGCCACCTCGGACGCCGCGGCGAACCCTACAAGCACTGGGAGGGCAAGCGGGTCGAGTACGGACTTACCGAGCCGCCCCGGGATCTCAACCGTGGCGTCGAGGGCCATTACGAGGCGCCGCGCGAAATTTTAAAAGCCATTCCCGGCCTCAACCTGGTGGAGATGGAGCGCATCAAGGAATATTCCTGGTGCTGCGGCTCCGGCGCGGGCGCAAAGTCGGCGTTCCCGGACTTCGCCCTGTCCACCGGCAAGGAGCGGGTGGAAGAGGCCCAGACAACCGGAGCGAGCGCCATCGTGAGCGCATGTCCCTGGTGCGAAACGCACTTAAAGGATGCGATTGATGCCATGGGCGGATCCATGAAGGTGTTCAACCTGGTGGAGATGATCAGGAAGGCCATGTAACACCCGGGCACAGCTTGTACCATTGAGAGCGCGTACCGCCACACCGCCATTACCCATGGCGGTGTGGTTGCTTTGCGCAGCTGAATGCAGCGGATTGCAGAACCATTACGTCCCTTGATGTCATGATTAAAATACTTTCTCCGGTCAGCCGGGTTGATGAAGTCGATGAGGTGATTGCGGCCGGGGCCGATGAGCTTTACTGCGGGGTCATGCCCGATGACTGGCGGGAGCAGTACACCGTGGCCGCTTCGCTCAACCGGCGCCAGGAGGACAATGCCGTACCCGGCACCAGCCCCCATTTCAAAAGCTTCGCCGCGCTTGCCGAAAGCGTGCAGCGGGCCCACGCCCGGCAGGTCCCGGTCTTTTTAACCTTGAATGAGCATTACTACACCAACGATCAGTATCCGCACCTGCTCGCCTACATCGACCGGGCGATTGAGGCGCAGGTGGACGCCCTGATCGTGGGAGATGTCGCCCTGATGGTGACCCTGCAGGAGCGGCGGATACCGCTGGCCATGCACGTCAGCACGGCGGGCACCGTTTTTAATGCCGAGGCGGTCCGCTTTTACCGGGAGCTGGGCGCCGCGCGGATCATCCTGCCGCGCCACCTCACCCTCGAGGAGATTACCGCCCTTGCCGGCGAGGTCCCCGATGTGCAACTCGAGGTCTTCATCCTCAACTCGCGCTGCGCCAACATTGACGGGTTTTGCACCTTTCAGCACGGCATGGCCGATCTCTTCGACGACGAGGAGACCAAGCGCTCCTATCTCAACGCCTGCATGCTGCCCTACAACGTCGGGGTTTTCGGCCAGGAAGCCAAGAAGCTGGATCCGGCGGTCAAGGAAAACATCTCCTGGGAGCGGCAGTCCTTCTGGTCGGGGCTGCACATCGACGACCGGCCCTGCGGGGCCTGCGCGCTCTACGAATTCAACCAGGCCGGGGTGTACGGGGTGAAGATCGTGGGGAGGGAAAATGCGCAAAGCAAGAAGATAAAAGATGTCACCTTCATGCACACCGTTCGCTCCATGCTGCATGAAACCGGTCTCACCAAGGAAGCGTTCAGGAAGCGCGTCCGCGCCCTCTACCGGGAAACCTACCAGTGGCCCTGCCTGATATTCAAGTGCTACTACCCCTCCGTGCTGCTGCCCTGACTGTACTTCACATACCGCTCAAAACAAAACCTCATGGTCTCCATCACCGCGAAGGTGCGATAAACCATGAGGCTTTGCTGAAACCAACGGTTTGTTACGCAAGCTTACTTTTTCTTCTTTGCTGCCTTTTTCTTTGCTGGTTTCTTTGCTGCTTTCTTTGCCGGTTTCTTTGCTGCCATGAGTCCCTCCTTGCTGTAGGTTAGTACGTACCCGTTTAACCTCACCTGAGGCTAAACATCGCATTGCAATCAAACTATAGTGTAAGTTCGATTGGCAATTTCAAAACTTTAGTTAATTTTTCAACGAGCATTGTTCAAAGTTGTAATAAATGTAGCATTATAATTTTTTTAGTCAAGAAAAAATTTTGCGCCAACCCAAAAAAAATGCATGCGCGCCATTGCGCGTCATGCATTCCATGACAGGCAATCGCTCGCAATCCCTTGCCAGTCGAGGCATCACGAAGCGTCGCCTGTTTTTTTGTTTTTGTTCCGGAGGGATAAAAAAATTCATCTTTTTCGCTTCACCGATGAAAAAATTCGCGCACGGCGCCATTGCTCACCACGGATGATGCTCACGGTCCCGGTCGCGCATGATCAGAGCGGGAGGCGCGCGCCGCTCATCCCGCCGGAAGTTTCACGGTGAAGGTAACGCCCCGC
>CAZWCD010000217.1:0-1597 GCA_964632275.1 uncultured Thermodesulfobacteriota bacterium
GCCAACAGCCGGGCAATGGTCTGATCTTCTTATCCAGGGACTTTTTTATTACCTGTTGCCATGAAAATTCCCAACGTCTCGCTTGATGCATGGGGCCCACTTTATGATGCAGCGCTTGCGTTCAGAGACCTGGCGCCCTGGCGTTTTCTCTATGATGATCAACTGTTCGCGGTGAAGGATCCGGCAACCGGGCAAACCGGGTACTGCTGTGTGCTCGGGACGATGGGAGAAGTTCTGGCCTTGTGCGTGTACCGGGGAAGCGAAGGGCTGGAATTGTACCAGCGCATTCAATCCGGCAGTATCGCTCCGGGTGACGACGAGATCATTGCGGGGCAGAATGCCATCCTTGCGGAATGTGCCGATCGCCCCGATCTGGAGAAAGCAGACCTATCCGTTATAAAATCACTGAACCTTCGTATACGTGGACGAAAGCAATATCCGCGGTTTAGAAGTTACCTGCCCGGCTACAGCCAGTGGTTTTTAAATGAAGACGAGGCCCGCTTTCTAACCCTTGCGCTGAAGGCAGCCTGCCAATTTGCCCGGGATTATCTGGATAATCAAACCATTTTGCTCAGTGATGATAATGAGCACTATCTTACCTATATGCCGCATCGAGAGCTCGATGGTGCGGATTCCTGGCAGAGTGAATGGTTGCGACCTGCGCCGGTGAACAACCCGGCACCGGTCCGGTATCCATACAATGAGATCCGCCTTCACAAAATAAAACAAATGCGCCTCGCGCCGGATACTGCATGGGAAGCGGACGGCTTTCTCATGCCCGGCATACTGCAGGATCGGGAGCGCCCATACTTTGTCCGAATTCTCGCGGTTGCTCACCATGATTCGGGGTTTATGTTCGCCACCCGCCTGGCACCGTACGCAGATGATCCCTATCCGCCATTAACAGAAGTAATTTTATCAGCAATCGAAACGCATAAGATTTTACCATCTGAAATCAAGCTTGCCGACACCCATGCAGGTGAAGCATTACAACCCATTGCAAATTCGCTGGGTTTTAAAATAACCCTCTCTAAAAACTTGAAGTCAGTCAAGCGTTTTAAAACCGGACTTCATGAACAATCAGGAATGGGATTTCCTGACCTGCCCTAATAGCATAGCCATTTTCTTCCGGTGTAATCTCCTCCTTTCCTTGTAATATCATTCGTGATGTGCTATTAGAGTAAAAGGATTTCACCTCCGACAATGCATGGCGCAAAAGAACGGATGACAATGTCCTATTGATAGGGGGTAAATAAAACAGCTAAATCAAATAGTTGCAAGCAAGGAGATAAAGAACAATGTTAGGCAATACCTTCGGCAGATTATTCAGGATCACCACCGTGGGCGAGAGCTACGGCATCGGCAAGGGAAGCGGATTGGCGGTCATCGTTGACGGAGTGCCGCCCGGGTTGAAGTTGTCAGACCAGATTATCCAGGAAGAAATGGACAAGCGCAGGCCGGGGATCGGACCGCTCAACTCGCCGCGGCAGGAGACCGACCAGTGCCATATTTTTGCCGGGCTGGGCCAGGAAGGAATGACCACCGGCGCGCCGGTGGGCATCATCATCTACAACGTCGATACCCAGCAGGTGCACAT
>CAZWCD010000217.1:1697-3645 GCA_964632275.1 uncultured Thermodesulfobacteriota bacterium
ATGACGCAGCGGGTCCTCCAGATCAAGGACGAGGGTGACACCGCCGGAGGCATCATCACTCTGCGGATCAAGGGCGTGCCCGCCGGCCTGGGTGAGCCGGTCTTTGACAAGCTGAGCGCGCTGCTCGGCCACGCCCTCTTCTCCATCGGTGCGGTGAAGGGGGTCGAGTTCGGTGCGGGTTTCAAGGTGGGAGCGATGAAGGGCTCGGAGAACAACGATCAGTTCACCAAGGTGGATGGAAAAATAACCTTCAAGACCAATAATGCCGGGGGCATGCTGGGCGGCATCAGCACCGGCGAGGAGGTCATTGCCCGCATCGCGGTGAAGCCAACGCCGACCATCAGCCTCAGGCAGGACAGCGTCAACATGCCGAAGATGGCGATAGAGGAGTTGAGCCCCATCACCCGGCGCGATCCGACGCTGGTGGGCCGGCACTACGCGGTTATCGAAGCCATGGCCGCCATAACCATTGTCGATGCCCTGATGATGGCGCGGGGATATGACAATGTCTGCAGGGCTGAAAACAGGTGGAGGGAACTCTAAACGCCGGCCCTGCCGGGCCGGCAGATTATACTGTTGCCATAAAGCGTCTTGCCCTTGAGGGGGACGGGGTGGGGCATATTGTTTCCGGCGGCGACATGCAGGGCAAGGTGGCCTTTGCCCCCTACACCCTGCCCGATGAAATCGTCGCCGCACAGCCGCTCGAAGAGAAGAAAACCTACCTGCGCTGCCTGCCGCGCCAGCTGCTGGAACGCTCGCCTGACCGCATCACCCCAGCCTGCCCGTATCACTTCGCCTCTCAAGCAACCGGTCTCTGGTGCGGCGGATGCAACTGGCAGCACCTGAAGGCGGAAACGCAACGGACATGGAAGAAGATCCTGGTGCGGGAAACGCTGCAGCGCCTGGGGCATCTTTCCGAGTGCCCTGACATCGATCTGCTGCACGCCGAACCGGACTGGCGCTATCGCAATACCGCGCAATTTGCTTTCGACCGCCGCGACGGGGCGCCGGTCGCCGGCTATTTCGCTCCCGGAAGTCACGCGGTCGTCTCCATTGAAGACTGCCTGATTCAATCCCCCATTGCACTGCGCATTCTCACCACCGTGCGTCAGATTCTTTCCGAACTGGGGCTGCAACCCTTTGAGCGAAAGGAAGGGCGGGGATGGCTGAAGCATCTGCTCACCCGGAGCAACGAGCAGGGGGAAGCGCTTATCGCCCTGATTACCGCCGATGACCGGTTTCCGGGGCGCGAGCGGTTTATCCGAAGCGTGACCGACACCTGCCCGGAGATAACCGGAATCGTTCAGAATGTGCAGCCGTCCAGGACAAGCATCGTCACCGGCAGGCAGTGGATGCATCTCTGGGGAGAGCCGGTGCTCAAGGAACGCATCTGCGGTCTCACCCTCGCCGCCGCTCCCGGCTCCTTTCTGCAGGTCAACACCGGCGCTGCCCGGCTGCTCTACGAGCGGGCGCTGCGCGAAGCGCAGCTTGATCCCGGCATGACCGTGCTGGATCTGTATTGCGGCGCCGGCGCCCTGGCGCTCATGGCAGCGGCGACGGCCGGGCAGGTGATCGGCGTCGACGAACTCGACACCGCCATCGGGGACGCGCGGAAAAACGCCCGTCTCAACGGGATTGACCGGGTCGCCTTTCATGCGATTACCGCTGAGCGGTTCCTGCGCCGGTCGCGCGATCAGAAGGCGCTGACCGGTGACCGGCTGGTTGTCTTTGTTGACCCTCCCCGCGCCGGATGCCAGCCGGCGGTTGTCGAACGGCTCCTCGCGCTCGCGCCGCGCCGGATCATCTACCTCTCCTGCAACCCGGCCACGCTGGCGCGCGACATTCATCTGCTCGGCACACGCTACCATCTTGCCGCGCTGGCGGCGGTGGACCTCTTCCCCCAGACCTCCCACATCGAAACGGTCGCCCGCCTGGAAAGAACGTCCTC
>CAZWCD010000218.1:0-3638 GCA_964632275.1 uncultured Thermodesulfobacteriota bacterium
CATATCCGGGCAGGCACAGGGGCCTGCCCCTACCAGTAAACGGTCATTCTGCGGCTTGACCGCAGAATCCAGTTACAATGCATTATTAGATCCTGCGATCAAGTCGCAGGAAGACAGACAAAACATTTTAAGGGGTTACATGGAGAATCTGGTTGAAAATTCCCTCCTCGATATTTAAATACCGCGCCCGCTCAACCACAATCTTTATCGCCTTCATGTTGTGCTGCATCTTTTCTATGCCCAGCTTTTTCAGGTCCTCCCGCCCCTCGAGATCAACGGTAGTAACCGCCTCCCGGTAGCTGGTTCCTTCATCAGGTTCGATGATGGATGCGGTTCCCCAGAGCTGCAGCCCCTTCACCGACTCAAAACCGGAATACGGTCCGTACAGGCTGACCGACACCCGGGGGTTTTCCATTATATTCTTAATCTTCATGCCGCCCTCGGCAAGGATATAGATGGTGAGCCCGCGGCTGCGGTAACGCAGTGTCGTCGACCGGGGTATGTTATTGGAGCAGGTGGCCAGCGTGCAGATGACGTTCGCCTCCAGAAAGGCGATGACTCGTTTTTTCAATTCATCAGGAGACAATTGCTTTTTGTTTATCTTGAGCTTTTGAACGAAGTTCTTTTCAAGCATCTGGTCATATTCCTTCTCCACCGCTTCCATCTCTTTGGTGTCCATGCGCTTCCTCCTGATCCGCGAAATCGTCTTGACGTGGTTTAAACCGGTAGGAGCGGCCTCCGGCCGCGAAATAATACGTGTATAGCATGATGGAATTTTAAGCGCAAAGGAAATATGGCGGCGACGCCACCCGCGCCGGCCCATTTTGCTTGCTTCCACCGGGGAATCGTACTATAAAAAAACCTGTTTAGGCGCCCAACTAATATTCTCTCCTTCTGCCATGCACAATCAGCGTTCACATGCTAACCGGACTCACAATTTTAACACCCGCACAATGTTTTCTATAAAAGGTCCAAGGACCCTATTTGTCACGTAAGTTTGGTATCATTAAATTGCTTGAAATAAGTTTCGTTGTAACTTACTGCTAAAACAGTTTTTCACATGTGTGATGAAAAAGAAGAATACATCATCTAATAATCTACTCGCCTATCAAGCTGAAAAGGCGCTCAAGGAAGCGGTTGCCGAAGCCATCGCTGAACATAAACGAAAGGGTATTCCTGTTGCCATCTGGCGTAACGGAAAGGTAGTGCATCTACAAAGCGATCAGAAGGAAGTACGGGAAGAGCAGTCAACATTTAAGACAAGCAAGCGCGGTCGGGACGGGAAGACAAATCGCACCTGAAGGTGCTCCTGCCGGCGCGGGGCAAACAGTATCGGCGAAAAGAGAGGAAATAAGGCATGGCCAAAAAAGATGATCGGTACAGTGTCATCGGGAAGCGGCAACCGCGGCTGGACGGGGTTTTCAAGGCGACCGGCCGGTCACAGTTCACCGACGATGTGGCGCTGCCGGGAATGCTCCACGGCAGGATCCTGCGCAGTCCCATCGCGCGGGGGAATATACGCAGCATCGATACCTCCCGGGCCGAGAAGCTGCCCGGGGTCAAGGCGGTCATAACCCACCTGGACGCGGGCGGCATGATGCTCGGCGGTGACCAGGGGCTGTTCTGCGCGGAGCGGGTGAACTATCGCGGCGATGAGATTGCCGCGGTTGCCGCGGTGGACGAAGACACCGCCTGCGAGGCGGCGGAGCTGATACAGGTGGAATATGAGCCGCTGCCCCCGCTGTTGACCGTCGCCGAGGCCATGGCCGAAGGCGCGCCGCCGCTCCACTCCCACCTGGACAGCAATTACGCCGATGATATCACCATGAATTTCGGCGATGCGGATGCTGCATTTGCCGAGTCCGATCACACGCGGGCTGATGAGTACACCATTTACCCTGCCCACAGCTCCTATTCCGAGCACCACACCGTGCTTGCCGACTTTTCGCTGCCGGACCGGCTCACCGTCTGGACGCCCATCCAGGCCTCGATTCACATCCAGATGAACATGGCCTTCAGGTTCAACCTCCCGCAGAGCGGCATACGGCTCATGAATCTCAACACCGGCGGCGCCTTTTGCGGCAGGGGGGCGGACCTGCCCCACCACTACATCGCAGCGCTGCTCTCCAGGAAGGCGGGGAAGCCGGTAAAGATACGCTGCACCGCGGAAGAGGAGTTTATTGTTTTTCACGGCGGTGGCACCTACCAGTTCCGCCTCACCACCGGGGTGAAGAAGGACGGCACCCTCAAGGCGGTGGACGCAGAGCTACTGCTGGACTGCGGCGCCTATGCCGGCATTCAGTTTATGGTGCTCCGCTTCATCGGTTTTGCCCTGCAGATGCTCTATAAGCTGGATGCGACCAGGTTCAGGGGTCGGCTGGTATATACCAACAACACTCCCTACTTTTTCCACCACGGCACCGGCATGGTCGCAATGAGATTTGCCCTGGGGTCCCAGCTCGATCGCATAGCCGAAGATCTCAACATGGACCCGGTTGACCTGCGGCTTAAGAACGCCGTGGACAAGGGGTACACCACCCTCAGCGGGATACACTACGCCAGCTGCGGCCTGAAGGAATCCATCCTCAAGGCCTCGCGCGCGGCGGGCTGGAAAAAGAAATACGGCAAGCTTCCCCCCTACCGGGGAATCGGCATCGGCTGCGGCATGATCCGGGCCGGCGGGAAAGGCATGCTCGATCACGACACCTCCTCGGCGTTTATCAAAATTGAAGAGGACGGCAAGGCCTCGCTCTTTACCGGCCTGCCGGACATGGGCCAGGGATCCCACACGGCGATGGCCATGATCGCCGCCGAGGTGCTGGGAGTTGTGCCGGAGGACATCAGGGTCATCGCCGGCGATACCGATGTGGCGCCCTTTGACATGGGAGCCATATCCCAACGCGGCACCTTTACCACCGGGAATGCGGTCATTGCCGCGTGCCTCGATGCACGAAAACAAATTGCCCAGACCGCGGCCGCCAAGCTAGGTGTCAAGCCGGCCGCGCTTATCTTCCGGGACCGGAACATCTATCCCAAGGGGTCGCCGGAAAAAGCCGTTTCATTCGAAACCGCGGCGTACGAGACCCTTCACTCCAGCGAAGGCCGCTACATCATGGGAAGAGGTTTTTACAATCCGCCCGCCGAGGAGGTTGATCCCGAGACCTTCAAGGGGAACGCCGCGCTCGCCTATTCCTTCGGCGCGCAGATTGCCGAGGTGGAAGTGGATCCCGAAACCGGTTCGGTGAAGCTGCTCAACATGACCGCTGCCCACGACGTGGGACGCGCCATTAACCCGCTGGCGGTGGAAGGCCAGATGGACGGGCAGGTGTTTAGCGGCATGAGCCAGGCGCTGTTTGAGGAATGTCTCCTGGAAGAGGGGAGCATTCTCAATGCCTCGCCCATCGATTACCGGCTGCCCCGGACTTGCGAGCTGCCTGCGGTGGAGCGGATCATCGTGGAGGACAACGATCCGTACGGGCCGTTTGGCGCGAAGGAGGTAGGGCAGGGTCCCATCCAGTGCACGACGCAGGCCATCGCCAACGCGGTGAGCAATGCCATCGGCTGTCCCATCAATGAAATGCCCATCACCCCGGAGCGGGTGTTACAGGCGCTGCGCCGGAAAAAACAGCCGTGAATGG
>CAZWCD010000219.1:0-3622 GCA_964632275.1 uncultured Thermodesulfobacteriota bacterium
CGCGACTTCTTCGTTACCTCCGCCTATTATGCCTTCAAGTGGGAAAAGCTCAAGAACATTGATTTGAAAAAGATAACCCGGCTCATCCTGGTGGACATCCGGCAGAAAAACCGCATCGGCCAGTTCGCTCGGGTTGCCGAGCGCCCCGATGTTGAGCTTCATATCTATGATCACCATCCCCCGGCAGAGGATGACCTGCATGGCTCGGTGGAAATGGTGCGTGAGGTCGGCGCAACCACGACCCTCCTGTGCGGGCTGCTGCGGGAACGGAAGCTGGAAATTCTGCCGGAGGAGGCGACCATCATGATGCTCGGCATCTATGAGGACACCGGCAGCCTCACCTTTCCCTCCACCACCGAGGACGATTTCCTGGCCGCGGCATATCTCAAGTCCAAAGGTGCGGACCTCAATCTTATCAGCGACATTCTGGTGAAGGGGTTTACCGCCGAGCAGATTTCGCTTCTAAACGAGCTGGTTGAGTCGGCGACCACGTATCAGATCAACGGCGTTGGCGTGGTGGTTGCCACGGTGTCGAGCAAGACCTACGTGAGCGACTTTGCCGTGCTGGTCCACAAGCTTCGGGAGATGGAGCGCTGCGATGTGCTGTTTGTGCTTGCCCGCATGGAGGACCGGGTCTACCTGGTGGCGCGGAGCAGAAAGCCGGAGGTGGATGTGGGCGACATCGCCAAAGAGTTCGGTGGGGGAGGGCACAGCAGCGCCGCGTCGGCCACCGTCCGGGACCAAACGCTGATCCAGGTGGAGGAAAAGCTCAAGACCATTCTGCAGAGCAAGATATCACCTCCCCGGGTGGCGCGGGACTTCATGTCCTATCCGGTCAAGACGGTTGATGCATCGGAAACCCTGAGCCGCGCCGGGCAGGTGCTGACCCGCTACAACATTAACGTGCTGCCGGTGATGAAAGATGGCCGTCTGGCCGGACTGATATCGCGGCAGGTCATTGAAAAGGCGACCCACCACGGCCTCAAGGAACTCCCGGTGGAAGAGTATATGGTGCGCGATTTTGCCACCGCGGGTCCGCAAACCCCCTGGCCGTCAATCCAGAAGATCATCATCGAAGGCAATCAGCGCTTTCTCCCGGTTCTCCATCGGGGCAAGCTCATCGGGGGCATAACCCGGACCGACCTGCTCCGGGTGCTCCATGCCGACCTGTCCGAGGAGCCCCAGTTTCTCTTCGAGGAGGGCGCATACGCCTCCCGCAAGCAGAACAAGGTGATGGTGCATCAGCTTGAAGAGCATCTGCCGCCGGAGATGGTCGGCATGCTTAAGGATCTGGGAGAAGCCGCCGAGGCAATGGGGGTCAATGCCTACCTTGTGGGCGGGTTTGTGCGGGACATTTTTCTGCGGCGGAACAATCTGGATGTGGACCTGGTGATTGAAGGGGACGGCATCGCCTTTGCGCAGCAAGTGGCGGTGCAGCACAAGGCGCGGGTGAAGGTGCACAAGACCTTCGGCACGGCGGTGATCAGCCTTCCCGGAGGATTCAAGGTGGATGTGGCCAGCGCGCGGCTGGAGTATTATGAGCGGCCGGCGGCCCTGCCCCAGGTGGAGATGAGTTCGATCAAGCTGGATCTCTACCGGCGCGACTTTACCATCAACACCCTGGCCATCCGGCTTAACCCGGCCTACTTCGGTGAGCTGATCGATTTTTTCGGCGCGCGGAAGGACATCAAGGAAAAAACCATCCGGGTGATCCACAATTTGAGCTTCGTGGAGGATCCCACCCGGATATTGCGGGCGATCCGCTTCGAGCAGCGCTTCGGATTTCACCTGGGCAGGCTCACCCAGAGCCTGATCGAGAATGCGGTCAGATTTAATTTCCTGGAGAGGCTGGACGGGCGGCGCCTGCTTTCCGAGCTGATTCTGGTGCTGCAGGAGGAAGAGGTGATCTTAAACCTCGAACGGATGCAGGAGCTGTCGCTGCTTCGCTGTATTCATCCCGCATTCACCTTTGATAAGGCCCGGAAGGGGCTGTGTGAAAGGATCAAGGAGGCCATCCGGTGGTACGAGCTTTCCTTCCTGGAGGAAGCATACGTGCAGTGGAAGATATATTTTATGGCCCTGATTGACGGACTGGGGAAAAACGAGGTGGTGCAGGTGTGCCGCCGGCTCTTCTTCAGCGAGAAGGAGGGGCGTGAGCTCCTCACCAACCGGGAGCACATCAAAAATGTCCTGGTGCGAATGGTGCGCCGCAGAACGCTCGGTGCCAGCGAACTCTACCATCTACTCAAGCCCCTTTCGGTGGAATGCCTCATCTACCTGATGGGACGGGTCACCCGGCGGGAGGCGCAAAAGGCCATCTCGACGTTTATCACCCAGTTGCGGCACACCGCCATTGAGACCGGGGGCGAGGATCTCAAAAAGCTGGGGCTGCCGCCCGGCCGCCTGTATAAAAAGATACTGGACGGGCTGCTTGATGCCAGGCTTGAAGGGAAAGTCCAGACCAAGGCCGATGAAATCGACTACGTGCGGCGGCACTTTTTAAAGGGCGGCGTTGTTCATGGTGATTGACAGGCCATGGTTTATTTGATACATACTGTGGCCATTGGCCGGATACGCGGCGTGGCCGATGCACGATGGCAGGGCGTTGATTAACGAAGCGGCGGCGGCACCGGGGCGGAGGATCGCCCCTTTGTCTGAGCGCGCCGATGATTCTTTCGGGAGAACGTGATTGTGGCGAAACAACGGGTGCTGAGCGGGATGCGGCCCACCGGAAAACTCCATCTGGGCCATTTGCATGGGACCCTGAGCAACTGGGTGAAGCTGCAGGATGAGTACGACTGCTTTTTTTTCGTCGCCGACTGGCATGCCCTGACCAGCGAGTATGAAAATACCGGGGTGATCAGGGAGAGCATTCCCGGCATGGTCATCGACTGGCTCAGCGCGGGCATTGACCCGGAGAGGAGCACGCTCTTTATTCAGAGCAGGCTGCTCGAGCATGCCGAGCTGCACCTGCTGCTTTCAATGATTGTCCCGCTTCCCTGGCTGGAGCGCAACCCGACCTACAAGGAGCAGCAGGATGAGCTGACCGGCCGGGATCTTACCACCTACGGCTTTCTCGGCTACCCGGTGTTGCAGGCCGCCGACATCATCATGTACAAGGCCCACAAGGTGCCGGTAGGCAGGGACCAGGTGCCGCACCTCGAGCTTACCCGGGAGATCGTGCGCCGTTTCAATAATCTCTACGGAGAGGTGTTTCCCGAACCGGAGCAGATTCTCACCGAAATGTCCAAGGTGCTGGGAATTGACCGGCGCAAGATGAGCAAGTCATACAACAATGCGATTTATCTCTCCGATGAGCCGGAGGTTATCCGGCAGAAGGTCTCGCAGATGATCACCGATCCCCAGCGGATGCGCCGGAATGATCCGGGCAACCCCGAGATCTGCAATGTCTTTACCTTTCACAACCTCTACAGTCCGGCCGACCTCATCAGCACGGTTGACCGGGAATGCAGACGGGCCGGCATCGGGTGCGTTGAGTGCAAGGGGAAGATGGTGGAGAATCTCATTGCCTATCTGGCGCCCTACCGGGAAAAGAGGGCATACTACATGTCGCACGCCTCCCGGGTCGATGAGATCCTGGAGGAAGGCATCAGAAAGGCGC
>CAZWCD010000220.1:0-3602 GCA_964632275.1 uncultured Thermodesulfobacteriota bacterium
CGTGCTTGCCAACACCATCCCGGTCAAGATGGAGAGCGATGGAGCGATAATCAACCGGAACGGCGCAGAAACAAAAATCCCGGTTGATAGTCTTGTCTTTGCCGGGCGCATGATACCGGAAAACGGGCTCAGGCAATCGCTTGCGGATCTGCGCAATGTGTATGCGGTCGGTGACTGTGTGGCACCGGAAAGAATCATGGAAGCGGTGTGGTCGGCTTTTAAGACGGTAAGAGAAATCGAACCATAACAAAGACGGTCGCATGCATTCCGGCAGAATGAAAGCGTGCCTCGCGTAAACCGAGGTGCTTTGCCGTCCCCTAGCGACTGACCAAAGCGGTGTTTACACAAGGGGTAAAGTATGTTACTCATATGCAACCAATAAGCAAACCGGAGTGAAATATGAAAAATATATTAATAGCTTTGCAACTCTTGCTCATAGTCCTATTAAATCTGCAGTGCAAAAAACCGCCGACCTATACCTGTGACGTGGACACCGGTACAACCGGTTACGAGCTTGCCGGGGCATATGATGATTGTCTTGTCTGGAATGCCCAGAAGACCATGACCCACACCGAGTCGGAGGATATCGACATCAGGGCGACCAACCTGCCGCTGCTGGAATTCAGCGGGTCCTACGCGGCCCTCAATGCCGAGGAAAACTGGATACAGCCTTTTTATACAATCGTCCCGGAAGACATGAGCGCTTACCCGGACGCGCCGGCGAGCATCAACGGCGTGGTCCTGGCCAAATTCAAGTCCAAAGACAGCGTGGATGATGCCTTCGGATTCAGCAACAATGAACCGCAGGGCATCTGCGCTGATGTGCAACAGGCTGTCTATGAGAGGGTGCTCAATGAGGTTTTATCAAAGGATGAGCGTGCTCGATACCTGTCCCAGGGAAAACAATTATCATTCATTCCCGACGATGACCTGCCGCCGCTTGATGACACGACCAACCCGGTACACATGGGAACATCGTGGCTTGATGTGGACCCGGCCACCAAGGTAACCCGGGAAGGAAACCAGTTCTCGTATGAGCCATGGAGCCTGTACGTAACGCTCGATGACCCGGATATTTCCGATGAAAACCTGCGGGGGGTCAGGTATTGCAAACTGCTGAGCCACCAGGCGATACTCAGCTGGATGCTCGAAAAGAGCTTTGAAGAGAACCCGGTATTAATAACTCCCAGCAAACCTGTTTGTGATGAGCCCTCTTCGCTGGACGCGGGAAACGGCAGCTGCCTGTTCTATTCAGAGCTATACGGACAGAATTATTTCTGCGCTGATTTCACCGGATCCGGGTTCACCCCGGGAAACGCGCAGGAAAAATGCGAGACCAACGCCGCCTACATGAACGAAACTTACAGCGCCGCGCCGTGCAGCGCGCGGAGCGAAGAAATTGCCGGTTACATACCGGGCTACCAGGGCCTGACCGGCATCTGCGTTGTCCATTGCAAGGAGACCAATGAGTTTATCCTGAATATTTACAATGAAGACCCGGAGACTCGATGCGGCGGCTTTGTGTTGTTCTACCCGGAGGACGTGGGCCAATAAAAGGCTGCAGCGCGACTGAAATAAAATCCTGGAGAACGTTTTATGAATAAAACCCGTAGACTGATTATTGCATCACTATCTGTTTTGATGGCGCTGGTTGGCGCCTCTGGTGCGCGCGCTGTTGAATGTCTTCGCCCTCCCCTGCCGGAAGCCCTGGATGCCCTGACGTCAAGCGCTGCGGTGGCGGCCTCAATCGTGGAAGTGGAGAGCTGGGATGGCACTACCCCGGCGCCTCCTGATGACAACATCTATTATGCCTTTGAACCTAAATTTATTCAGGCTCAGGTAGGATTCATGATATTGCCGGGCGGCAATTGCGATCCGCGGTCGTATGCCCCGGCTGCCCATGCCATTGCCGCGAAAGGATTCTTCACCTGTATCATTCCCGTCCCGTCCTGCGTGGCAGTGCTGGGATTTATGCGCGGAGATAGAATACTACAGGACCACCCGCAGATTGCTTCCTGGGTGATGGGCGGCCACTCCGTCGGGGGCACCGCTGCCGGCGCCTACGCGAAAGCATCCGGCAAGCTCAGCGGCGTGGTCATCTGGGCATCGCTGGCAGATCCGGCAAGCAAGTTGAATGAGGCTGCAATCAAGGTCCTTTCGGTGTACGGTTCTCTGGATGGCAGGGCAACGCCTGAACAGGTAAGGGAAAATGCCGTCTATCTCCCCGCCGACGCGGTCTTGGTGGAAATTAAAGGCGGCAATCACACCCAGTTCGGATGGATTGATCCATACCCCAATGAGTACCTCGAACTGGACAACGCCGCCACCATCACCATTGAAGAGCAGCAGGAAATCATTGTAGAGGCCACCTCGGATTTTCTGAAGCAGTTTGCCGCGAACAGGTGTCCGATTACCTACCTTATGGGAGAAGAAGATGCTCGGGTAGACACCGCCCGGCGAGTGCGCAACCAGCTCCTGGTGAAAAGCGCAGCAGGCCGTGAGATGATTGCATGGTACACAAGAAACGGCGCCTCACTGATCGCGATCTGTGAGAAGCGTCCGATGATCAAAGATGCCGCCCGAAGTGTTGTCGGAGCGATTATGTCGGTGATTGAACTTGTATGGTGAGACCGTCGAAGATGTTCTCAGCACTATGGCCATCTATCAGGAGCATACGTATGAAGCCACGCGCATTTTTTAGTGTTGTGCTGCTCTCGCTCTGCCTGGTTTTCAGCGCACGTGAGTATAACGCTTGCGCGCAAATGGGAGAGAGCCACCCCCCCCTGCCGGAAGCCCTGGATGCCATGAACTCAGATGTGCAGGTGGAGGTGAAAACAGTGGAGGTGGCGGAGTGGGAAGAGGGCTCCAACTTTTATTATACTTTTACCCCACGGCATGGGAATCCGACCGTAGGGTTTATTTTTTATCCCGGCGGGCTGGTTGACCCGCGGGCCTATGCGCCCCCTGCCCACACAATCGCGGCAGAAGGATACCTAGCCGTCATCGTGAAGATGAAGGGTGACCTCGCGGTGCTCAGCGCCGACCGGGCGGATCGCGTCATCAGCGACTTCAGCGACATCAAGACATGGATTATCGCCGGTCATTCGCTCGGGGGATCGTTTGCCTGCTACTATGCCTTTGAGCATCCGGATAAGGTTGACGGGGTTGTGCTGTGGGCTGCATGGCCGCCGCAGGGTTATTCAATCGCTGATACCGATCTTAAAGCAATCTCGATTTACGGCACCAGGGATGGACATCCCGAAGACATAAAAGCCGGGGCGGCCCTGCTTCCTGAAGGCACGCCGCTGGTAGCAATCGAGGGGGGAAACCACACCCAGTGCGGTTACTACTGGGATGGCGTGAACGAGGATTACGTGCAGGATGGCGACAACCCGGCTGATATCTCCAGGGAAGAGCAACAAAGGATAATGGTTCAAAGCACCCTCGATTTTCTCAAGCAATTTAAAGGTACTGCGTGTCCGGCATCATTGCTGCTGGGCGCGGATACGAAAGGGATCGCCATATTGCGGAAATTCCGCGATACGATCATGGTAAAAAGCGTATTCGGGAAAAAGCTCATTGCTTTATACTACGCGAATGGC
>CAZWCD010000221.1:0-1723 GCA_964632275.1 uncultured Thermodesulfobacteriota bacterium
TGACCTATCTCTCGGGCAGAAGGGACATCCTCTTCACCCTGTTCTATCTGGCCGGGTTTTATTTTTTTCTCCGCTACCGGCAGGGCAAAAACCTCATCGCCCTTGCGGCAGCGTTTGCAGCCTACGCGCTGAGCATGGGGAGCAAGGAAATGGGGGTTACCCTTCCCGCCCTCTTCCTCTGCTACGACGCCGTTGAAAATTTCCCGGCGCCGGAAACGGTTTCAGCCGGCTATGTCCGGTGTCTTTGGCAAAGCCTGAAAAAGAGCGTGACCCAATCGGCGTCTCTCTATGTTCCTCTTTTTTGCGGCGCGCTTGCCTTCAGCTATTACAAGATTGCCATCGCGTCACCTTCCTATCAGAAGTCCTACTACGGGGACAGCGCGTTTCTTACCTTTCTCACGGTGGCGAAGATTCTGATTCGCTACATCCAGGTGCTGTTCTATCCCGTCAACCTCGTTGCCGATTACTCGTTCAACGCGTTTCCCCTTGCCGCATCATTGTTTGAGCCTTCAACCCTTTTCTCCTTGCTGCTGCTGGCCGGGGCCATCTATGCCCTCTGCCGCTTGTTGTCGGCCGGGCATAAGCTGCTTGTGTTCGGGGGCATCTGGTTCTTTTTGACCCTGCTTCCGGTCCTCCATGTTGTTCCCCATCATGAGCTGCTGGCGGAACATTACCTGTATCTGCCGTCGGTGGGTTTCTGCCTTCTGGCAGCGACGCTCTGTGACGGCTTGATGCGGGATGGCAGGTACCGTTTGCCCGCAGCGGCCTGTGCCTGCGTCATGCTTGCTTTCTTTGCGCTCCGCACCATAGAGAGAAACAGGGATTGGGAAGACGCCCGCATGCTTTATGAAAAGACGGTTAAAACCGTTCCAGAATGCGCCCGTGCCAACGCCAATCTTTGTGAAGCATATGCCAACGAGGGAATGCTCGATGAAGCCCTTGCCGCATGCAAGCAGGCGCTGGCGGTCAAGCCGGATCAGATAGAAGCCAATAATAATCTCGGCACGGTGTACGCGCGCAAAGGCATGGTGGAAGAGGCGATAGCCAGCTACCGCCAGGCCCTGGTTTTGAGGCCCCGCTACGCCAAGGCATATTTCAATATCGGTTTACTTCTCTATCAAAAGGGCGACCTCGACGGAGCGGTTGCTGCATACAAACAGGCGCTTGACATCAAACCTTATTATGCGGAGGTGCTAAATAATCTGGGCATAGCCTACAGCGCCATGGGACGGTTTAATGATGCCATTGACCAATACCGGGCGGCGCAGGGATTCAATCCGCAGTATGCTGACGCGTACTATAATCTCGGGGTTACCTACGCGAAGATGGGGGAATTGGATAACTCGATAGAAGCGTACAGGCGGGCGCTGGATATCAATCCGTCCTCTGCCAACGCCCGGACGAACCTGGCGGGTGCTTATATGAAAAAGGGAAATTACGGCAGCGCCATAGCGGAACTGGAGCAGGCGATTGCCGACAGCCCCGGTAACGGAGATGCCTATTCCAACCTGGGATATGTCTATTCCGAGAAAGGTGATTTGAACAGAGCGGCTGATGCCTACCGGCTTGCCATTGCCAAAGGCTTGGAGCGGGCGGATGTCCGCAGCAATCTCGGCAATATCTATCTGCAACAGGGCAGGTTGGATGAGGCCATCAATGAATACCTGCGGGCGCTGTCCCTCCAGGAGAATTTCGCCGGGGCCCACAATAACCTGGCCATGGC
>CAZWCD010000221.1:1823-3542 GCA_964632275.1 uncultured Thermodesulfobacteriota bacterium
GCCTTGTCAAAGCTGGCTACGGTGCATCCTCACCCAGCCTTGACATTGGTGATGTCGAGCTGGGCCGTGCCGGTGTTCCTGACGGTGAACGCGTGCACGATGTCTTCATTCTCCCATACCTCGCCGGCGTCATACTCAGGGGCGTCGATAGTAATATGCGGCTGGGGTCCGCCCGCTGCCTTGTTCTGATTGTTCTGCTGTGTTTCCGCCTGGACCGCAGGGGTGTCAGCCGGGGTTATCTGTACGCTGGACTCCTTAATTGCGAGCGACGGAGCGCTCCTTTCTTTGCCTGCTTGCTGTTCCTTCCCTTTTTCCTGCTGAGCATGCATGCATTCAACCTGTAGAATGGTGAACAGAAGGCAGAGCAAAATCGGCAGCAGGTGCTTCTTGGTACTGAACATACGTTCCTCCGGGCTGGTTACAATGACTGATTTTGCATGAGTGTCCGTGACATAAAAAGAGAGAGTATGAAATGTATTTGCCGTTCATACTCCTCGCACATGATTAAATCCCCCTGATAGTGCCCTGTTGCCGGGTGAATCAAGATGCTTGCAGGGCTTGAACACGCGGCCGGCAATACAGTTTGTATCATCAGGCGAGATTTCTAATTAAGCCTGAATACGGACGGAGGCATCTTGCTATCATATATGGTCGAGCTGTTGCCGACCATGGTATCAAAATTGGGAACAGGGGTGACGGTGAACGATCCATCGCAACTGCCCGTGCAGTTCACGCGCAGCCGGGCGATATTAATGTTGCTGCTTTCATCAGGCGTGACGCTTCCCAGGTTGCCGACGATCACCATATAGGTGCCGGGGCCGGAAGGGTTGGCGACTTTATTGGTCATGTCGCTGTCCCAGGGACCGGTTAAAACGCTTCCATCGTACACGTCGGCGCCGAGTATCTCCATTTTAGACGGATCGTAGGTCATCATGAATCCGCTGGTGATCAGTTTCTCCGGGACGTCTGATAAGCGGATATCGACTTCCATTTGACCGCCCGAGCCCTCATTGACATCCCCGCTGGCATCTATGGCGAAGCTGGGCGCCCCCTCGATTGCCTGTTGTTCACCGTTATTGCTGCCAGGGAGATTGTTTTCTTCCTCAAGGCTGGCATATAAGTCAGTGAGCGCATTTTCGGCTGCCCTGCTTACTTCGGGATTAGGGTCCTCGAGGGCCGAGGTCAGCGGACCCAGCGCGCCGGTTCCGCCAATATTTGCCAAACCCTTCACCGCATTTATCTTGGCCGCTTCATCTCCCTCCAGTAAATCCTTTGACCATTCTTTCAGTGATTTACCCTCGCGTTGCTTGGGGGCGGTTTTGCCGGCCGGCTTATTTTCAGCCTTGTCGACGCCGGCAGGGTTTTGGTCCGGTTTGGCAGCGCTGATCAGAACCGGTTTTTCAGGTGCCCCGTTTTTATTGGTTTCCTGAAGGTAGATGCGCACTTCCCTCAGTGTGCCGCTTCCGGATGCCCCGGATGCAACGCCCGCCTGATCATAAATGAAAACCCGGTTATAGGGATCCAGCACCTTGTCTATTCCCGCGTCAATCGCAAAGTTTGAAAATCGTACCATAAGCCGGTTTTTGCATAGCGAGGGGGGTAGGGAGAAGCTTATGCCGGTTTGGTCTGAAATCTTTTGCAGGACCTCATCCAGGGGCGCATCCTTGATATCAACCGATAGCAATTCATCTTCGTACTTGGCGAAAAGGGAGCCGCTTG
>CAZWCD010000222.1:0-3516 GCA_964632275.1 uncultured Thermodesulfobacteriota bacterium
TTGAGCATCCTGCTGCTCGACGATGCGGGCATCAGGAAACTTAACCGCGCCTACCGGAAAAAAGACCGGCCAACCGATGTTATCTCATTTCCCCAGCACGACGATGTGAACAGACCCGGCGGCATCCGCCTCCTGGGAGATGTGGCCATATCGCTTGAGACCGCCCGGCGGCGGGCGCTCCAGGAAGGCAGACGGTTTCAGGAGGAATGTGCGGCTCTTCTGATTCATGGCGTGCTGCATTTGCTGGGGTATGATCACGAAGCCTCCCCCCGTGCAGCGCGGGAGATGGCCGCACGGGAAAAGGAGCTTTTGCGTGCGGTACAACAGCAAAAATTAATGTAGTATCGTGCCTTCTTGCGCTGTTCCCTCCCTCTTTCATCCCATACAGCACGTTGATGATCCAACCGTCTTGCAGACTCGCCTGCAATCGTTTTGCACCCTGTTAAAATAAGGTTTTTCGAAGCTAATAATCAGGGATTTCCTGATTGTATCCTGCGCGGATAGGTTTACAATTTGAATAAAGCTTTTCCGGGAAAGCAGGACAAAAGACACATGTGCCATGCATTGAGCAGGTGAGGGTATGTCAAGCCTCGAGAGTGAAATCATTCGTGTTCCGTCGCCGGAAGAAGAATCGACGCAGGTGCGCTATGAACAATATCGGTTGCTGTTTGAAAAGGCTGCCGACGTCATTTATTCGGTGGATACGGATTTCCGGCTCTTATACGTATCGCCCTCGGTGGAAAAACATTTGGGGTACCTGCCGCAGGAGTTGACCGGAAAACCCTTTCCCGAGCTGGGGTTGCTGACGCAAGATTCTCTTGCCCGGGCCATTGAAGATACGATGCGCATCATGGACGGAGAAGAATTGAAAACCGCTGAATATGATCTTATTGCCAAGGACGGTACGGTAAGACGCGCGGAGGTGCGGAGCACGCCGGTCTATAGAAACGGCCGGGTTGCGTCAATCGTATCGGTGGCCCGTGACATTACCGCGCAAAGAAATGCCGAGCAGGCGCTTGCCGCCAGCGAAAAGCGCTTCAGAACCATGGCCGAGAGGCTTACGGACGGGCTCATCATCATGGAGGAGGGGAGAATAGTCTATATCAATGATCGCGCGTGCCACCTGTGCGGCTATCCCCGGGAAGAGCTGGTTCAGCTGTGGGGACCTGACCTGACCGCGCCGCAAAGCGTCATCCAGAAAGATCACATTCTGGAAAAAACCCGCGAGACCGGCGCATATCCCGAACAGATCGATGTCTGGATAACCCGGAAGGACGGCGCGAACTGCTGTTTAAACCTCCGCTTTGCGTTCGACTACAGCGCTGAAAAAAAGCAGAGCGGTTATGTGCTCATCACCGACATAACCGAGCGCATGCTCCACAACGAAAAGATGCAGGACACCATGGCATTCCTGGACGATATGATCGGCAAGTCGGTGGATGCCATCGTCATTACCGAACCCGAGGGATTTTTTAAACGGGTGAACAGGTCGTTTCTAACATTGACCGGCTATAACGAGGAAGAGGTTATTGGGAAGCGGGTTGCCGAATTTTCCGCGGTCATGGGCGAGGAGTATGAGAGTACGACCGGAGAGCGTATCAGGCTGGGCCAGGATTATATGGATTATACCATAAAAATGGCTGGCGAGCTGCTGGATCGGAAAAAAATAGTCAACTGGGAAAGCTACCTTGTACGCAAAGACGGCAAGGCAGTGCCGATTGAAATGAATATCACTTATATTTTTGATAAGACGGGGGCTGTCAGCGGCTGCGTCGGTATTCTCAGGGATAATACCGAGCGTAAGCTCGCGGAGAAGGAGATTATTGAAACACGAGATTTTCTCGATAATATCATCGAGAGTTCTCTTGATCCCCTCATCATCGGCTCTAATTTGGGAAATATTACCCGGGTAAACAAGGCATTTGAAAACCTTACCGGGTATGACGCGCAGGCCCTTATGGGAAAACATATGGCAGAGCTTGTTCCGCCCCGGGCGGGTCTGTATAACTCACTGCAGGGTGCGACGGTGAAGGTGGAGGAGCGTTTTTATGACCGCGCATTCGAGCAAATGAAAACGCTTATCGAGACCGGACATGTTTCAAACGAGGAATCATTCTTATACAGCAGTAACGGAACTGTCATACCCGTGGAACAGACCATGTTTTACATATTCGATAAGAACGGCGGCCGCACCGGCGTTGTTTCAATTAACCGGGACATCACCGAAAGAAAGCAGGCGGAGAAAAAATTAATTGAAACCAGAAATTTTCTGGGAGATATAATCAGAACCTCGGCGGACGGCATTATGGTCACCGATACCGTGGGAACCATCACCCTGGTGAATGAAGCGGTAAAGCGGATAACCGGCTATGCCCAGGACGATCTTCTCGGGCACAACACCCATGAATTCATGCAGGCAGCTGATGGAAGACTGCGCAGCGATTATACCGAAACAGCATCGAATGAAATGGACTCTGTCTATTATTTTGAGAGCAGATGGAAGGGAAAAGACGGACGAACGCTCGACCTGGGCATGAGCGTTGCCACCTTGAAGGATGTTGATGGCACCACAACCGGCATGGTGGCCTGCATCAGGGATATTACCGAGCGCAAGGCATGGGAACGAAAGCTGATCGACTATCAGAACCAGCTCCGCTGCCTGGCATCGCAATTAACCCTTACCGAAGAGCAGGAGCGGAAACGCATTGCCCTGGAAATCCATGACCACATCAGCCAGTCCCTCGCCCTTGCCAAGATTAAGCTGGGGGCAATGGCGGCCGCAAAAACCGTAAACGAGCGGAGCAGGGAAATTCGTTTCATCCGTAATCTCCTGGATCAGAGCATCCGGAATACGCGTTCGCTCATCTTTAATCTGTCTCCCCCCTTCCTCTACGAGTTCGGATTGGAGAAGGCCCTGGAATGGCTGCTTGATGACGTGGAAAAGGAGTATGGTATCAGGACGAGCCTGCTATGCACGGGAGCCGGCGGCGGCCTGGATGATGACGTGCGCATCCTGCTCTATCAAAGCGTACGCGAGCTCTTGATCAACGTGGTGAAGCATGCCCATGCAAAAACCGCGACGGTTTTTCTTGACAGAAACGGCCAAATGGTTCATGTATCGGTTGAAGATGACGGGAGGGGGTTCGTGATAAGTCCGGATGGATTCAGGGTGAGCAGCGGGGGCGGATACGGCATTTTCAGCATCCGGGAGCGATTTGAGTATCTGGGCGGCGGTCTCACGGTTGCATCGAAACTGAACCGGGGGACCCGGATCGACATGGAGCTGCCGCTGGTGCAGCACTAGTATCGTGCCCCAGCAATATCTTCCGATAAAAGCAACGTGTTACACGGCAGGAGATTGCTTCGCGGCGGTTATCCTGAGCGATCGGGAAGGGCTCGCATCGACGGTGTATATCGTGTCCTCTTATGGAATGAACTTCTGGGATGCGACACTGGTTTTGCACGGGAGGTTTGCTATGAGCGTACGGCTTATTCTGGCTGACGACCACAAAATCA
>CAZWCD010000223.1:0-1112 GCA_964632275.1 uncultured Thermodesulfobacteriota bacterium
ATGAGCCGGTCCTTGACCACCATTCCCTCCCTGACCAGATTAAGCACCTGGTCCACCTGGAACGGCTTGTGCACAACCAGGTTGATCCCGCTGCTGTGCATCGCCGCATCATCCAGCACCACGTTCCACCCGGTGACCAGGGCAATGGGAACACATTTGTTAATCTGCCTGATCTTTCCCGCCACCTCCCATCCGGACATCACCGGCATCCCCAGGTCGGTGAGAACAATGTCATAGGCCTGCTGTTCAAACATGGCGATGCCCTCGCAGCCGTCACCGGCAATGTCAACCTCATGGCCGGCATCGCTGAGAATGTCCCGCAGCAGCTCGCGCACCTCCGCCTCATCATCGATCACCAGAACCCGGGCCTGTTTCTGCCGCGCCTGCAGGGGTATGATTTTTTCCGGGCGATCTTCTTTCGCATCTGTTTGCGCGGTGATGGGCAGCTTGATGGTAAAGGCGGTTCCCTTTCCCTCCACGCTGTCTGCGACAATGGTTCCATGATGGCGGTTGATGATGCCGTAGGAAACGCTCAATCCCAGCCCGGTGGATTGGGGGCCCTTAGTGGTAAAGAACGGATCAAAAATCCTGTCTTTTATGCTGAGGGGAATGCCGCCCCCGCTATCCTGTATGGCAATCACCGCGAACGGCGGATCCATGAGGGATGTGACGATGATGTCACCGCCGCGGGGCATGGCATCAACCGCGTTGTTAATCAGATTGGTAAACACCTCCCTGAGCTCCGAGGCGCATCCCATGATCGGTGGAATGGGGGAAAGCGCTTTGTTGAGTTTGATCTTTACCCCCCGGGACTGGACCTCGTCCGCCCACTTGACCCTGGTAAATTCCAGGGCGTTTTCTATCAGCTCATTAACATCAACCTGCACAAAGTCCTTTTGATCGCCTCTCCGCCTGCAGAATTCCTGGATCCTCCTGACCGTCTCCGCCCCATCCAGTGATGCCCGCTCAATAATTTCCAGGGCCTTCTCCAGATCAATCGCCGAGCCCCTCTTTTCCGCCTGTCCCCGTGGCGGGGCAAGCTGCTTGCGCAGCAACTGCACCCTTCCCAGAATGGCGGCGAGAATGTTGTTGAAATCGTGAGCGACCCCTCC
>CAZWCD010000223.1:1212-3495 GCA_964632275.1 uncultured Thermodesulfobacteriota bacterium
GTTGATATCGGTGATCACATCTCCCTCGGCGACGATAATCCCCGCGTTGGCAAATTCGATAAGGTCGTGATAGCGCTCCTCCGACCGGAGCAGCTTCGATTCCACCTCCGCCAGCCGCTCGGTCACCTCGAGCTGCTCCACCACCCGCTTGACCACGGCGGGCAGGACCGCGAGAAATTCGGCGTCCTTCACCACGAAGTCGCGCGCGCCGAGCTTCATCATTTCCACCGCCACCTTGACATCGGCGTGGCCGGTCATGATGATGAAGGGAACGTTGTGCTGCCGCTCCGTGAGCATTTCCACCACCCGCCTGCCCGACATGTCCGGCAGGCTGTAATCCAGCAGCATCAGCGTGTTGCGGTTTGCGGCAATGAACGCCAGGGCCGCCTCCCCGCTTGCCGCCCCTTCGGTGTGATATCCGGCGCGGCCGAGGTTTTTCCGGAGCAGGTGCGACAGCCCCTCCTCGTCCTCCACCACCAGGATCACCCGGTGCTTCACCGTCTCTGCAACGCGCTTCATTTCGTCCATGTCCGGTTGCTCAATTGAGTTGCGGCACTTCCACCACCATCAGAAAGAGCCCCAGCTGCCGTATGGACTCAACAAATTTCTCATAGTCAATGGGCTTGGTAATGTAATTGCTGCAGCCCAGGGTGTGGCAATGTTCCACCTCGCGCGGGTCGTCGGTGGTGGTGATCATGATCACCGGCATCTTGCGCAATTCTTCATGCCCTTTTACCTGCCGCAGCACCTCGACCCCGTCAACCTTGGGCATGCGAATGTCGAGCAGCAGCAGATAGGCGATGTTTGCCTTGCGATGCGGCATGCCGCCGTTGCTCCCCACCAGGAAGTCCAGCGCCTCCGCCCCGTCCTTGAAGTGCACGATCTCGTTGGAGATGCCCGCGCGCTTCAGGTTTTTCTTGATCAGCGCCGCGTGCCCCTCGTCATCCTCGGCAATCAGTATCACCACTTCTTTTTTCATTGTTATACTCCTTGTCGGTTCGAACCATGCAATTCGAGAAGTTGCCTTTCAAATTCGTTTATGACCGTCCGGAGCGGCTTTGCGCCGCACCGGCATCGCGCCTGAAGGCGCTCCTACCGAAACTTCACACGTGCCCGGCGCCGATTGCTAATTGGCCGGCAGGGAGACAAAAAACGTGCTGCCCTTGCCCCCTTCGGATTTGACCCATATCTTACCGCTATGCCGGTCGAGTATGCGGCGGGTGATGGCAAGACCCAGCCCCTCGCCCTGGGTGGCCTTCGGGTCAAGGCGATGAAAGAGTTCATATATTTTGTTCTGATGTTCGGGCGCGATGCCGATGCCGTCGTCTTCCACGTAATACACCGCATTGCCGTTTTCCCGGCTGCCGCCGATGGAGATGCTGCCCGGCCGGCTGGGCTTGCGGTATTTCAGGGCGTTGTCGATGAGGTTGGAAAAGACCTGGTTGATCTGGGTTTCATCCCCGAGGCAGGCGGGCAGCGGATCGACCTTGAGGGTCACCCCGGCCTCCTTGGCCTGGTATTCAAAGGACTTGGTGATGTCGCCCACGATCCGGTCCATGTCGAGCGATGTGATGTTGAGCGCCGCCCGGCCCAGGCGCGCCAGCCGCAGCAGGCCGGCGAGCAGCAAGTCCATCTTGGCAATGCTGGTGAGAATATAATGGATGGCCTCGGGAATGTCCTCTTCCAGGGTGGGGGCAAGCATCTCCTTGACCCGCGGGGAGACGTCCTCACTGTGAAACAGGATGGACTGCACATATTTGAATGAGTGCTCCAGCTCATTGCTGAAGCCCTGAACGTTCACCAGCGGCGAGCGCAGGTCATGCGACGCAATGTACACCAGCTGTTCCAGCTCCTTGTTCTTGTCCTTCAGCTCCTCAAGCAGCCGGCAGCGCTCTTCCTCCGCCTTCCTCCGCTCGGAAACATCCCGCACCACCGCGATGATCATGTTTTCCCGTTCCACTTCCAGGGTAAAGGAAATCTCGATGGGCACGAGGGATCCGTCCTTTCTCAACCCCTCCTCCTCAAAAATCATCTTGTCCGCCGTGCCCGAGGTTAAAATATCCAGCAGTATTGTCCGGTGGCGCTCCTTGTATTGCTCGGGAGACAACATGCTCGGGGATTGGCCGATCAGCTCATCCTTGGAATAGCCGTAGATTTCCTCGGCCGTCTGGTTCACCTGGGTTATCTTGTCGTTTTCAGCAACCATAATGCCGGCGTTGGCAAGCTCGATGAGGGTATGGTACTTCTGTTCCGACTTTTGTATGGATACGGTGCTTTTTTTTC
>CAZWCD010000224.1:0-3484 GCA_964632275.1 uncultured Thermodesulfobacteriota bacterium
GTTGCTCACTCTATACCGCTCTTGCAACCATTTACACAGAATTATCTACACCCCCCAACGAAGGATCTCATCTCTTTATTACAATACGTTAAACTTTCCTCAACACCACCCTCCGCAAGGTCCAGGTGATTCCCTTGCGCCTGTCGCCGGACTCCTGTATTTCCCGAATCTCGTCTGCTATCTTCCTGCGCTCCTTTTCCGGCACCCGCTCCCTTATGTATGCGTCCCGCTTCCAGACGCTCACGGTATTGGGATAATACCACGAGGCGCATATGGAGTTGGGAACCGGAATGCGCACCGGCTGATTATACACAACCTCCGCCTCATAGCGGGCGCCAACCAGCAGCCGGCCGGCATATAAACATCCCCCCTGGGCAGCAATCATACCCTTGGTCACCTGCACGTATTTCTTAAACACCGCTATTCCGGTTTCTATCCCGTCAGTTTCTTCCATGAGCAGCATGCCAGTATGGTTAAGCTGCCGCACCCATTGATTTACCAGCGCCGTTTGATTTTTCAGGTGGGTGAGCAGAAACCGGGCGTAGATGAGATCCGCCCGCACCGGAAACGGTATACGGGAAACATCATGTTTGAGGAATCGGCATTGCGTAAACCGCGCCGCTGCCGCCTTGAGAAACCGGGATGATCTGTCCAGACCGCAGACATTCGAACAGCCGGCAGCCTCTGCGACCATTGCCGTGGTGAAGCCGGGGCCGCAGCCAAGGTCCAGAGCGGATTTGATTGGTGCGGTTACGTGTTGTTGAATGAACTGCCGCGAAAAGGGATTGAAAAAGGAAGCCAACGTCTCCAGGCGCAATGCGGCGGTTCGATCGGTGCCCAGCGTGTATCTCATGGGGATATAATCTCAGCAGGCATAGAAGTGCTCTGCAGGATATTTAATTTCTCTTGGCAGGTTTTCTTCCTAAAAGGCCGGAGCGCTGTATAAGCGTGCTCATGGTCACCAGGCTTTCAACGTCTTCAACATGCCGCCGGATTTCTTCCCGTCCGCCTTCCTCCCGATCTACCAGGGTAACCACCTTTACCACCACCAGTCCTTCGCTGCGCGCGCTCTCGATGGCGCGGATGGTTGAAGCCCCGGTGGTGATAACATCATCCACCACCACCGCCCGCTCGCCTTTTTTGATATTGCCCTCCATCTTTTTTGCGATCCCGTGGTCCTTTGCCTGTTCGCGCACGTAGAACGGCTTTATATATTTTCCCTTGTGATAGGCGGTCATGGAAACGGCATCCACGATGGGAACGGCGCCCAGCACCGGACCCCCGATGGCCTCGATCCTGCCATCCTGTATCCGTTCATAGACCAGGCTGCCGATGAGGTGCATCCCCTCGGGGTCGATGGTGACCAGCCTGCAGTTGACGTAATATTTGCTGAGCTTGCCGGACGCAAGCTTGAAGCTCGGCGTATCGCTCATCTGGAAGGACCGTTCGGCAATCATCTGGATAAGTCTTTCGAGCATGGCTTCTCCTTCTGTTCAAAAACTACGTAACAAACATGGCCCGGTCAATTACCTGCCGGGCGCGGCGGGAAGATTTCTTTACTCATGGGCGGAGTTCCTCTCGGGCCGCCTCGATCAGCCGCCGCTCTTTCTCGACCTCCAGCCGAAGCTGTTCCTCCGTCGGGAGGCAAAGCATGTATTTGGAGGCGAAAATCTGTCTGCGATCCTTCAGCACCGAGTAGCGCGCGACGGTCTCGTTCTTTTCCGTGCAAAGGATCAGTCCGATCGTCGGATTATCGTCCGGCGCGGTGAACAGGCCGTCGTACATCCGCACGTAGCCGTCCATTTGGCCGACATCCGCATGGGTCAACTCGCCCACCTTCAGGTCGATCAAGAGGTAGAACTTCAGCCGGCAGTGGTAGAAGACCAGATCAATGAAGCGGTCCTGCTCCTCGATGCGGATGTGCTTCTGCCGGGCGACGAAGGCAAATCCGTTGCCGAGTTCCAGCAGAAACCGCTGCAAGTGATTGATGATGGCCCGCTCCAGATCAGACTCGTGGAATACGGCCACGTCCGGCAGCCCCAAAAACTCCAGCACATACGGGTTCTTCAGTTCATCAGTTGCCGGCGCGGCGGGAACCGGTAAACGGCGACCCTCCTCCAGCATCTTTTCCGGTTTACGGCTCTTGAGGATGCGTTCGTAGTAGTACGACTGGATCTGCCGCTCCAGCGTGCGCTTGTCCCAACCGCCCGCGATTGCCTCTCGTTCATAAAAATCACGGGCTTCGCGGCTTTCCACCCGCATGAGGGCGCGGTAATGCGACCACGAAAGCTGCGGAGAGAAGCCCTGCGGCAATTCGTCACCCGCCGGGTAGCTTTTCTTCGGCGAGGTCAATTCTCTTCCCGTTGGTCGGAGAATTGCTGTCTCCGAAGATTCCGCACCCGATGGGCGTGAATTCTCTTGCCCGGCAAGGTTATCGGCAGATTCCACGCCCATTGGGCGTGGAATTGCCGAACATCGCTCCGAGTAGGCAAGATAGAATTTTCTAAAATACTGGAGTGTTGTAGGCGAAAAGCCAGCCCCATACCGTTCCGTCAGCCGTCTCGAAAGGTCCTCGATGACCTTCTCCCCATACTTCGCCCGCCCCTTGCCGCGTTGGATTTCTTCCACGATCTCCCGACCGATCAGCCAGTAGGCCAGCACCATGTTCGTATTGACGGCCCGGACGACGTTGCCCCGCGCCTGCTCCAGAATAGATACCACGCAATCAAACAACGCATCGGGCTTCTTCACAGGCTTATTGTTCCTGCTCTTACTCATAGTTCATTTCCATCAAGCGGATCATGAAATCGACCTCGCGCTTCCCGGTCAACACTTCACCATGATCTGCGACCCGCTTTTTGATATGAATTGTTACTCCACCGGTTGCTGTTTCCTCTCCGGCCCAACAATGAATGGATAGTATCTTTATAATGCCCATTGTTCCAATTTTGCATTATAACATCCCAATAAAAAATCACCATGGGTTATTTTGTTTCGCTCTGTTAAGCCACATGTCCCATCTGGAATGGAATTGTATAAGGCTTCTTTATAACCACCCGATTGGCTGGCCTTGATATCCATGCTTAAATTGAAGATTTCGCAAAAAGTGTCTCCACTGGCCGGCTTAAAACCGATGGATTGGGCGGCGGTTAGCCTTCTTTTTCAGGTGCGGGCAGAACCGGCAGCAGGGTAACCAGGGCGCGGTAGAGAAAGACGATGGTGAGGATGAGTCCGATGGTCAGGGCGAATTCACCTATAGCGGGCACATAGGCCTTAACCGCGTAGAGCGGCTGGTAAGCGATGAAAAAGACGGTTGCCCGGTTTAAGAGAATCCCCACGACATACATGGAGGCGGCGATAAAAAGCGAGCGGGGCGAACGGCGGATGTCCGATGACATGAACATGAAAAAGGGAACCACCGTCAGCAACCCGAATTCAATCCAGAACATGAGAGCCGCGGGATGGTCATCCATAAGATACAGGT
>CAZWCD010000225.1:0-3477 GCA_964632275.1 uncultured Thermodesulfobacteriota bacterium
GCGCCGGCATCGTCCTCTTTGTCCTCGGACTGGGCTACCAGATCTTCATCCGCCTCCGGCGGTCCTGACCTGGCCCTTCCCTCGTGTCGTTTCAGCTTTTCCCTTTATGATCATTTCGAACGCTGCAGTGACGAGGGATGAGCGTGTAACGCAGGGGATGGGTGTTTTTCAACAGCCTGCTAAAGCCCTCTACGCCCACAGCACAAGCCCGGGAATAAGGTGGTGGGGCAGCGCGTAGTGCCCGGGGACAACCCGCAGCGCGAAACCGTAACGGCCGGCAAACTGGCATATCATGGTGCCCCGGTAGGTATGAATGCCGTTTGATGACTGCTGCACCTCCATCTTTTCAATCAGCCCGTTGCTGATGACCTCCCGGTCATCGACCGGCCCGTGGTACAGCTCAACCGCCACGTCATCAGGGTTTAAATCACCAAGATTGATCTCCGCGGCAATCCCCACCTCATCGCCGGTGCGCAGAAATTCCCCGCCGAAGTCGGTGTTCAGCTTGATGACCTGGATCTTCCCCCAGTTGTCCCTGATCTTCCCGCGCCAGCCGGCCATTTCCCGCGAGAGGGCATACTCGCGGGCCTTGAGATTGCCGCAGTCCCGGTCCGCGTTGAGGTAAAAGCGGTCGGTGTATTCGGCAACCATGCGGTTGGAACTGAAGGCAAAGCCAAGCCGCTTGAGGGTGGTTTTAATATTCTTGACCCACGCGCGGGGGATGCCTTCGCCATCGCGCTTATAAAAGAGGGGGATCACCTCGCGTTCCAGGGTGTCATAGAGGAGGTGACCTTCCACCGCATCCTGGTAATCATGATCATCGTACTCCTCGCCCCAGCCGATGGGCCATCCCGTGCCGTTGGCGTACGCCTCGGCCCACCAGCCGTCAAGCACCGAGAGATTCAGGACGCCGTTGGCCGCCGCCTTCATACCGGAGGTGCCCGATGCCTCCATCGGCCGGCAGGGGGTGTTGAGCCACACGTCCACGCCCTGCACCATGTAGCGGGCAACGGTCAGATCGTAGTCCTCAAGAAACACAATCTTCTGCCTGAACTTCTCATCGCGGGTAAAGTGGATTATCTGCCGGATCATCTCTTTCCCGGCATTGTCGGCGGGATGCGCCTTGCCGGCAATAATCAGCTGCACCGGCCGTTCAGCGTCAAGCAGAATCCGGGCCAGCCGCTCCGGCTCGCGCAGGATCAGGTACGCCCGCTTGTAGGTGGCGAAACGCCGGGCGAACCCTATGGTCAGGGCCTTGGGATCCAGCACCTCGTCGGCAATGTTGGTTTCCGAGGGGGAAAGCCTCCGTCGCGCGAACTGCACCCGCAGCCGCTTCCGGGCAAAGTTGACCAGCTTCTCCCGGCGCAGGTCACGCAGTTCCCAGAGATCAATGTCGGGGATGGTGTCAATCCCCTTCCAGGAATCAACATTCAGCGGCTCGTCGATAAATGCCTCTCCGAGATATTTATGAAACAGGTTTGCCTGCTCGTGGCTCACCCAGCTTCTGCCATGGATGCCGTTGGTGATGGAGGTTATGGGGATGTCTTCCCCGTTCAATCCCGGCCAGAGATTTTTCCACATTTTTCGGGAAACCGTGCCGTGGAGCCTGGACACCCCGTTGCTGCGGGCGCACATCTTGAGCGCCAGAACGGTCATGCAGAACTCCTCGCTCCCGTTCGCGGGATCTTCGCGGCCCATGGCCAGGAACTCATTCCAGCTCAGCCCCAGCTTTTCAATATAGCCGCCCAGGTATTTCTGCATCAGGTAGGGATTAAAGCGCTCGTTGCCGGCAGGCACCGGGGTGTGGGTGGTAAAAATGTTGCTCGCCCAGCAGAGCTCGAACGCCTCCTGAAACGAAAGCCCGCCGCTCTCCCTGTACCGGCGTATTCGTTCAAGCGTCAGAAATGCCGCGTGTCCCTCATTGATATGACACACCGAGGGCGAGAGCCCCAGCGCCTGCATCGCCCGCAGGCCGCCGATTCCCAGGACCAGCTCCTGGCGTATGCGCATGTCGCGGTCTCCGCCGTAGAGCTGCATGGTGATGACCTGCTGTTCAGGCAGGTTCGAGGGGATGTTCGCGTCAAGCAGGTAGAGGGGAATCCGGCCGATGTCCACCCGCCACACCTGGAATTGGGCGGGGATGTTCACATCCGAAAGGTCGATGAGCAGCGGCTTGCCCGCGGCATCCCGCTCCAGGTTGAGGGGCATCCGGTAGCGGTTGTTTTCCGGATAGGACTCCATCTGCCAGCCGTCGGCGTTGAGATATTGCTTGAAATATCCCTGCCGGTAGAGAAGGCCCATGCCCAGCAGCGGAAGGCCCAGATCGCTCGCCGACTTCATGTGGTCCCCGGCGAGTATCCCGAGGCCGCCGGAATACAGGGGGAGCCCTTCATCAATACCGTACTCCAGCGAAAAATAGGCGATGAAGGGTTTCTTGCGTTTGCCGAACTTCTTCTCAAACCAGGGTTTCGCGTTCAAATAGTTCTGAAAATTCTGATAGACGCGATTGACCTGGTCGAGGAAGTCCTGGTCCTTCGCCGCCTCCTGCAGCCGGTGCAGGGGGAGCATGCAGAGCATGTTGATGGGGCTCTGATAGGATTTTTCCCAGTACTCCTGATCGAGGCGCATAAAAAGCTGACGGGCCTCGTGGTTCCAGCTGAACCACATGTTGTAGGCGATCTCCTTCAGGGGATCGAGCGCCTCGGGGGTGTCGGGCAGCACGGTAAATGACGTAACCTTCATGTCACCTCCACTGGTTTACAGGTGCATTGGAATGTCCACTGCTTCGTCGCCGTTGTGCCTGGCAATGACTGCCTGCCGCAACCGTCTCATCATAGCATTTTTCAGCAGGAAACAAAAAGACTTATTACTGCAAAAAAGGCGGGATGGCTGCAGGCAACCGACCGTTAGCACAGACAGGGTTGGCTTTTGTGCGCTGCCGCACCGTCGCCATCAGATCACCGTTCATGATCCTCCCCAGTCTTCCGCCGGCGACTGCTTGCCGTGTAGCACACCTCCGTTATCTGCTCAAATTATCCTCATGTATACCTTGAAATCATCTTCCTGATTTGGTAGCTTGAAATTAACCATATATCGGGAACGAGCCGCCCGCTGCAACATTCCGGGTGTGGGCGGCATCAATTGATTAGGACAGGTAAGAGGCCTCATGGATAAACCCATCCGCATTCTCATTTTGGAGGACAACGCTGCCGACGCGAAACTCATGCAGTTCGAGATGGAGGAGGCAGGCATTGATTTTACCGCCACCGTGGTATCGACGCAAAAAGATTTCATCCGCGAACTTAACACCTTTTCCCCTGATCTCATTCTTTCCGACTACGATCTCCCTCTCTACACCGGTCAGACGGCGCTCAGCGATTCAAAGCGTATCTGTCCGGATGTGCCCTTTATCCTGGTAACCGGCGCCGTCACCGAAGACCGTGCCGTCGATATCATGACCAGCGGGGCCAAGGATTT
>CAZWCD010000226.1:0-3437 GCA_964632275.1 uncultured Thermodesulfobacteriota bacterium
TGCGGCATCACGCACACCGGGCACTCGGGCGCGTATCCTGCGGCGCTGTACCCGGTCATGCCGCCGGCCACGCTGGAAACGTCGGCGAATCCCTTCATCTTCAGAATGCTACCCCCGATGCTTGACCTGATGCCGGTACTGCATACCACGACCACGGGAAGATTCTTATCCAGCTCCCGGTATCGCGTCCTTACATCCTGCACCGGAATATTGATGGCCTTCTCCACATGGTAACCCTCATATTCGGCGGGAGCGCGCACATCCACCAGGGTCATGGCCTGGTCAGCCGTGGCCATGGAACGCAGCTCCTCCACCGAGAGCTGGGGCAGGTGCGCCGCGGGAAACCCGGCCTTGGTCCATTCAGCCATGCCGCCTTTCAGATACCCGACGGTCCTATCCAGCCCCACCCTTCGCAACCACACCGTTGCCTCCCGAACCTGCTCCGGAGCTTCCGATACCAGCAGAATGTCCCTGTCCGGAGGGATGAGCCATCCCGCAAAAGTGGCGAAGTTGCCGCGGAAATCAATATGGTAGGACCCGGGAACATGCAGGCCGCCGAAGGCTTCAAAGGTACGGGTGTCAAGCACCACACATGAACCCCCTGCCGCTTTATCCCGGAACGCAGCCGGGGTGAGCGGGGCCGCTTCGGGAAGGTCTTTGACCTGACGCGGGCCCTTGCCGTTGATGGCGCTGCACCTGCTGAAATGGTCCGGCGCGGCAGGCATGTGGGTGGTGAGCGAGGTGATAAATGCTTCTTGGTTTTTGATCTGAAGGGCGGCGTTGTAGCGCCGTTCATACCCGACGGTGCTCATTCGCTTTGCGCCCATGGCCCGTCCGCAGAGCGAGCCCGCTCCATGCGCGGGATACACCTCGCAAAAATCGGGCAGGGCAAGAAGCTTCTGGTGCAGGCTCACATACAGTTTTGACGCCAGCTCCCGTGCTCTGCCCGGGAAAAGGTCGGGTCGGCCCACATCCCCGACAAAGAGCGTGTCGCCGCAAAACAGGGCGGCCGGCTCTTCACCTCGCGCCCGGTCGGTCACCACATAGCTGATGTGTTCGGGGGTGTGCCCCGGTGTTTCCAGCACCTTTACGGACATGTCCTCGATGGTGAAACCATCGCCCTCCGCAACGGCCACATGACTGAAGGCGCATTCCGCTGACTTCGGCACATAAATGGCAGCGCCGGTTTTTTCGGCGAGGTCAAGGTGACCTGAAATAAAATCGGCGTGCAGGTGGGTTTCCAGGATGTGGGTTATCTGCATTCCCATGTCCTGCGCCGCGTCGAGGTACAGCTGCACATCGCGGCGGGGATCAATGATGGCGCAGGTTGTTGTGCCCCCCAGCAGGTATGAGCTGTGAGCAATGCCCTTGATAAAGAATTGTTGGATAAACATGGCGCTCCTCCCAATTGCCGCAGGGCAGCTATCTGTGAGAACGGTATAAAGCAGGGATGCAGCGGCGGAGCACAGCACTGCCGCCGCATATCCTGTTGTAAACCTGCATTCCTTATGTGGGCACTTCGCTCAGCTTGATGCCCAGCGCGTCGGCCACGCCCTTGCCATACGCGGGATCGGCCTTCAGGCAGTTGCCGATGTGGCGGACCTTCACTTCCTTCGGGGCATCCCCCATGGCCCGGCCGGTGTTGTCGAAGAGGGTTTTTTGCCCCTCTGCGTTCATCAGCCGGAAGAGCTTGCCCGGCTGGGTGTAGTAATCGCTGTCGTCCTCGCGGAAATTCCAGCGGTCGGCGGCACCCTTTAATGTGAGGGGAGGCTCGGCATATTCCGGCTGCTGCTGCCACTCACCGTAACTGTTCGGCTCGTAGGCCAGGGTGCTGCCATGATTGCCGTCCACCCGCATTTGACCGTCTCGATGGTAGCTGTGCACCGGGCAGCGGGGTGCATTGACCGGGATGAGATGGTGGTTGACGCCGAGCCGGTAGAGCTGGGTATCATGGTAGGAAAACAGCCTTCCCTGGAGCATTTTGTCGGGGGAAAAACCGATGCCCGGAACGATGACCGCCGGATTGAAGGCTGACTGTTCAACCTCGGCGAAATAGTTTTCAGGATTGCGGTGCAGCTCAAGTTCACCTACCTCGATCAGGGGATAATCCTTGTGATACCACACCTTGGTGAGATCAAAGGGGTTATAGGAAAATGTGTCTGCCTCATCTTCCGGCATCACCTGAATATACATGGTCCACTTGGGGAAGTCGCCCTTTTCAATGCTCTCGTAGAGATCGCGCTGATGGCTTTCCCGGCAGTTCCCGATGACCGCTGCCGCCTCTGCATCGGTCAGATTCTTGATTCCCTGCTGTGTCCTGAAGTGGAATTTGACCCAGAAGCGCTGGTTTTTTGCATTGATCAGGCTGAAGGTGTGGCTCCCGAAGCCATGCATATGGCGATAGGTGGCGGGAATGCCCCGGTCGCTCATGACGATGGTGACCTGATGCAGCGCTTCCGGTAGCGAGGTCCAGAAGTCCCAGTTATTCCTGGCGCTTCGCATGTTGGTGCGCGGGTCGCGCTTGACCGCGTGGTTCAGATCGGGAAATTTGAGCGGATCGCGCAGGAAGAACACCGGGGTGTTGTTTCCCACCAGGTCCCAGTTGCCTTCCTCGGTATAAAATTTGACCGCGAATCCCCGGATGTCCCGTTCGGCATCGGCGGCGCCGCGCTCTCCGGCAACGGTGGAGAACCGGGTGAAATACTCGGTTTTCTTTCCGACCTTGGAGAAGATGTTGGCCCTGGTATACTTGGTAATGTCGTGGGTCACGGTGAAGGTGCCGTAGGCGCCCGAGCCCTTGGCGTGCATGCGCCGCTCCGGGATCACCTCCCGGTCAAAGTGGGCCATTTTTTCCAGGTACCAGACATCCTGCAGCAGCGCCGGGCCCCGCGGTCCTGCGGTCATGGTGTTCTGGTTGTCAACCACCGGCGCGCCGGCATTGGTGGTCAGTTTCTTCTTTTTCTTCTCATCCTTCATGCGCCATCTCCTTTCTGGTTGGTTCAGCCATCCAGCTGACCGGTTAAGGTTAACCGTGGGTCCCTCTTCTTATTGTTCTTGCCTTGTTCACCTCCTTTCTGCGATTGCACACAATTAAAAACCTGTGTTCCATTTTGAGCTCTGCAAAGCATGATTCAAGAGAGGCGTCATTCTGCGGCTCGACTGCAGAATCCAGTTTTTTTTATTGGATCCTGCGATCAATCTCAGGACGACGAGTGATGTATCCAGTTGGTTATTAAGTTGCTCCACCCTATCTGTTTTCTCGATAACGCATGGCTACTTGCTCGATAAAAATGAGCCGTGAATCTTTACCAAAGCATCGGGTGTCACTTTTCCTTCTGCTCCGCCTCCGTGCAGCGATCGCACAATCCTCTCACTTCCACCCGTCGCGATTTAATCCGGCCCCATTTTTTTGTCTCGTGCGGCAGCTGTATCTCGTC
>CAZWCD010000227.1:0-1641 GCA_964632275.1 uncultured Thermodesulfobacteriota bacterium
GTTATTCCAAGTCAAAATCCGAAGGTGCGATCATAGCTGGACTTCATCGTCTCCTCTTGTACCTCCCAACTATCTCAGCGGAGGCGAGTTGGTTTTCCTTCACCTTTTTCAGAAACTCCTTTTTGCTCACGGCCCCCAGGTCGCGAACCTTTAAGGCATAGATGGTGAAAAAGTAGCGGTGTGTCCCCGAGGGCGGGCAGGGTCCGCCGTACGGCTTTTTCCCGAAATCGTTTGCCACTTCCTGTGCCCCGGCCGGCAGCGGACCTCCCTGCGGCAATTCAGATGCGCTGGCGGGAATATTGTAGACAAGCCAGTGGATGAAGACCCCCATGGGGGCGTCGGGGTCAATGCAGGAGAGGGCAAAACTTTTAGTGCCTTCCGGCGCTCCCGACCAGGCAAGATGCGGGGACATGTCCTTCCCGTCACAGGTATGGATGGAAGGCATGGACTGATTATGTTGGAAATCTTTGCTGGTAAGATCCATGGCGTGCCCTCCGCTGATACAGAAAAGGGTGATCATGAAAGCGCTGATGATGCAAAAGCAATTCTTGCTGAGACTGACAGCACTTCTGTTGTTCATGTGATCCCTCCTTTGCCTGCGGTGAGCCGAGAACCTCTTCATTACTTTCTTGACCAGGTAACGTGGTACACGCCGGCGCGAAGGTCGCCGTAGTTGATTTTGTCCGGGACAATTTCAATCACCCGGTAATTAAACTCGGCCGGGAGTATTTTCATCCCGATCTTTTTCATGGTCTCCATCGCTTTCATCTTCTTCAGCGCATCCTTGAATCGCCGCGGGTTGGTCTTCATGCTGTACACCTTCGCCTTTCCCCATGCCTGCACTCCCCGCGATCCCCAAAAATCCTTGTTGGAATCATAGGGCGCGGCAATGGAGAATGCCACGTTCTTATTTCCCTTGAGGTTGTTGAACTTGCCGCCGCCTTCGGAGAGGATGTAAAAGGTGAGGCCGTGTAGGCGATATTCAAGGGGAGTGGCGCGGGGGAGATCGTCTTTGCAGGTGCAGAGATGCAGCACATGCTGCTCCTTGAGAAATTTAAGTAGAACCGCTTCAAAGGCTTTTGGCGAATTGAATTTCCTGAGCTTGATTTTATCTTTTTTCAGCAGGGGAAGAAAGCTGGATGGGAATATCGGTTGCCGTATGCGTGCCATGAGATGCCTCCTTTCAAGATGATAATGGATTTAGGATGTTCCCCTATCCTGATCCTCTCCTTTGAGCGTAGAGGGGACCAACGTTTATCCTCCGTTCCCCGCCGGGGATAGGATTGAGGTGAGGGGAATTAATGGATGATCGAGGGGTCCTTTGGTTCCGGCGCTTCCTGGATTGCCCCGAAGGTTTTTTCATATTGCTCAAGGCTTGCGGTCAAAGCCCGTACTACCCGCTTGAGATGGCCGGGACTGATGATGACCCGGGCGTTTACAATCCCGTGCGGCGGAAACGCGTTCACAAAATCGAGGATGAACTCCTCCCGGGTATGGGCAATGAACATGTTGTTCGCGTAGACGCCCTTTAAAACCTCATCAGTAAATTTTACCTTCATCTTGATTTGCTTTTCCTGATCAGCCATTATTGCCTCCGGGTACAGGGTACAGGGTACAGGGTACAGGGTACAGGGTACAGGG
>CAZWCD010000227.1:1741-3403 GCA_964632275.1 uncultured Thermodesulfobacteriota bacterium
GGGTACAGGGTACAGGGTACAGGGTACAGGGTACAGGGTACAGGGACTCCTCCCTCTTATGGTTCCATGGCGATGCGGAATCCGCGGGGATGACTGGGGACGACGGGAAATATGAATCCGCGAAAGGCGCAGCGCATGGTGTTCGCGTCATTGGACCATGATCCACCCCGTATTGACCGGTCAATCCCTGAGAATGCTCCGGCAGGGTTGCTGGCAGGAGAGCTTGCATAGTAGTCCCGATCGAACCAATCCTGGCACCATTCCCAGACGTTGCCCGCCATATCGTAAAGCCCGTATCCGTTGGGCGGAAAACTGCCCACCGGTGCGGGATGAGCGAATCCGTCATCCACGCTTTTGTCGCTCCATGGGAAATCGGTATGTCTATCAGCGAAATTGCACTGGCTTCCATCCGGTGGTTCATCGCCCCAGGGATATTTCCTGCCGTCGAGCCCGCCGCGGGCCGCCTTCTCCCACTCGGCCTCAGTGGGAAGCCGGTAGGTTTTTCCTTCCTTGGCGGAGAGCCACCGACAGAATGCCTCGGCATCAGGCCAGTTTATAAATACGACGGGATGCTCATCACTCGGTGCATAGTCCCTGAGCTGTGACCACTTATCCCATTCATGATCGGCTTCTTCCATGAACTTTTTCCATTGGCCCACGGTTATCTCTTTTTCACCGATGTAGAAGGGATCCAGGTACACTACATGAACCGGGCCTTCAGAATCGAATCTGCCTTCTTCGGCGGACGGACTCCCCATCATAAAGTTCCCGCCGGGGATCAGCATGAGCTTGATGCCGATGGAGTTGGTAATGTCGACAGGACCGGTGCGCTGGGTGAAACAGCTTCCATGGGGAAGCAAGAGTAATAATGCGAGCATCCATCGCGCTGCGGCTGCAATCATTGCTGGACGTGCCGGAGGATAATATTCTTTAAGATATGCGCCTGTCGTGCAGGATCAACTTTAGTCGCGATCTCATCGCGCAGACATGAATCCTGCCATTTCTCCTGACAGACAATACTATTAAAAAAGGAGGGATATGTAAAGTTGTAAAAGGTTGTAACCGGGTGGCACAGGCTCGGCCTCGGTCTCAACGCGCATGCCGACTGGCAGGCTGTTGAAAAACGCCCCTCCCCTGCGTTACACGCTCATCCCTCGTCACTGCAGCGTACTTGCATGTGCGCCTCATTCCTCAGGATTTCGCGTGCCTTGCATCTGGATGTTTTTGAACAGCCTGAAAAAATTACTTTTTCAACAACCTGCTAGTGCTTGACAGCGGCAGTGTCCTTCCCTATACTGGTGCCGAGTGTGATATAAGAGGGTTTGATTGCACATGGAGGAATTGGGATGAACACGACTTTGTGTCGCGGGTTTTATAAATTGCTGTCAGTGATGTTGATTGCGCTGGTGGTGTTTTCGGGATGTGCTTACCTGAGAGGCAACGGGGGCGAGTCCGATGAGACAGTGGTCACCGGCGAAGAGACCGAGTCGGGATCTCTTTATTATGATTTCGGCGACGTGCCCATCTATTCCAACCTCAAGGTGGTTAAGAAAAAATCCTTCGTGTATCATGTTCCCGGATTTACGGCAGGCGTGCTCGGACTGTCGGGACGGGTGGATGCCGATACGCTTGAACAGTTTTTTAAAAAGAGCATGCCCAAAG
>CAZWCD010000228.1:0-3379 GCA_964632275.1 uncultured Thermodesulfobacteriota bacterium
GCGCTGCTGGTAACGGTAAGCCGGGAGGAGGCGGAGACGGCGTTGCGGCAGGGCAGGGAGAAGGGGGACCGGGTGTCGGAATGCGTCAACCGCGCCTATGGCTTCGGGGAGGAGGAGCGGTACGGGGAGCATGGCATCGTCAGGACCAAGTGGAGCAAGCTGATGGTGCTGGCAGGGCTGCTGGCGATCAGGGGCGGCACGCCGTCGGAGGCGGAACGCACCGGCATTCTTGCCAGCACCGACCTGCAGATTGACCTTCATGCATATGGCGACCGGGCGGGTTTTGCCAACGCCTACACCACCTATATGATGCAGGCGGGCCGGCGCATTGACCCGGAAAAAATTGCGGTGGATGATGTTGCCTATCCCGCCGGAGACGGGGCCGCGACGTCGGGCTTCCCGCGGTATCAGGCCACCATCCGTTCCTATTTTCTCTACGACAGGATTAATCCCGCGGGCACGGCCGAGATCGTTCTGGTCAAGAACCGCAAGCGGGTTTCCTTTGAGGTGGATTTGGCTGAGTATAAATGAACTGCGGCGCAGCCGCTTCCCCGTGCCCGGAGGAACGGTTGTGCGGCGGTGATACCCGAGCGTTCAGCTCACAGGCAATCAACGGGCAGTGCAAAGGAGGTACGACGGTGAGAAACATCAACGTTCGCCCAGTTGTGGTTGTTCTGGCGGCAGCCATTGCCGTCGCGGCGCCGAGTTTGAGCGGCGCCAATCAAAAGGTCGACTCGTCAGGCTGCCTTGCCTGCCATGCGCTGGGAACGTTCGGCGCCGTCGACGGATCGGTCCACGGCAGCCACAGTAAATGTGCCGACTGCCATGACGGAACGCCGGGTGCGGGCAATGTGTTTTCCTCCGCCTGCCTGGCATGCCATCCCGCTTCGGATGCGGTGCTCTGCGATCTGGTCAATTTCCATGAAGAGGCGACCGGTTATGTGCCGTCAGGGGCGTCGTGTCTTGACTGTCACAGTGTCTGCGGCGGTTCAACAACAACCACCACTGCACTCCAGCCACTCATCAAAGGGAACCGGTATGAGGTGTTTTTCGCCGGTCCGTTTAAGGAAGGCTGCACCAGCGCGACCATCGACTTCCGCTCAGATAATGTGATGGTGCTGGATTGCATGGATGGGTACGGCACCTATGTGTCGGTGGGGAATGTTTTCACCGCGGTGTACTGGTCAAATAATTATTTCCTGGGGAACGGCCTGGGCATGGTTTTGAGCGGGGCTGCGTTCAATTCCTATATCGTGGGTGGCGGGCTGGCATATTATGGAACGATTCTGAGGATTGTATTGCTGTCAGGATATATCCTGTAAAAGTGGTGTGAGCAAAGCTGCTGTTGTGCCGTTTCCCTCGGCATGATGATCATTTCTCCTCGGCATGCTACGGGTAAACACAGGCAGAAGCGGCACAGTATGGGTTGCAGGGATTAGTGATGCGGCTTCTTCCGAAGTCATCCTTGAAGGCAAATGCATTGGATCCATCGACATCGCTGTCACAGTCAAAATCTCCATGACAGGGGTTTGTGCCGACACAGGGATTGAGCAGTCCGCCTCTACCGAAATCAGTCTTGAACACCTGGGCATCGGTGCCGTCCACATCGATGTCCGTATCAAAATTTCCTTCGCAGTCGCACCGATAGAATGCTCCGGGATGAACCAGGCCGTAGCCGAAGGTGCTGTCGAAGCCGGGCTCACCCACATCAATGGCGCTCATGTGCAGCATCTCCCTCACTTCATCGTGTATGCCATTGCCATTGCGGTCGGCGGGACTGGCGGCGATAAACAGGGCGGCAATACCGCTGACATGCGGTGCCGCCTGCGAGGTTCCGCTGAGCAAATCGTACCCCCCGCCGCGTACCGTTGATAGAATCGCGACGCCGGGTGCGGCCAGTTCCAGGGCTGCGCCAACCGGTGAAAAATAGGCCTTTTGGTCTTCGGCATCGGTTGCGGTTACCGCTATGACCGATGCATACGCTGCCGGGTATTTTACCTCGCCGCCGGTATTGCCTCCCGCGGCTACCAGCAGCACCCCCGCAGCATACGCCGCGTCGCATGCGTCGTGCAGCGCCTGGAAATCGGGCCCCTCAAGGCTCAGGTTGGCGATGTCCATGCCGTTGTCAACCGCCCATTCAATGCCGGCAACAACGCCTTCCAGCGTGCCAAGGCCGTCTGCGTCAAGCACCTTCACCGCGTAAATGGCGGCCCGGGGCGCGACGCCGATGACCCCGATGCCGTTTGCTTCCGCCGCGATGATGCCGGCAACATGGGTGCCGTGGCTCATGGAGGTTGCATCATCGGGGTCGCTATCGTTTGAAACAAAATCGTAGCCGCCGCGGTAGTTGTCATCCAGGTCTTCATGGGCAGCGTCAATCCCGGAATCGATGACCGCAATGTTTACCCCCGCCCCCTGGTTGCCGCCGGCATGCGCGAGGTCCGCTCCGATGTGGGGGATGCTCCAGGAATCCGCGTATTCATCAGCCGCCTTAAATATGCCGTTCGGTTCGACCGCGGAAACTGCGCGGTGTCGCGCCATGCCCGCGGCAGCCTCTTCCGGAAGGGTAACCGCCATGGCCGGAATCAGGTGATAGCGGTGCGTCACCATGCCCTTTGCCCCGCGGATCAACCCCTCCTCGGCGGGACCCGGCCTCTGCCGGAAGACGACGATAAAACCCTTCTCCGCTGCCTGGGCTGACTGTGGCGCTGCGAGGAGCAGGAAGATGAGAAAGGTGAGTGCGATATGTTTCATATGCTCTGCTGTTTTCCCGTGCCCGAACCGTTGGGCTGATTATAGCATGTTTTCCAGCCCGCTGCAACGACTCCGTTCCCCCGGGTGCGTTATGTGAATTGTTGTTGCAAAGCACCGGTGTTTCCTATATTACTTTATGCAACCGAACCTCGAAGCAAGGAAACCTATGTCGGTTTATTTCCTGGTGCGCGGCGCAAGAAGAAGGTGCGAAGAACTGCGGCAATACACCCCGTACGGTGTATTGTTTTTTTTATGCCCGCCCGTCGGCAGTGGCGTGGCGCTGATGAGCACCCTGTCGCCCGGAAAGGCGCCGCCGGGCGCAGACTCGCAGGCGCACCGCATGAATCAGGTCAAGATGCCATGATTGTTTCTGCCCGGCTTGCGAACATGGTGAAGCGGTTGCGACGCCTCCCTGCGGCAGCAGGGTTGCTGCTCACCGCGGTTTGCCTGTTCTGCCTCACCGGTCAATCCGGGGCGGTGGATGAGGAGAACTGCCTTTTCTGCCACGGGTACCGCGGCCTCAGCTACATTACCAACGATGGCAAGGATATGGAAACCGGCCAGGAAGGGGAATTCAGGCTGCTCTATGTTACCGAGGACCTCTACCTGAACAGCCCGCACGGCA
>CAZWCD010000229.1:0-3351 GCA_964632275.1 uncultured Thermodesulfobacteriota bacterium
GCGGCCACCTCAACGCGGCGGTGGTGAGCGGGACCTGCGAGGTGATCATCGATATCATGGATGGTGATGTTGACCGGGTGTATAGCGAAGAAGTAGGTTTGAATCTGTTCAGGCTGGAATAGCAGGCTGGTGACCACAATCAGTTATAGCAGGCGGCCATGACGGAGCATGGCCCTCCATCATAGATCGTCATCCTGTGACGCAAAAGCTGTCATCCTGCGACTTGATCGCAGGATCCATTTATAAGTGTAAACTGGATTCTGCGGTCGAGCCGCAGAATGACAAGTCATAATTGCGGGTGGCATTTCGACCGTCAGGGAGAAATCTTCTATAATTATAAAGATTTCTCAGTCGCTTCCTCTCCTTCGAAATGACAAAGCCGTATTGTCCTGATGATATAAATGGTGCTTCCATGACTCACGCTCCAATCAGCTGCGAAGTGTACTTCGACTATTACTGACCCTGGTGTTACGTCGCGGCCGTTCGGCTGGATAAACTTGAAGCGGAATGGGGGGATTCCTTGTCTCTGCGATGGATGAGCTACCTCATTCGCGGTGAGGGGATGACCACCTTCGATGAGTACATCGCCTCCCATTTCCGCCGGGCCAATGAAGCGGAACCGGGAGTCATCTTCAATCCCTGGAAGTCAGGGCCGTACCCGCGATGGGGCATGCCCGCGCTCATGGCAAGCAAGGCCGCGCAACTGCAGGGGAAGGAGGAGTGGCGAACATTTCACCTGGCGGTGATGAAGGCATTTTATACCGACAGCCGGGACATTTCCAGCCTGGCGGTTCTGGAGGAGATCGGTCAGGAGACGGGTCTTGACATGGAAGCATTTACCGTCGGGATGAGGGATCCGCACTTCGAGGCGCAGGTGAATGAGGAAACGCGGCAGGCGCAGGATCGCTGCGGCATCCGGGCCATCCCGGCGGTGGTGGTTGACAACCGTTTTCTGGTGGAAGGGGCGGTTCCCCTTGCCCACTATCAGCAGGTATTACACGAGGTGAGATCAACAGGTTCTCTTGAGCATCCTGAATAATCATCGGAGTGGAGGCGCCCTATGACCAATGAACAGATCCTGAACATTTTGAGGACCACCGTGCAGATCAAGAAGGATCCGGTTGCCGTCAAGGTATGGAAAAACGAGCCGGCGGGCATCCCCAAATACGAAGAGAGGGCCTTCCCGGGCATGTGCGCCCAGATCGGCGAGCTGCTCAAAAACGGCAGGACCTTCTATACCGACCGGGAGCAGTGCTTCTGCACCGGCGGGGTGGTTGCGACCGGCGTTGCCCCGGCGCTCAATGCGGAGGAGCGGGATGAAATGGTCAAGGTGCATTTCGAGGTGAGCCGGGGCTATAAGGATATTCCCACCGCCCTGTACTATGAAACGCAGATGGAAAAAATCAATCCGAAGGTGGGGGAGACCAATGCGGCGGTCCAGCTCGGCCTTTTCAAGGACGTGAATGACCCGGACCTGGTGATCATCTTCTGCAACCCGGGGACGGCGGACATACTCAACCGGGCGTACACCTATGTGAGCGGAGAGCCGGTTTCAGGATTCGGGGGAAACGGCGCCTGTCCCTTTGCCATTCAATATCCCTACGTCACCAGGAAGCCTTCCTTCACCTACAGTGATGTTTCCTGGCGGAAGTACGTGGGGCTGACCGATGATGAGCTGACCATGACCTTCCCCTTTCAAAGCCTCGTTCAATTGATTGAATATTTGCCCACCGTGGCCGAAGAATACCGGCACTACGGCGAGATGCCGGAAGCGTAGCAGGTTGATTGCGGATTGCGGAACGAAGAGGCATAAGGAGTCAGAAGACAGAGGACAGAAGACACAAAAGACAATGAAATGAAGGCAGGGGCGATTTTCCTGCTGTCTCCCAATAGCCTGGGTGTACATGACGTAGGGGCGACCGGCCGGTCGCCCCTACGTTATTGGCATCTGACGGGTGCAGGGTCATATTGCAATACGCCCCTGCGTTCTTTCTTGATGAAGAATATCTCGGCCTCAAATCTTTACTGGAAAATATTTGAAATTACCCAGCCGCTTGAAACATTATCCATTGTTTTTGATTCCACCAGGCTTTTCCGGTTCTGGTAGTAGGCATCGCGTATGGCGATATACGGATCAAGCGCCGATTCGGTCAGCCCTTCATAATTGCCGATGGTGAGCGACGTCTCGTTCACCTCTTCGTAAACCGCGATGCCCAGCTTGACGGGCGTATCAAGAAGGTAGGTCGTAGGATCACAGGCCATGTCCGCGACTGTTCCCAGGGTGCCGCGCAGGCTGGAGGGACCCAGGAGCGGCCAGTTGATGTAAATGACCGGCCCCATTTTGTAGGTGCCCAGCGTCTGGTCAAAATCAGCTTGTTGCTCGCTCATGCGGCACCAGGCCTGAGCCGGATCAAAAAAACCGGCGATGCCCGCGGTGGTGTTAACCACGAATCGTCCGATCTCGGTTCCCGCTCCCTTCAACCGTCCCTGGAGAATGCAGTTCACCAGGCGGACCGGGGTTCCCGCGTTTGAGAAGAACTTGCGAACGCATACCCGCGCCCGCTGCGGCATGATGAAGCGGTAGCCCCGCGCCACCGGCTTGAGCGCCCAGTAGTAGAGCTTGTCGTTGAAATGGAACATGGCCCGGTTAAAGGGCTGGATCGGATCCCTGATATATTCCACCTCTTCCGAGTCATCCTCCCAGTCATCATCCATAGCGCCGGTGGTTTCTTCTGCAGGCGTGCCGCTGTCTGCCGGCGCGCTGTCGCCGACGCCTAATGATGGGGATGTCTGTGCGGAAGCGAGTAGGGGGAACCCGACAGCAATGAACACAAGGGTTACTAAAAGTGCAATACGTGTCATTCCTGCTTTCATCATTGCCTCCGGTATGGTTGAGGTATGTGAACTCAGCCAGCAACAACTTTTTAGAGAAATATTAGCATGAAACAGCCCGCCTGCCTATAAAATTTTATGAGCCAGCCGGCTAGTCAGCTGGCCTTCACACCTTCCTTCCGTACCACGGACATGACATCTGATTCATGAGGGCGACCGGCCGGTCGCCCCTACATTTGGATACAATGATGGCCATTTCCAAAAAGTGTTTGACACCCAAGGAACGCTATGTTAGCACAGATTTGTAAGTAAGCGGGCCAGCGAGCGAGTCAGCGGGCCATTGGGACAGTCAGTTGTTCAGTAGGCTAGCCGGCGAGCCGTTTGTTCCGCCCTCTAGCCATCCAGAGAACTGCATGAAAGCCATCCGGTACGGGGACATTGTCGAGAAGGTTAAAGATGCCTGCATGGAGGCCAACTTTAAGCTGGCAGCTGATGTACGGGCAGCGGTGGAAAACGCCA
>CAZWCD010000230.1:0-3310 GCA_964632275.1 uncultured Thermodesulfobacteriota bacterium
CCAATTGAAGCCTTTTTCATAATCAACCTCCATGGATTAGATTTTAATAATTGATGCGTCAATACGGCTTGCAGCACCACCCCTTCGGATAAGAAATCTTTTCTTTACTTGGTAATTAACAGCTTGGAAGGTTTATAACAAAAAAATAATGTGCTCTTCTACTGTTTGTATTGCTATTACAGCACAATAAAACTTACGAGAATGATCTTTACTGTACCGTACGCTCGAATCAGTCGTTATGGCAATAAACGGCTTTTCTCAATATATATCTAATATATATCTATATTACAGTACCAATTTATGTCAAGATAAATTTATGCCATTGTTTAATCACTACCTATGAAAAAGTAAGTAAATTTTCCTTGATATACTATAGCTATGATTATCAAACTATTAGTAAATAAATATTATAAAACAATAGGTAGCAGACGTATTGGATGAAAATGAAATCTTCTCATGACATAAACAATCCATGATTATTTGAAATGGTGATAGCGGCCGCGTGTCCCGACAATGGTTGTAATGGCTGCGGCGGGGCAGATGTTATAACATCCCCAGCAGCCATCACAATTGCTTCCGAAGACGGGGTAGGGGGACAACGAAATGGCGCCTGCCGCGCATTGTTCAGCGCACAACCCGCACCTGGTGCACCTCGTCGTATCGATGCATTTTGTTCCCATCATCATGCGCAGTTTGGGAGGGCTGTTTATGAGCGAAAGGTAATAAAAAGGGTTCAGCCATGAGCGGGATACGGTGATCGATCGAACCGGGTTGCCGGATTGATGGCTGGCGTCACGCTCCGCCAGAGTACCTGCAAAAGCGCGTATGGAAGGAAGCAGCCGGTCATCGGGCAGCCCTCGGCTTATAATAAGTCCGGCTGACCGGGCGATGGGCCAGCTTATCTCGCCCCGGAAATGCCGGTGAGCCGTCACCGCAAAGCCGCGCTCCTGTAAGCCTGCGGCGAGCATCCACGGCGCGTTGGCAAGCATGCCGGCAGAGGTGGTAAAGAAAAACGCCGGCAGGTGCGTCTGCACCGGCAGTGACTGAATAAACCGGGTCAATGCAAACGAAGGTCTGAAGCCCATTACCGGACAGCCGAACCCAACCAGGTCATAGGCAGCAAGATCGGACGTGTCAGGCCGCGACGCGATGCTTCTGAGCGCCGCTTCGATGCCGCGATCGGCCAGTTCGGCAGCAATGGTTGCGGCTACCCGCTGGGTGTTGCCCGATGCGGAGTGATAGAATATCAGGACCCGGCACGTCATCGGCGCCGCCCGCCCGCCATTGTGCCGCGCGACCGATCCCTGCTAGAGCAGTCTGTAGGGATACGCCCGTTTCGTCCACTCGCTTGACGGGTATTGTGCTGATAGCTGTTCATATGCCTCTTTGAGGGGTTTGGGGTCATGGGTGTATTTATACCCGGCGACGCCCTTCAGGAACATCGCTTCAGGCGCTGCGTCGCTTGTGGCGTGGTGGTCCAGAATGTCCTGGAGGATGGCAAGGGCGTTGGCAAACTTTTGCTGTTCAAAGCAGGTGCTGGCCATGCCCAGCATCAATGCGGGTATCAATTCTTCCGGGGGAAGAAATCCAACCGTGCGGTGATGCTCTTTTCCATCCTGGTCAAGCACGATCAATGTCGGGGTCCAGGTTACCTTGAAATCATCGGCGTATGGTTTTACATCAGATGGCATGCGGAGGGCAATCAGATTCTGCAGAATGAACTCGGAAACCTTCTTGTCGGGATACGTAACTGCATCCATTTGCTGACAGCCGATTCACCCCGGGTTGAAAAAATCAAGCAGCACCTGCCTGCCCTGTGCCCGTGCCTTGGCGAGGGCATTGTTCATGTCCGTTTCCCAGGTCAGTGTGTGTGACATGTCCGTTCCTCCTCTTGGGTTATGGGTGGTTGTTGCGGTTGTGCAGGGCATTTCGCGCGGCTTCAGCCGCCTTGCGATGGCCGGTATGAATGGGGCCACATAAACCGCCCACGCTGCCCATGCGCACGGGATTGGCTGTCGCCGCAGGTGTTGGAGGCAGGAAATTTGCATTCATGCGCAACCCGGCTGTTTCCTCTGTATCTATGCTACCAGATTCAGGGGCAGGGGCGCAAGTGGGCGGTGCTTTTTTTTCACAATACGGTTGCAAAACGGCGGACGGGGGCAGATACGCGCCCCGTCCGGTTGATACAAGGGAAGGTGCGTCACACTGGCTTACAGCTGCTTGAACTGGTCTTTGCCCGCGCCGCAGACCGGGCAGGTCCAGCCGGCAGGAAGATTTTTAAAATCGGTGCCCGGCGCGATTCCGTTATCGGCGTCACCCTGTGCCGGATCATAGATGTACCCGCAAATGGTGCACTGATGGCGGGGGAGGGCGGCTGCCGCGGTCTCTTCTTTCCGGTAGGTCGGGGCGGTCTTGGGAGTGGTGCCGCGCTTTACCTGGTGATAGTAGGCATAGGTCATCGGCTCACCCTCTTTGAGAACCTCTGCGCCGACGATCTCGCCCACAAAGATGGTGTGGGTGCCCACCTCCATGCTGTGGGTAACCTTTGCCTCCAGCACCGACAGGGAATGATCCAGGATGAGCGGGGCGCCGGTAATCCCGGTCTTGAAGTTCACCTGATCAAATTTATTGCTTTCTCTCCCTGACTTAAAACCGAACTGGCCGATGAAATTGAGCGGGGTGTCCTGGGCGAGGATGGATACGCCGAAGACCTTGCTCTCTTTAATGAATTCATTGGTGAGGTTCTTAACATTCAAGCCGATGGCCAGGGCGGGAGGTTCCGCGGTGACCTGGATCAGGGCATTGGCGATCTGGCCGTTTATGCTGCTTCCCTTTTTTGAGGTGACGGTGTACAGGCCATAACTTAATTTAAACAGGGCTTTGGGATCCATTGGTTTCTCCTTGCGGTGTATGAATGATGAAGGATGGTTCCGGTAACGGTGCGCGGTACTGGTGCGGGGTGGTCACCTCCTTTCCATGGGTCTCAGGTAACGATGCTGACGGCCGGAGCGGTCAGGATGCCGCCCCTATGGCGGAGAGGGTGAGACCGTCAATCGCCATGTGCGGAGCGTAAAACATTTCATCCGCCGCCCAGAGAACGATGCCGGTTCTTTTGTCTTCAATGGCCATAATCCGGTGTAACACCGAGTTGATGCTGTCGTCGATGCGCACGCTGTTGGGCTGTAGCGGCTCAGCCAGTCGCCCGTCCCGGATCATGAAAGAATCCCCCACCACCGTGGCGGTGAAATCGCCGGCCTTGATGCCGTTGATGGGGTAGGTGTACCAGATTCTTCCCACGTACACGCCGTTT
>CAZWCD010000231.1:0-3293 GCA_964632275.1 uncultured Thermodesulfobacteriota bacterium
CGCCTGACCATACGCCGGCGGAAACGTGTTATCATCCGGTTGGCAGCTTCATGCAAAGGATGGCGGCTGCGCGGATGTCTTTATAGGTCAGAGAGAAGCCTTACATCCATAAACCTTTTCCGCATTGTGTGTGCGGAAAAAAAGAACGAGGAGTTTGCACGTATGAGCAATAATGACCCACTGGCAAGTATCGATGCATTTCCACCACCTAAAATAGCCGAGCAGGCGGAGAATGTTGGCGTTACCAAGGCCAATCTTGATTTCTGGACACTGTTTGTGCTTTCTATCCTTGCAGGTGCTTTTATCGCACTGGCTGCTGTTTTTTCCACAACCGTAACAGCAGGTGCTGAAGGGCATGTTTATTTTGGCTTAGGTAAACTGCTGGGAGGGCTCGCCTTCTGCCTTGGCCTGATTCTGGTAGTAGTAGCGGGAGCCGAACTTTTTACCGGCAATGTCCTCATTATCATGGCCTTTGTCAGTGGCAGGGTAACCGTCCGCCAGCTCCTGCGCAACTGGATAATTGTTTACTTCGGGAATTTTGTCGGCTCAATCGCAACGGTCTATATCATGTTGCTCTGCAGACGGTATATGTTTGGCCAGGGCATTATATGGCTGAACGCCCTTACCATTTCGCATGCCAAGTGCAGCAAACCTTTTGTGGACTTGTTTGCGCTGGGCATCATGTGCAACGCTCTCGTTTGCCTCGCGGTTTGGATGTGCATGGGCGCCCGAAGCACCACCGATAAAATCCTTGCCATTATCTTCCCCGTCACCGCTTTTGTCGCCTGCGGATTTGAGCATTCCGTTGCCAACATGTACTACATACCCGGTGCCATTTTAGCCAAGAGCTGGCTTCCTCCGGCAATTTGGCAGGCTATTGGGAAAACAGCAGCAGATTTTCCCAACCTCACCTGGTATAACTGCTTCTTTGTCAATCTTATTCCCGTGACCCTGGGTAATATCGTGGGCGGTTCGTTCATGGTCGGTTTTGTGTATTGGTTAGCCTATCGGCGCAAGCACGGCTGGGAAATCCGGTTGTGATTAAGGGGTCGTCCCTTCCTGATAGATGATTTGCACCATCGGCAACAAAAAAGCACCTGCCCGAACCGCAGGTGCTTTTTTCTGAGTGCGCCCGGCAGGGGTTGCGACCCGCTGCCGCCGGTTGATCGGTTTCTATTCCACCGCCTCTTGTATCATGGGCAGGGAGTCATCAAGCAGTTCCTTGACCCAGGCTTTAAACTCCTCATCTCCTTCCATGGCGCTCACGATGGCAGGGCTCCACAGATAATACAGGGTTATCAGTTCACGGCCTTCGGCGGTCCTGCTTAACGCCGTGTCGCGGAAAGTCCGCAGGAGTCGTGTCTCTTCTGCATTTCCGCCGTAGAGTGACTCGGACAGACATCGCTTGACGGTTGTCGTGGCAGGTGTTGATGAACTGGTGGTGGATGATGAGATGACTGCCGATGTCGTCGTGGTTGAGGAGGAAATGGTGGTGGTAGTTGACGTTCCCGACCCCTCCTGCGATATGGTGATGGACTGAATCCCCATTTGTGGATCGTAAACAAAAGCACTGTTGCATCCCACCGTTGTATCGAAACCGTCTATTCCCCGGACCGAAATATCGCTACTGCCGGCTGCCAGGCATTTAAAGGTTACCTTCGCTATGATAGCATCGCCGCCCGCGTCCGGTTTTGCACAACCCAACTGTCCAAGTATCAGTGCATATGAGCCTGGACCGGATGGCTCTGTTATTTGACTGGTCATCGATGGATCCCAAGGACCTGCTAACCCTGGACAGCAAGGAACAGGATTTCCCTGTGAACCATCTGCATCACCATCATATGCTTCAGCGCTCACCAAACGCGTCTGGGCCGGATTGTAAAACATCTCAAAACCGCTGGATATAATTGTTTCAGGGATATCGACCGCCCAGATATCGATTGCAAAGGTTTCTCCGACGCCAACCGTCCACCCGTCATCAAAGGTTTTGAGACTTTCCGAAACGCCTCCCGGGTTGCCGGGTTCTAAAAAGTCGGTGCGGTATTCAGCTGCGAATGAGGAACTGACCATACAGCCGGCAAGTAACGCAAGCGCCGTGATACAAGTAAAATGTTTCATATGCTCCCCATCAATTATTGAGATTACGATACTATAACAGGAAAGAGGCTGTTTCGCAATCGGGGCAGAGGACTATATCGGCTGCCGGCTTTATCTTACATACGCTTAGCAGGGAAAATAGGTTTAAAATAAATAACTTGCCGCCCTGCAAAGGGGTTGTATTCCATTACCGGGACACGGATGCATCCGCAAACTATGCTTTTATCCATGCCGTCCCGAAGCATTTTTATGCTTGAATATTAGAAGCAGTTATTTTAAGCTACTCTAAGTGGGAAATCAAATATTTTACATAATTAAAGCTGCTCATGGCAAGGGGAGAACGCACATGAAAAACAATTGCCGTATGGGATTACCGCTGATGTGTCTGTTGTTGGCAGTCGTTGTGATTGCGGGGCAGGGCTGTCAGAAAGAAACCGTCTACGTGATTGGCGGCTATGGCTGGAAGGCCCTGTTCATGGATGAGAACGGCTTTATCGCGACCGATGGGGTTGACCAGGTGAAAACCCAGTATAACCTGGCCAACGAACTTTTCGGGACTGATGCCCAGTGGGTGCCGTACGAGGCTCAGCAGCAGGACCCCAAGACCTATGATTGCGGAGGATGCCATGCTACCGGGTTTGCCGCTGCGGGGGAACCGCTCCCGACCGGATTTGCCCGGACCGGAACCTGCAAGAACTGCCACGGAGAAATTTACACGACCTTCAGCGAGTCCGGCCACCAGTTCAAACTCAACGTGGTTGACAATGGTGCGCCGGTGTATCCTGCCTTCGCGCCCGGCGTACCGGAAGCGCCTGAAAAATTTGTGTTCGGCTCCACGCCTGATGATGCGGAACTGTTTGGCCTTCCCGGATTCCGCGGACAGTGGGTTGAACCGAACATTGGCTGTGAAGCGTGCCACGGTCCGTCCGAAGACCATGCCACCAGTCCGGCGGAAACAAAGCCGCCGCTTGAAAACGCCAGGGCGGCATGTAAGCTGTGCCACATTACCGGTCCGCAGTTCAACGGTGTCGAAGAGGCGGACGGTGTGATTGCCGCTGATGGCAACCTCGTGCTGCAGCGCCAGGAATGGGAAGAGTGGAACGCAAGCCCCCATAATTCGCCGGGCGGGCCTGATTGCGCGACCTGCCATAATCCTCACGCATCGACGATTTATGATGATGAGGCACCCGGAGACG
>CAZWCD010000232.1:0-1170 GCA_964632275.1 uncultured Thermodesulfobacteriota bacterium
TCCTGATTTCATGCGCTTCGTTGACAAGTGGCTGGGAGTTCCCCTGTGCCTGGCGCTCTCGGCGGTAGAGCGGCTGCTCAGGCCGTTTGCCCGAAAAAGCTCGCCTGATCAGATACAAAAGATTCTCATTGTCCAGATCTCCGAGCGCGGAGCGGTGCTGCTGGGCTACAGCGCCCAGCTCAAGCTGAAAGAGCTCTTTCCCCGCGCCGAGCTTCATTATGTCATCTTCGAGGAGATGAAGGAGAGCATATCACTGCTCGGCAGCGTTCCCGAATCCGACATCTTCACCATCAGCTCAACATCATTGGCCGCCCTGTTCTCAAGCACGCTGCGCATGCTCATTGCCGTGCGCCGAAAGCACATTGACGCGGTGCTTGATTTTGAGCTGTTCTCGCGGGTGAGCGCAATCATATGCCGCCTCACCGGCGCCCCCATCCGGGTGGGGTTCAACAAATTTCACATGGAGGGGCTCTACCGGGGAAGCCTGCATACCCACCGGGTTGTCTACAACCACCTCAAGCACGTCAGCCTCAACTTTCTTTCCCTCGCGTACGCATTGAACCGGGATCCCGGTGATGTTCCTTTGGGCAAAATTAAAGCAGGGAAGCAGGATATTAAGATTCCCCGCATCGTCTCAACCGCCGAGGAACGGGAGCGGATGCTTGCCAAGCTCAGGGGCATCTGCCCCGGCTTCGACCCGCGCCACACCGTTGTGGTGATCAATCCCAACGGGAGCGAGCTGCTCCCCTTGAGGCGCTGGCCGGTGGAAAACTATATCGCACTCGCCCGGCGCCTATTGCAGCATCCCTCCGTGTACCTGGTGATCACCGGCAGCCGATCGGAGAGACGAGACGCCCTGATGATCTGCAATGCACTCAGGAACAGCCGGTGCATCAACCTCGCGGGGGAAACCGCCTTCCGGGAGCTGGTCGACCTGTACAACATCGCCCACCTGCTGGTAAGCAACGATTCCGGCCCGCCCAACCTGGCCTCGCTGACCGCCATAAAGACGCTGGTCTTCTTCGGTCCGGAAACGCCGGTCTGCTACAAGCCGCTGGGCGACCATGTCGAGGCGCTCTACGCCGACTTTTTATGCAGCCCCTGCGTCTCGGCCTACAATCACCGCAAATCCGCCTGCCGCGACAACAAGTGCCTCCAGGCGATCACCGT
>CAZWCD010000232.1:1270-3277 GCA_964632275.1 uncultured Thermodesulfobacteriota bacterium
AAGGAGAAAGCGCATGGGAAGCATTGCGGACAGCATGAATGAATTGCAGAAACGAGAATCAAAACTCAAACAGATGGGCGGAGAAAAGGGCATTGCCAAACAGCATGAACAGGGCAAGCTGAGCGCCCGGGAACGGATGGAACTGCTGTTTGATGCGGGCAGCTTCAGGGAGCTGGATCTGTTCGTCACCCATCGCTGTGTCAACTTTGACATGCCTGACACGACAATCCCGGCTGACGGGGTTGTTATCGGCCATGGACTGATTGACGGGCGGACGGTGTTCGCCTTCTCCCAGGATTTCACCTCGCGGGCGGGGACGCTGGGCGAAATGCAGTCCAAGAAGATATGCAAGGTGATGGATCTCGCCCTCAAGGCAGGGGCGCCCATCATCGGCATCGATGATTCAGGCGGCGCCCGCATCCAGGAAGGGGTTGATGCCCTGGCCGGTTATGGGGAGATCTTTTTCAGAAACTCCGCCGCTTCCGGCGTGATCCCGCAGATCACCGCCATCATGGGGCCGACCGCCGGCGGCGCGGTATATTCACCGGCCATGACCGACTGGATTTTCATGGTCAAGAAAACCAGCTACATGTTCATCACCGGCCCTGATGTAATCAAGGCGGTTACCGGTGAGGAAATCAGCCAGGAGGACCTGGGAGGCGCCATAGCCCATAATACCAAGAGCGGCGTCGCCCACTTTGCCTGCGAAGACGACGCGGATGCCATCAAGTCCATACGGACGCTGCTGAGCTATCTGCCTTCCAGCAACCGGGAGGCGCCGCCGGTAATCATGACCGGCGATGACCCGGCGCGGACCGATACCAAACTTGACACGCTCATTCCCGATGATCCGCGCAGGAGCTATGATATAAAGCATGTCATCACCTCGCTGGTGGATAACGGCGCCTATTTTGAGCCGCATCAGCGCTTTGCCCCCAATATCGTGGTCTGCTTTGCCCGCCTCAACGGGCGCACCATCGGCATCATCGCCAACCAGCCCAAGTTTCTGGCCGGCTGCCTTGATGTCAACGCCTCCGACAAGGCCACCCGCTTCATCCGTTTCTGCGATGCCTTTAACATCCCGCTCTTGACCATTACCGACGTGCCCGGCTACCTGCCCGGCCGCGACCAGGAGTGGTCGGGCATCATCCGCCACGGGGCAAAATTGCTCTGGTGCTATTCCGAGGCCACCGTACCCAAGCTCACCCTGATCACCCGCAAGGCGTACGGCGGCGCCTACATCGCCATGTGCAGCCGCCATCTCGGCGCCGACTTTGTCTTTGCCTGGCCGAATGCCGAAATCGCGGTCATGGGCGCGGAAGGAGCGGCCAACATCATTCACCGCAGGGAGATCAAGGAAGCGGCCGATCCCAAGGCCAAGCGGGAGGAAAAAATAAACGAGTACCGCCAGCTTTTTTCCAATCCGTACATCGCCGCTTCGCGCGGTTACGTTGATGCGGTGATCAGGCCCAGTGATACCAGGCCCACCCTCATCAGAGCGCTCGAATCCATCGTCAACAAGAAGGAAAGCCGGCCGTATAAAAAGCACGGCAACATTCCGGTATAGTCCATGAACTGGGGAAAAACCTTACTGCTGCTTCTGGGGCTGATGGTTTTAATCGGCTACCTGTACGTCTTTGAAATACGGGGAGGCGCGGAGAAGAAGCTCGCGGACGAGCGGAAGAAGCAGGCCGAATGGCGGAACATCCAGCTGTTTCCCTACCAGCCGGATGAGTTCAAAAAGGTGACCCTTTTCAAAGACGGCACCACTATTGTTTACGGGAAAGAGGACGGCGTGTGGTGGATGAAGGAACCCTCGAGCATCAGGGGCGGCGAGGGGGCGATAAACGATATCATCCTCAGCATCATTAACGTGGTTGAAACCGATCCGGTGGGGGACAATCCCGCCGACCTCGCCCAGTTCGGCCTTGATGCCCCTCCCCTTTCCATTTCCGTCGTCCTGGAAGGCAACCCGCAGCCGAAGACCCTTTTGATCGGCGCGGACAA
>CAZWCD010000233.1:0-3267 GCA_964632275.1 uncultured Thermodesulfobacteriota bacterium
GGTCGATGGTGGCGGGGGCTTTTTGTGCGGTCTTGCTCGTGTGTATCGCACTGCCGGCGGGTGCTGCACCCGGTCGATGTGCGATGCAGCCCGGGGTGACGCAGATGCTTCTGTCGGCGGCCGGGGTGGAGACGGATGCAGTGGTATTGTCACGCGGCGATGATATACGCCGGGCGCTTTACATTCCCAACCTGCGGGGCAATGATGTCCTCATCGGTTTTCCGGACGCGGGGATCGGGCTGGATGTGCCCTTTCTCCTCTCCATCAACGGGGAAGAACTGATGGTGGCGGCAACGTCAGGGGGTCTTGAAGTTCTTGAAGGCGACCCGGCGGTGCTGCCGGCTGATGTCGGTGATTTTGTAAGCTGCCTCGTATCTAATATTGTTGACCTGGCCAGGGCCATCATCCAGATAGACATTGGCGGGATTATCGGCAACGTGCTTCAGATTGTCGGCTGCATATTTCAAATTCTCTAGTCAAAGAGTTCTTTCGCGCAAGAGCAGAGGTGCAGGAAGTTTCAATCTTCTTCACCTCTGCTTTCTATTTTTTAGCTTACTTCCCCTCTGCTTGTTCCAGCCATTCCCCGATGATTGACCAGTATGAGCCGGGATCATGAAACGGCAGGCCATTGTGGTCAGCCCCCGCGAAAAGATGTCTTTGCTTGGGAGGGTTGGCCAGTTCATACAGCGCGGCACTGTCATGTACATCAACAATTTCATCCGCGGTGCCGTGCAGGAACAGGGGCGCGTGCACACGCGCAATCTTGGCCTGATTATCAAATCTATCTTTTAGGATGAGGCTCACGGGAAACCAGTTGAAGGGGAAGTGATACCCCGCGACAGATGCCAGGTTCCTGAATGCGGTCACCAGGACCATGCCGCGGAACCGGTGACGGGTGGCGAGTTCAATGGCGACGCCGCACCCCAGCGATTCCCCATAGAGCACCACCCGGTCCGGCAATACCTTCTTGTGCGTCGCCAGCCACTCCAGGGAAGCGCGAGCATCGCCATAGAGGTTTTGCTCAGTCGGCGTGCCATCGCTCTTGCCGTATCCGTGATAATCGATAAGAAGCACCGCGCACCCGAGGCGGCTGAACTCGCGCAGGAGAAAATCCCGGTGGGTTATGTTCCCGGCATTACCATGGAAAATCAACACGGTCGGCTTATTCGCCCTGCCGGGAACGAACAGACCGTTGATGACGCATCCGTCATCGCAGGTGATGAATACCTCTTCGAGTCCCAAAACATACGGGGGGAAACGAAACTGCCGGTCAATCTTATGAGGGTGGTAGATGACTGAGCGATGGAACAAAAAGAGCAGCAGCAGCGCGCTGCCGCAGAGGATAACAATGAATGCGAATATTTTCATCATTGTGGCTTACATCTTTTTCCGTTCCCGCTCAAGAAAGCCCATCCTGGTGTCCATGGTGCGGATGATCTCCTTGAGCTTAATCTGCAGCGACGCCAGGGTCTGCTCGTTCTGGATCTCCCGCAGCTTCGCATGCCAGAATGCGATGGCATCCCGTTCGGTGACCATCCGGTCCATCTCAACTTTTTTCCGCATCATGTCTTCGAACTGTTTGTCGGCCATACACTTCTCCGGTGAAAGGTTATTGGTGCGCTTGTGCTTGGCCGGGGGACGGCAGCTCCACGCAGGAGAGGCGTTCCTTGAGCAGCTGTGCCCGGTTGGCCGTGCGCCATTCCCGGTAGTATCCCAGGGGGCTTTTCATTGCGGTGAATCGCTCCATGGCCACGGAGCTTTTAATATGGCTGTGCCCGCAGATGACCTGGCGGACGGCCGGGTCGGACGCGATAACCGCCCCGAGGCCCTCGCTGCCCATGTAGGCGCTGAAAAAGTCGAAGGGGAGCAGGTTGGGATAGAGAATCAGTTCGCGGAAGGGAACATGGTGGGTCACCGCCACGGTCCGGGTGATGCCCTGCCGGGTGAGCTGATCAAGCTGCTTCCCGAGCGACGCCTCCATTTCCCGAGCCACCTCTTCATCACTTTTTAGCCGCGCGCCGCCGCCATCCATCCAGCGGGCGAACTTGAGATCGTTCCAGGTAAAGCGCTCGCCGTAGTGTTTGGCGCGATAGGCGTCCAGGGAAAAGGTGCCGTCATACGCCTTGTTTCGCAAGCTATAGTCATACCAGCCGATGGTTCCGGCAAATCCCACACCTTCGATTACCCGGGGCACGGCGCCGAGGAAGCTAAATCCGTTCCGCTCGCAAATGCCGGGAAGAATCTCATCATATTTCACCCCGCTGTGAATGCCCTGCTGTAAACTGGCCGGAGAATCAACCCAGATATCATGATTGCCGGCGACCAGCAGCTTGTGACAGGGGAGACCGGCAAACGCTCGAAGCGCTTGTTCGAAAAGAGTCGTACTGGCGGCGATATCCCCGGCAATGATAAACACATCCGGCCGCATCACGGTGAGTTCACGGGCAAGATCCTTAAGCACTGAAAAGCACTGGGGCGAGCTGTCCACGTGAAGGTCTGAAATAAAGGCAATGTTCATGAAAAAAGCTTGTGGTCCTTGCGCGCTTTGATTTATGATACCGCCTGGGAACCGGCTGGATGCCTGTTGTATTAACCTACTATCATGGTTCTGGCAAGGGGAAAAATGGTAACGGTAATCCTTATCAGACACGGTGACACTGACTGGAATCAGGAGCAGGTCTTTCGGGGAACAATAGACGTGCCGCTCAATCAGACCGGGCTGGCCCAGGCGCGCGCTGCCGGGCAAGCCCTCGCAGAGATTCCCATTGATGCGCTCTATGCAAGTCCTCTTGCCCGGGCCCTTGAAACCGCGCAGGCGCTGGCGGAAGGAAGGGGGATTGCGGTCAGGACGGAGGATGGATTGAACGATATTGATTTCGGCCTCTGGCAGGGGATGTCGAAAGATGAAGTTATCAAGGAGCACCCTGACCTCTACCGCACCTGGCTGACCGATCCACAGCTGGTGACCTTTCCCCGCGGCGAAAATTTGCTCACGGTGCAGAAACGAGCAATGGCCGCGCTTGAGCGCGCCATGGACAGCAACCCGGGGAAAACCATCGCGCTGGTCTCCCACCGGGTTGTCACCAAGGTCATGCTGTGCGGCGTCCTGGGAATTGATCTCTCCTGCTTCTGGCGGGTGAAACAGGACACCTGCGCCTTGAACCGATTTATATATGATGATGGAAGCTACTGCCTCACCCTTCTCAATGATACCTGTCATCTGAAGGGTATCGCCGGTGCATCGGCGGCGGATTTTTAACGAGCAAA
>CAZWCD010000234.1:0-1701 GCA_964632275.1 uncultured Thermodesulfobacteriota bacterium
TGCCAGGATGAGCTGGCATTTTCCCTGCAGTTCGCCTGCACTGTACAGGCTGTTTAAAAATGCCAGCTCATCCTGGCAGTGGCTGCAGCCCGGAGAAAAAAACAGGATAATGACCGGTCCGGCCAGGCACACTTCATTAATGTCAATGACGCTGCCGTTGATGGTGCTTCCTTTAAAGAGAGGCGCCGGGGGTTTGATTCCCAGGATCGGTTCATCCCCCGGAATGTACGGGATTCTCAAATATTCGCTCGCGTAGGCCCGCCAGTTGTCCGCAAGGCTGTTTTCCCGCGGAATAACAGTGCCCATCCTGCTGGCCATCAGTCTGCCCTGCCTGTCATAGAGGTAAAAACCCAACCCCCCCGCCATCTTGAATTGCGCATAAAGCTGCCTGTCGTGATCCAGGTACACGGGAAACGGAATGCTGTGGTTCTGATTGTACTGCTGCAACGCTTCGAGCGGGTCGGGAGGAACGGCAATGCCCACCAGGTCAAAATTATAACCATTCCGGATTGCGTAGAGTTCCTTCATCAATCCCACCGCCTCATCAACCCGGCTATCGTCAATCGAGTAGAAGAACAGCAGCAGGTTTTTTCCCTCATATGCCTTACTGTCAAGCGTGCTCGCAGCGGGAAATGAGACAGTTGGACCGGCGGGCGGTTCCGCGAACACCGCATGGCAGGACAGAACAAATAGAAAGGCAGCAATGAACACATGATGGAAATACAGATAGCGATTATGCAATGAGCCCATGTGAGGATAACGTTCCCGGGTATGATGGCGGTTGCCGAACCTGTGCCTGCTGTATGAAACGGCCATTGAGGTTGTAATAAAATTTTCGCCTTTTGTCTAGCAGCTTGTTGAAAAAGTAGTTTTCCGCAGGCGGTGCAAAAACATCCAGATGCAAGGCACGCGAAATCCTTAAGGAATGGGGCGCACATGCAAGTACGCCGGCTTGGCCGCCTTGCCCGAGCGCGGCCAGGGAGCGCTCAGCCAGGCAGTGACGAAGGATGAGCGTAACGCAAGGGATGGGTGTTTTTCAACAGCCTGCTAGCGATTTGCCGATCTTGAGTGATGCCTAATCGAGTGGCTACTGAGGGCCTGGTTCCAGATGGCCCTGCGGATCAAAGGTTTTAACCTGCATTTTTCTTCCGCTTTCGTACCGCTCAATCAGCTTTACCACCCCGTTCTCATAATATGTCGTCACCGCGCCGTGCAGGCTGCCATCGGTATACGCACCTTCCGACATCAGGTTGCCACTTTCATAATATTCCTTCCACGGTCCGGAGGGTTTTCCCTGCTTATACCTCTGCTCTGCCTTCAGGTTGCCGCTTTCATAATATTCCTTAAATACGCCTTCAATGAGTCCACGCTCATAGGTGTACGCATTTCGCAGGTTGCCGCTTTCATAAAAGAGTTGAGCCGGCCCATCGCACCGGTTGTTCCAGTACCGGTATTCCGCGGCGAGGTTTCCGCTGACATGGTATTCCCTGCCCGTTCCTTCCAGCAGGTCGTTCTTATACGTGTGTTCAGACGCGATGTTACCGCCTTCGTGGTACGATCGGGACACCCCCTCCTTCTTGCCGCCCTTATAGGTGGTTTCGTTTTTGAGCTTGCCGCTTTGGTAGTATTCACTCCTCATTCCCTGCAGAAGGTCATTTACATAGCGTGCGCTTTCGCGGAGGTTGCCGCTCTGGTAGTAGC
>CAZWCD010000234.1:1801-3253 GCA_964632275.1 uncultured Thermodesulfobacteriota bacterium
AACAGCAAGCAAGGCGCATCCCATTGATGCGGCGATACACATAAGCCTTCGCATGTTCACAGCCCTGGCCATACTGTTCATCCGCCCTTTGCCGGTCACCGGGGCACCCGGTGAACCCACTCAATCGTTCCAAGCACCCGTGGATTGTCACCTACCAGTTCCCGGAAGACCGCCGCAAGCGCAGGGTTATCCTGCACCCGCATGGATGAATCATGGTGCGGGTTGCCGTCATTCTGCCAGGCCTTGTTCCACCAGGCAAAACCGATGATGCCCGGCCAGCGGTTGTTAAGCAGGCCGGTCAGCGCGCGCTGCGCCCATTGCGACTGGCTTCCCCGCGGGTTGTCCCGCGTAACGCCGAACTCGCTGACCAGTATCGGCTTTCCCGGCGCCAGTTTAATGATGCGCGGATACATCACATCAAGCAGCTCGCTGAATTCGGGCCATTCATCGCCCAGCGGGGTCTGCGCGCCGTACACACTTACCCCGATCATGTCAATAACATCAGCGCCGGGATAATAGTTTTCGAAGCGGTTCCATGGTTCCGCCGGGTAATCGGTATAGTTAACGTGGAACACCCAGGCAATGTTCCGGGCTCTTTCCTGGCGCATCAGCATGATGAGGTGGCGGCAGGCATCACGGAACCGCTCGGGTCCGTCGGGGATCAGCGGATCACCGTAGCCGCTCATGTCCGCACCACCGTTCCACCGGCCGTTCCAGGCATACCATTCCCCGTTCATCTCCGTGCCGAATTCAGCAAACAGCGGCGTGCCGAAATCCCGCGCCTCCCGTGCCCACCTGCGCACTTCCGCATCAAGTGCACCCGTGATGATCGTGTCAAGCATCAAGCCGTTGCTCTGAGATTTGTCCGGCGGGTCGCCCGGAAGCATTAGCCGGATGTACGGCACGCTTCCTTTGTTTCGTATCCATTGCGCGGTTGCAGCGGGAAACTTCCGGTCGGAAGACCAGTCGTTGGTAAAATCAATCCAGGCTGCCGTCTTGCCGACCGTCTGCTCGTATGAAATGACCGTATCCGGATCAACCATTATCCCGGCGGGGCCGGACAAAGCGGCATGCACGCCATGGTATAAATGCCCCCGGGGAGGTATTTTGATCCCGTTTGCCTCAGTGAGATGATCCACCGCGCACGTTACACACTGCCAGGAGCATGCCACGATAGCCAGTGTGGTCCACCATCGCCCTTTTCCAAGACGAGAGGGTAATCGCAGGCCATTCCTCTTTGCATTCACTCCATTTATCTGCATGATTGAAAACACCGCCATCGGCAAGGATTGCGCGGCCGCCTCTGCTGCTTAGGTACTGAAGCGCCGGACATACTACACTAGCACGAATGATACCGCCGCATCTATTTATAATTTCAATAGGGGAAGATGATCTTCATTGATATTTTCAATTTGTCAAACAGCCCCATTCATAGCTACTGTTACATTGCTC
>CAZWCD010000235.1:0-3246 GCA_964632275.1 uncultured Thermodesulfobacteriota bacterium
GCATTGCCAAGATGATGAAGCTCAAGGACGAGCACATGAGCGTGCTGGTGCAGGGACAGTCCCGCATCCGCATCGGTGAGTACACCCAGAGCGAGCCCTACCTTCAGGCGAGGATCGAGGTCATCGACGAAGCGTATGAGCGGAGCGTTGAAACCGATGCCCTGATGGTGAGCATTAAAAATCTCTTTCAGCGGGCGGTCGAGCTGTCCCCCAACATACCCTCGGAAGTGGGCTTCATCGTCATGAACATGGACGATCCGCGCACCCTGGCCGACATGATCGCGGCTAATTTCAACATCAGCGTAGCCGAGAAACAGGAGATCCTTGAGCTGATAGACATTAAAAAGCGGCTGGAGCGGGTGAACGGCATTCTGAACAAGGAACTCCAGGTGCTTGAGCTGGGGAGCAAGATTCAGGGTGAGCTCAAAAAGGAGATGGACAAAAACCAGCGCGACTATTATCTGCGGGAACAGCTGAAGGCCATCCAGCGCGAGCTGGGTGAAGATGACGAGCGTGCGGTTGAGGGCCGGGAGCTGAAGGAGAAGATCGGCAAGGCGCGGATGCCCGAGGAGGTGCGCGCCGTTGCCGAGAAGGAACTGGACCGGCTTTCCAAAATGTCCCCGGCAGCCGCCGAATACACGGTTTCCCGGACCTATCTCGATTGGCTGATTGAGCTGCCCTGGGCGGTTGCCACCCCGGACAATCTTGACATCGAGCTGGCGCAAAAGGTGCTGGATGAGGACCACTATGACCTGGAGAAGGTTAAAAAAAGGATTGTGGAGTATCTTGCGGTGCGCACGCTCAAGCCGGACATGAAGGGACCGATTCTCTGCTTTGTCGGCCCTCCGGGAACCGGAAAGACCTCCCTGGGGAAATCCATCGCCCGATCGTTGGGCAGGAAGTTTATCCGCATGTCTTTGGGAGGCGTGCGCGATGAAGCTGAAATACGGGGCCACCGGCGCACCTACGTGGGGGCGCTGCCGGGGCGGATCATTCAGGGCATCAAGAAGGCGGGCACCTGCAATCCGGTGTTTATGCTTGATGAGGTCGATAAGATCGGGTCGGACTTCAGGGGGGATCCTTCCTCGGCGCTGCTTGAGGTGCTGGATCCCGAGCAGAACTTCTCCTTTTCCGACAATTATCTGGAAGTGCCGTTTGACCTTTCCACGGTCATGTTTATCACCACGGCAAACGTGCTTGACACCATTCCCCCTCCGTTGCGGGACCGCATGGAAGTGCTGGATTTGTCCGGCTATACCGAGGAGGAAAAGCTGATGATTGCCAGGCGGTATATTGTGCCGCGCCAGCTGGAGGCGCACGGTATCACGGCGGAGCAGCTTACCTTTGAGGACGGCGCCATTCAGGCAATTATCAGCGATTACACCCGGGAAGCGGGATTGCGAAATCTGGAACGTGAGGTGGCGACCATTTGCCGGGGGATTGCCAAGGAATACGCCCGGGGGAAGCAGGAAGCGGTTGTCATCAGCCGGGATATGCTGAAACCGTTTCTGGGGCCGGTAAAGTTTTTCTCGGAGGTGGCGGAACGGACGGCGGTGCCGGGCGTGGCCACGGGACTGGCGTGGACCCCGGTGGGGGGCGATATAATATTTGTTGAGGCCACCAAGATGCGGGGCAAAAAATCACTCACCCTGACCGGTTCCCTGGGGGATGTGATGAAGGAGTCAGCCCAGGCCGCCCTGAGTTACATACGCTCCAACGCACCGGCGCTGCATATCCCGGAGGACTTTTTTGAGGATAATGACATCCATCTGCATGTGCCGGCGGGAGCCATCCCCAAGGACGGCCCCTCCGCAGGAGTCACTATTTTTACCGCCCTGGTTTCACTGCTGCTCAACCGGCCGGTGAGGAGCGACATCGCCATGACCGGTGAGATTACCCTGCGGGGATTGGTGCTCCCGGTGGGCGGGATAAAGGAAAAGGTGCTGGCGGCCAAGCGGGCGGGCATCACCCGGGTTATTCTGCCCAGCAAAAATGAACATAATCTCGAGGAGGTTGCAGAGAGCATACGGCATGGCATGGAATTTTACCTGGTTGACACCATGGACCGGGTTATCGAGCTGGCGCTGGCCGAGCAGGCTGGTGCAACCGCTCCGACAGCAAGGGTTGCCGGCCCGACCCCGCCGGAGACACCCACGTTCTAATCGCGCGCGAACCCATCTATCGACTTGACAAAGCGGCAAATATAAGTAAGGTAGTGCCATGTGGCACGGGCCTGATGCAACCGGCATGATGCGGCGGTACGTGCTTGTTGCCCTCGGCGGAAGGGAGGTGGTGGGAATACCGGCATTCACCTCATGAGCGAACGATGCTATGCATTCATACAGGGAGGCGTGCGATGCGAAGAAAATGGTGCGGTTGTGCGGTTTTGGTAGTGATGGGCATGCTTGGTTGTCTGGCGGTTTGCTATGCCGCTGACCAGCCGGCAGGTGAGGCGAAAGCGGAAAACCGGATCGTGGCGGTTTCCGCGCGCGAGGGGTTGAATCCCTCAACCCTGCAGACGACTCCCGGGACGACGGTTATATGGGTGAACCAGTCGAACCAGCCGGCGGAGATTCGTTTTAACGAAAAAAAGGTTACTATTGCATGTGGTGCGCCGGTGAACTTCTTTGTTAACCCGGATGGGGCGTACGAATCTGCCAAAATTCCCTTTGGCGGAACCGCCAGTCTTTGTTTCCTGGAGAAAGGTAAGTTTGAGTATGTGTATAAAACCTCTTCAACCTTTTATCCCTTGTCGCAAAAGGAGCATAAAGGTATAATCTGGATTGAATAAGTCGCTGCAGGTTGACCGCAATGAAGCGGGCAGGGCGCCGCGCGGCGGGGTGGTTCCATAAAGATGATTGAGGGAAGAGTTTTTGTTGACAAGCATAGAGCGGTGATATAGGTTCTAACCAAGTGCGGACATGGATGAGGGGCGTGGTTGATACCAACAGGTAAACGTGAGGAGGGTGTTATGTTTCAAAGAGTTGTGTTTGCGGTGGTAGCGTTTGTGTGCGTCATTTCTCTTTCCGGGATCATGTGTTGCGCGGAGGAAAAAGGAGCGGCACCGCAGCCGGCAAAAGAGGCGGAAGAGGAAGTCGCCATTATCAATAAAATCGTGAAGATTAACGAACGGGAGGGGGCGAGCCCTTCGGTTCTGGTGACGGGTCCGGGTACGACGGTGATCTGGGTCAATCATTCCCGGTCTCCCCTGGAGGTGCTCTTTCTTGACAAAAAGGTTACCCTGGC
>CAZWCD010000236.1:0-3235 GCA_964632275.1 uncultured Thermodesulfobacteriota bacterium
TCAACCAGCAGTGACGCCCCCACATCGGACAGGCGTTTGCCCAATGAAACGGCATCATCGTCGGCAGCGATGGGCACTTCTTGCTGCAAGAGGATGTCCCCGGTGTCCATGCCCGCATCCATGAGCATGGTGGTGATCCCGGTTGTTACATCACCGATGATGATCGCCCGGTTGATGGGCGAGGCGCCGCGGTAGCGGGGGAGCAATGAGGCGTGGAGGTTGATGCACCGGTGCGCCGGAATGCCCAGCACCGACGGCGGCAGGATCTGGCCGAAGGCCACCACCACAATCAGGTCCGGCGCCCGGTCTTGCAGCCAGCGCACGCATGCTTCATCCCGCACCTTTCCCGGCTGCAGCACCGGTATGCCGTGCTCAACGGCACGTATCTTTACCGGCGGCGGGGTGAGCTTCTTGCCCCGCCCGCTGAGCCGGTCGGGCTGGGTGACCACGCCGCACAGGCTATGATCGCTTTGGATCAGGGCGGTCAGGGAAGGGAGCGCAAAGTCAGGGGTCCCCATAAACACGATCTTCACAGGTGTACACTCCCGGCGGTACGGATCAGGTGCGTTCGATGCCGCGGCACAAGCGGGGATGCAGGGCCTTATGCCCGAAGGATGGCGCGCAACGGTTTTTATAGATAGCAGGGGGTAGGATAAATGTCAACAGGCAAGCGTGCCGTTGCCGCGGGCACGGCATCCCGGCGCCGCGGACGGCCGGCATCAGGTGCGCGGGTTGTCAGCGCGGGGAGCGGGATGATGGCTGTGCGGAATCGCGCCGCGGTGGTTATCCGCGAGCACGTGGTTGATGACCGCGATCTCGCTCCGGATGGAGACAAAGGCGTCGACGATTGCCGGATCAAAATCGGCGTCCCGGCCTTCTTCGATGATCCGGAAGGTTTCTTCCAGCGAAAAGGGCCTGAGCCGGTAGGGGCGGCTTGAGGTCAGCGCGTCAAAGACATCGGCGATGGAGGCGATGCGGCCGATCAGCGGGATGTCGGCGCCCTTCAGCCCTGCCGGGTATCCCGTGCCATCCCATTTTTCATGGTGGGTCAGCGCGATGACCCGCGCCGTTTGAATGACCTCCGAGTCCGACCCCTCCAGGATCTTTCCCCCGATGGTGGTGTGCTGCTTCATGATTTCCCATTCGGCGGGCGACAGTTTTCCCGCCTTGAGCAGGATGTAGTCGGGAACGCCGATTTTTCCTATGTCATGCATGGGCAGCCCGTAGATCATCTCGTCAATGAACGGCCCATCGATGCCCAGGTGCCGTGCCACCGCCACCGCATAGCGGCTCATGCGCTGGATGTGGGCGCCGGTTTCCTCGTCGCGGTATTCGGCGGCGCGGGACAGGCGAAGGATGGTTTCAAGGGCGGTGGCCTTCATTTTTTCGTTGACCTGCTCAAGCTGCCGGGTGCGCTTGGCCACCTCCGCCTCCAGGTAGAGGTGGTCCTCGATCATGCGGTCGTTGTAGGCCTTGATCTTGAGCAATGACTGCATGCGCGCCTTCAGCTCGATCAGGGCCACCGGCTTGGTGAAAAAATCATCAGCACCCAGCTCGAAGGCCCTGATTCTGCTGCTCATGTCCATCAGGGCGGTGAGCATGACCACGGGGATGGTTTTGGTGTCTTCGCGGCTTTTGAGCGTCCGTGCGACGGTGAAGCCGTCCACCCCGGGCATCATCACATCGAGCAGGACCACGTCGGGGGGCGACTCCTCCACCTTGGCCAGGGCCTCCGCCCCGTCCCGCGCCAGGATAACTTCGTAACCCAGCGGGGTCAGGAAGTCTTCCATCAGGCTCCGGTTATTGTACTCGTCATCCACCACCAGGATGACCGGTTTTCCTTGCATGACTGTGACCCTGTGTTGTGGTGCTGAACCGTGCGGCAAGAAATGCTGCCGGCCGAAAGCGCACTGCTGTCGCAGCATAGTATTTCATCGGATACTTCCGCCCATAACTTTAAGCCCTTCTTTCGTTTGACTTTTGGCCTACCCTTGGCTAAGGTAGCGTTCGGTTCCGACCGATGCGAGCGACGGCACGGGGTAATGATTCTGATGAACCGGGCACGGTGTAACCGGCAACCGGCAGGAGGAACGGCAATGGCCATTTCGCGGCAGATAAAGGGATCCATCGACCAGTCAAGCTGGATCCGCAAGATGTTCGAGGAGGGTGTCCGATTGAAGCAGCGTGACGGGGCACGGAATGTGTTTGATTTCAGTCTAGGCAATCCCGACCTGGAACCGCCGGCCCTTTTTACCCGGCTGCTGCAGAAGGCGGTCAACGATGCGGTGAAGGGACAGCACGGCTACATGCCCAATGCCGGGTATCCTGAAACCAGGGGGGCGGTGGCGGCCTATCTGTCGGCTGAGCACCGGGTGTCCATGAGCGTGAACGAGGTGGTGATGACCTGCGGCGCCGGCGGGGCGCTCAACGTGGCGCTCAAGACCCTGCTTGATCCGGGGGACGAGGTCATCATTATCGCGCCCTATTTCGTGGAGTACCTGTTTTACGTTTCCAATCACGGCGGGCGCAGCGTTGCGGTCAACGCGCGGAAGGATTTTTCACTGGACCTACAGGCGATCGCCGGCGCCCTTTCCCCGCGGACCAAGTGCCTCATTCTCAACTCACCCAACAACCCCACCGGCAGGGTGTATGACGAGGAAAGCGTGCGCGGCCTGGGAGAGCTGCTGGAGCGCAGGAGCAGGGAGCTGGGCACGACGATCTATCTGATCTCGGATGAGCCCTACGGGAAGATTGTGTATGACGGGAAGGTGGTCCCCAGCGTGTTCCGGGCCTATACACAGAGCATCATCTGCTCGTCCTATTCCAAGGAACTTTCCATCCCGGGGGAGCGCATCGGGTATGTTGCGGTCAACCCGGCGGCCGAGCCGCTGCGCGATCTGGTCGACGGGCTGGTCTTCTGCAACCGCACCCTCGGCTTTGTCAATGCCCCGGCGCTCATGCAGCGGGTGATACAGCAGCTCCAAGGAGTGAGTGTGGATGTGGCTGCATACCGACGGCGGCGCGATCTTTTGTGTGAGGCGCTCGCCTCCTTCGGCTACCGCTTTGTCAAGCCCGAAGGCGCCTTCTATCTGTTTCCCGAGACGCCCATCGATGATGTGGAATTTGTCCGCGCTCTGCAGGAAAAAAACATCCTGACCGTCCCCGGGAGGGGGTTCGGCGCGCCGGGATTTTTCCGCATCGCCTACTGCGTCGAGGAAGAGGTGATCGAACGGTC
>CAZWCD010000237.1:0-3233 GCA_964632275.1 uncultured Thermodesulfobacteriota bacterium
TGCTCCATCCCTGGTATTTATCCATGGGGAAGAGATCGTATGCCGGCATGGGAAGCTCATCCAGGTTCTTCATAAGCGGCCGGTATTCGTTCAGCTGTATGGCACCATTCTGACGGTAGAGCAACCCCTTGACCGAGACAAGATCCGGTTTGGGTTTGCTCAGCTCCCGGCACAGCTCGGTGATGGTAATCTCCGGCTCCCCGGCTATCAGATAATCAAACTCCGGTGTTTCATCGGCAACCGCCTGGTAGTTTGCCGCAATATAAAACCCTCCCACGCAAATAGGTGTGCCGGGCCGTGCCTTTTTGATTAACCGGGCCGCGTTCTGATAGATGGGCACGATGGCAATGGTTTCGGTCATCTGGTAGGCATCGCCCATGTATACCAAATCAGGATTAATCTCCTGTATGGACGCAATCATCCCCTGAGCGTCCAGGCCCAGGGCACGGCAATCAAGCACACGCACATCGGCGCCCGGCACCCATTCGCGCACGCAGGCGGTCAACTGGGCGTGGCTGACATTGATGGGCTTATGATTGCCCCAGTACACCCATGATCCCAGGGGTGGCTGTAAAAATAGTACTCTCATTGGCTTCTCTCCTTGTTGATATCGTTACTGCTACTTTCGAGGCTAAAGCCGCCCCTACCGGTTGTCTGCCATTCCGAAATCCGAAATACGGGGGCTACCACTTTGTCCGCATGAGTGTCCGTTCGGTAAAAAACATTTCACTCAGGCCGGTGTCGAATTTCACCCAGTCAAAGGTGACGGTGCTGCGGTGTTTTTCCTCAAGATTATCGCCCTCGAGCAGCCATTCCATCTCGAGCTGGCTGCCCTCGATGGGCTTCCAGTAAAAGAAAATGGTTTTCTGGTTGCGTCCCATTGCATCAAAATAGGAATCAAAAATCCTGAGCCCGGTCTTTTTCTCCAGGGTCACCTTTCTTTTGTCGTAATACCAGTCCTTCTTTTTTGGTCTCGCCTCAATCACATAGGTTTCCGTATTCTGGTAATAGGTCTTTCCGTGTTCCGTGGATAGCCGTCCCGGAAATGTTTCTTCACCGAGCATGGCATAGGTTTCCTCGCCCCATTTTCGTGAAACAATCTCTTCATAGGTGAAATCGGTTCCCGCGAACGAGTCGTCCCCCTCCGTCTGTGAAATGCGCCGTATTTTTCTCAGGCTGGGCAGCCAGAGCCATACATCCTGGTCCTTCCCGGCGCTGAGATAGGTCCAGGTCAATATTGACAAGCCCCTCACATTTTCGGGACCGGTGAAGGCGGTGATATCCTTGTAGTCAAGATCGTCCTGGGGCCGGTTCAGGATAATGCGATAGCGGTGCCAGTTACGGGTGAGCCTCAAGCCTGATTTGTTAATGCGATGATCTTTTCCCACCGCTTCATAATCTTTGCTGTCTTTGCTGTAAATGGTGTGAAAGGCGATTTTCATCAGGTCATCAGCGCTCATGCCCGGACTGGGCCGGGCCATCTTTCCGGTGCTGCAGGGCAGTATTAATTCCGCTGAGCAAGGTACTGCGAACAGACTGACTCCGGCGGCAATGAGAAACGCAGCTCTCATCGCCTGAAAGAACTTGGCCGGATTATAATATTGCTTCATGATGCCCCCTGGTGATTGCAGTAAACAGGGTTCTATGAAATTTATACATTTTATAGTATCAAATGCTTCTTATGTCAACCATTTAACTATAAACTATTGCCTTGACACCGCCGGACGGTATTCCTATAATCCCGTCACCATCAAACAAGCGCTTTTGTGTTTACCGCTTTTCTCTAGCAGGTTGTTGAAAAAGTAGTTTCAGCACACTAACAATCCAGCACGAAGGGAAAAACGTTGATGAAGGCTGGTCGCAATCCTGTGAAAGCACCCCGGCGTATGCGCAGCCGCTCGAATCGCACATGTGCATCGACACGCAATGATCCGGCAGGGATAAACCATGCCTCCAAGTCAGTGATCCTCGATCCTGATGTGGCTGAGGCATTCCCCGACGCGGGCGCGGTCAATCGGGCATTGCGCGGCATGCTCCAGCAATTTGGATACGGCATGGAGCAGGTGCCGCCTCCGGTAACGCTGCATTACCTCATGCGCGGCTACTGGATATCCCAGTCGATTTATGTAGCGGCTCAGCTTCGCATCGCCGACCATTTGTCCCGCGGACCGCAAAGCGCCGACACCCTGGCGCACGACGCAGGAGCGCATCCTGAAGCCCTCTACCGGCTGCTGCGCACCCTGGCAAGCGTCGGCATTTTTACCGAGGTTGAGCCCCGGCGCTTTGGGCTCACGCCGATGGCCGAGCTCTTGCAGACAGGCACTGCCGAATCAGTGCACTCGCTCGCCTTGTGGAACGCAGTGGACTGGCCCGCCTTTGGACAAATGTTGCACAGCGTTAAAACGGGAGATACCGCCTTTCGACACGTCCACGGCATGGAACCGTTTGCCTACTTTGAACACAACCCCGAGGTTGGTGCGCTCTTCAACCAGGTCATGACCGGGTATGCGGTTGTGGGCAGCATGGCGGCGGTCGCGGCCTATGATTTTACTCATTTTACCACTGTGGTGGATGTGGGCGGGGGGCACGGAACCCTGATGGCCGCACTACTGCGGGCAAACTCCACCGCGCGCGGCATTATTTTTGACCAGGCAAACGTCATCGAAGGCGCACGGAAGGCGATGGCGGACGCCGGGCTTTTGCACCGCTGTGATTGCGTTGCCGGCAGTTTTTTCGAGTCTGTTCCTTCCGGCGGCGAGGCGTACATCCTCGCATCGATCATTCATGACTGGGACGCAGAGCGCAGCCTGCTTATCCTCAGGAACTGCCGCCGCGCCATGGAGGTGAACGCAACGCTCCTGCTGGTGGAGGCGGTCATTCCTCCCGGCAACACACCCTCGTTCAGCAAGTGGCTTGACCTGGAAATGCTGGTCTGTTTCGGGGGATGGGAGAGAACCGAGGCGGAGTATCAGAAACTCCTGGCACAGGCGGGATTCCGGCTGACGCGGGTCGTGCCCACCCGCACCTCCTCGAGCATCATCGAGGCGGTGCCGATATAAGATAGCTGCCGGGCACGCAAGCTCCTGAGGAATGAAGCGCGCTTGCAGACACCGTGCAATGACCAACGATGAGCGCAACCCGGCAGACGGGCGTTTTTCAAACGCCTGCTCGCAGCGTTACCACTTGGTGCGCATGAGCGTCCGTTCGGTGAAAAACATCTCCTTCAAACCGGT
>CAZWCD010000238.1:0-3220 GCA_964632275.1 uncultured Thermodesulfobacteriota bacterium
CTTCAAAAAACTTTTTGAACCAGCCCTTGGCCGAAAGGTCGGCCGGGTCCCCCAGGGCCTCAATCTTCCGTACGCTGTCCTGGATTTTCTTTTCCATCTCGTTGGTCAGCGATTCCACCAGGTAGGATCCGCCGAGGGGGTCGTGGACCTTGCCGATGCCGCTCTCCAGATCGATGACCTGCTGCGTGCGCAGGGAAACCAGGTGCGACTCGGGACTCGGGGTACGGAACGGCTCGTCAAACGCGGAAATTTCAACCGCCTGAATGCCTGCCATCACCAGGGCCATGCACTGGATTGCTCCCCGCACGATGTTGTTAAAGGGCTGCTGGGCGGTAAGCGCTATGCCGGAGGTGTGGCAGGTCATGGTCAGGGACTGTGAGCGCGGGTTCTTCGCGCCGAATTCATCGCGCATCATCCGGGCAAAAATCCGGCGGGTGGCCCTGATTTTGGCAATTTCCTCGAAGAAGTCCATGCGGCAGTTGACCAGCCACACGATGTGCCGGGCAATGTCGTCGATGTCCAATCCGCGCTTGAGCAGCTGGCGGATGGTGTGGCGCAGCTCGACAAAGCCAAAGGCTATTTCCTCGTCGGTGGTCAGGCCGGTCTCGCTGAAGAAATAGGTGTTTTCAAGAAAGGAATGGAACTTGGGCATTTTCTTCAGACAGAATTCGATGCTGTCCAGGGTGAGCCGCAGGCGCAGGGGGAAGGGCATATGGGCGGTGTAGCCGCACTCTTCAAAGAAAAAGGGCGACTGAATTACTGACCCCCGCAGTTTATTTGTGTCGAACCCGTTTTTTTTCGCGGCCAGGTAGAGCCCCGCGAGGGTAAACACATTTTGTATGGAACTGGAGATGGCTATTGAATCCAGGGGAATGCCTTTAAACAGCTCCAGGTAATCATACAGGCAGCACAGGGAGACTCCCTGTGTGCCCACCGTGGGCACGGAAAAGGGATGGTCCGGGTCGAGGCAGATCATGGTTGGCGTATCACCGATGACGTCAATGCCGGTCTGCCCTTTCTGGATCAGGTACTTGAATTGTTCATTGGACCGCGAGGCATCGCCTTCGCCGGACAAACCCCGCTGGACCCAGCTGCCTCTGGCGCCGGACATTCTTCCCCGCGTATAGGGGAAGGCACCGGGATCATTTAAATCCTCCCGGTAGTTGAAATCCTTTAAGTCCTCAGGTGTATAAACCGGCTTTAAAGGGATCGTCGGGTGAGCATTGTGTTTCATGGTTTTTCTCCGCGAATCAACAGATGGATCATCGTAGTGCTACGCTGCCTTCCCTAGTAGCTCCCTAACATACATGTCCAGAAACTCCCGGGCGGTTTCCAGCGAAAAATGGGAGCGCACTACCGAGAGGCTCACCTCCATTCTATTAGTATAGGTATGGATGAGAATCTGCGGCCAGGGAATCGCGGCGGTCACCACGTTTGAGCCGATGATCCTGGCCTTGCCCATGCACTGAAATCCCTGCTCATCCTTGTGGGAGGGGTTATAATCGCAGATACCGATGTTGCTCAGGCAGAGCGAGGGATACAGGGCATGGGAGTGGTGCTTGAACATAAGTTCCTGCAGTTTCAGCGGCGTGAATTTCAAAATCCAGGCGAGCGCCGGGTCTATCCGGGCGGCATCATTTTCAGTCAAAAAAGTCCGCTGTGTCCGGACCTGGTTCAGAAGCTCTCCGTTGTTGTCCAGCGCCTCCGGGTCCGGAGAGATGGTAATGCCTCCGAGGTTGTTGCTGGCGCTCGTATCTTCGGGCGACCGGAGGCTTACCGGGACGTTAATGTAGAAACGTCCGGACCGGCCGCCGTGCTGTTCATTCCACCCTTTCATGGTTTTAAACATGGCCGCGATCATGTAGTCATTGATGGTGGCCTGGCGCATTTTGGCGATCGACTTGAGCAGGCTGAAGTGATCGGGGGAAAGCACCCGGGCAACCAGCATCAGTCCCCTGCCGCCGCCTTCTCTTCCATGGTGATGCACTTCAGCAGCCGGTTCGCGCATCATGAGCCGGCATCTTTTCAGGAAGATGTCCCAGTGCCGGCGTGAACAGTCCTTCCAGGGGGGCCTGATCACCGGCAGCGGGATGGATGCAAAATCCGGGACGAACTCCTCCTGCGCGCTTTGATAATACGTTCCTTCGTACATCTGTATGAACCGCCTGATTACCCCGAGCAGCCCCCGTCCATCGGAAAGGATATGGTTGTGAAAGAGCAGGAGAATGGTTTCTTCCGGTTTTCTGACGAGAATTATCTTGAGCGGAGTGTGCCGGGTGACGTCAATGATGTTGGAATCATACAACTCCCTGAACCAGGTGACTCCGTCTTTTTCCGTATTCGCGCCGGAGGCATCAATCTCCTGAAACACATCGTCCGGATTGACCGTCTCCCGGTAGTCCCAGCAGTAACGAAACCATCTTTTGACGGACGGGTAGTCTTTCGTGAGTATGCACTTATACTTGGGATAGCAGTCGAAGGTTGCGAGCAGCGCCTTCCTGGCAATTGCAGCATCCACCTCGCCTTCCAGGGTGAGGATCCACCCGTTGGTGACGGTGGTATTGCCCGCCCCTTCCATGAAATAGGCGGCTTCATCCAAAATGCTTGCGGGGAAAAACTGCTGCTGTGGTGTCATAAGAGAGGCTTCTCAAATTAATCAATTTTTACCCAAATTAAGTTGCGCATTTTACTCTTAGCTTTAAAATCCGAAATCAGAATCCCGAAATCCGGAACAAGCTCAAATATCAAATGATCAAAATTTCAAAACCTGGTTTGCTGAAGTGGATGTTTTGGTCATTGGACATTTGAATTTTGACATTGTTTCGAGTTTCGGATTTCGTGCTTCGAATGTATCAGTATTATTTGTTCCAGTACCCATTTTCTTTATACCACGCGACGGTCCTCCCGATGGTTTCCCGCAAAGGGGTCTGCGGAAGGCCCAGCTCCTTAATTGCCTTGGTTGAATCCATCTTTTTAAAGAGATGCAGCACCTGGAGGGCCCCCGGAGGCAGAAGCGGGGACCGGTGCGTGATGTGGTCCGCCGCCATCAGTGAAAGGTTCGCATAGACCATCGCCGCGGCATAGGGTATCTTGAAGCGGGGGGGCTTGACGCCGGCGATCTCGCCGATGAGAGAAAAGAGGTCCTTTAAGGATATGTTGTTTCCATTGTTTCCCAGGTTGTAGCTCTCCCCGATCCTTCCCTTTTCCATGGCCAGCAGGT
>CAZWCD010000239.1:0-3216 GCA_964632275.1 uncultured Thermodesulfobacteriota bacterium
CGATGAAAATCGCCCCCAACATGGTCCTCAAAAAGGCAATCGAGGCGGTTCTCTATTCCGACCAGATGATGCACGGGCCCGGTGAGTACGAGGTGTCCGAGCCGCAGGACGGTACCATAACCATTCGCTTCAAGAACTGCCTGCGCCTCAAAAAGCAGAATGAGATTGTGAAAAAATGCAACCTCCCCTTTGAGGGGCGGGAGATTTGTGAAGTTGAGAAGATGCACCTCACCCATCCCAACCACCCCACCACCAGGATGGGCATCATTCCCACGGACATCACCTGGGAGGAAGGCGGCTGCGTATGGACCTTCAAGCAGCAGTGAGCGCTGCGGGAGCGACCGGTGAGTAAAGCGACCTGCACGGTTCTCATACCCGAGGGAATACCCGATCCGGACATTGAGCGAGGGGTGTTCGGCGACGCCTTCACAGTCGTTGCGCCTGCCGCCGCAAAGATCGAAGAAATACCGGCGGACCTCTGGCGTCGCGCCGACGCGGTCATGGGGCGGCGGCACTTCACCTATGATGCAGGATTGATGCAGAAGCTTAAACGATGCAAGATCATCATACGCATGGGCGTCGGGTACGATAACATTGACATCAAGCGCGCGGGCGAGCTGGGGATAGCGGTCTCCAATACGCCTGATTACTGCACCACGGATGTTGCCGATCATGCCATTGGACTGATGCTGGGATTTGCCAGGGGGATACTTGATCTCTCCGTGTTGGTGAGGGAGAAACAGTGGCGGTGGGAGCAGACCAGCACCCTGCGGCGCCTTGCAGGCTCAACCCTGGGCATCATCGGGCTGGGACGGATCGGCACTGCCGTGGCCATGAGAGCCAAAGGCCTGGAGATGAAAGTGCTCTTTTATGATCCCTATCTGCGCGAGGGCGTTGACAAGTCGCTGGGCATCGGACGCTGCTACGGGTTACAGGAACTGCTTGGCGCGTCAGACGTGGTGTCCATGCATGTGCCGCTGACTGATGAGACTAGGGGCATTGCTAATGAGGAATTTTTCAGCGCCACGAAACCCGGTGCGCTGTTTATCAACACTGCCCGCGGGAAAATCATGGACTGCGGCGCTCTCTACGACGCGCTGAAAAGCGGGCGCCTGTCTGCCGCGGGACTGGATGTCTGGCCGGTGGAGCCGCCGCCGGAAAACGATCCCCTGATACAGGCGTGGAGGGCCGGCGAGCCCTGGATCAGGGGCCGGTTCACCCTGACCCCGCACGCGGCGTTCTTCTGCCGGGATTCCTGGGAGGAGTTGCGGACCAAGGCGGCACAGGAGGTAAGGCGGGTGCTGCAGGGAGAAAAGCCGCGCGCCTGTGTGAATGAGGAATGGCTGATCAACCCGCGTTATCTGAGGCTTTCATAAAAAGCCATGGATGAGATGAAGGGGAAAACAGTCATGATCACCGGCGCCGATGGAGGCATCGGGCGGGAGATAACCAGGGCATTGGCCAGGCAGGGAGCCACCCTGGTGATGGCCTGCATCGATGAAAATGATGCTCGGCCGGTATGCGAGCGGATTCAAAAGGAAAGCGGCAATGATGCCATCGAGATGATGCAGCTTGACCTTGCCTCACTCGCTTCCATTCGGCAATTCGCCACGAGTTTTTCCGAACAATACCCTCAGCTGCACGTGCTGATTAACAATGCCGGTGTTTATTGCGCAAAAAGGCAGAAGACGGCGGAAGGATTTGAGAAGACCATCGGGATTAACTGCCTGGGGCCTTTTCTGCTCACCCATCTGCTGCTGCCGGTCTTGAAAAAGACTCCGCACGCGCGCATTATCAATGTCTCATCCAATGCCTATGCGCAGGGCAGACTCGATCTGAATGACCTTCATCTCAACAAAAGGTATCAGGGATTCAAGGCCTATGCCAACTCCAAGCTGGCCGTGGTGCTTTTTACCCTGGAGCTGGCGGAGCGGCTGCAGGACAGCGGCATCACCGTGAACGCGGTGCATCCCGGCCATGTGGCCACCAACATCTGGAACATGTGGCCGGGGACGTGGTATCAGGCCCTGCTGTTCAGGATCATACGGATGTTCGCGCGCACGCCGGAGGATGCGGCGCACAACAGCGTCTTCCTGGCGTGTTCTGATGAGGTGAGCGGTATCACCGGAACCTACTTCGATGGCCGAAAACCCAAGGCCGTATCCGCTTTATGCAGGGACGCGACCCTGCGCAAAAACCTGTGGGCGCTGAGCGAAAAGCTGACCGGCCTCGCGTAGCGGTGCTTAATTGCATCTTTTGAGGTGTTGGCGTAGTTGCGGGAATCGTAGGGGCGTACGGCCGTACGCCCATGTTCATTCGCCCCTATGTCATCTTGAAATCTTTGTGCTTTTTGATGTGTTCGACCAGGCCGCCGTCGGCGAGGATGTTGGCCATGACCGCCGGCAGGGGCGGAAAGGTGTAGGTCTCGCCCCGGGTATGGTTGCGTATCATTCCCTCCTGCAGGTTGATTTCCAGCTCATCGCCCTCGCGGATGGGACTTGTGTCCAGTATGATCGCCGGAAGGCCCACGTTGATGCAGTTGCGGTAAAAGATGCGCGGGAAACTCTTGGCCAGCACCGCACTGACCCCGGCGATTTTCATGATGGTGGGGGCGTGCTCGCGGCTGGATCCCTGTCCGAAATTATTCCCTCCCACCACCACATCGCCCGGCCTTACCTGTGAAGCGAATTCCGGCCGGGCGTCTTCAAGCACATGCTTGGCGAGTTCCGGCAGATTGCTGCGCAGGTGAAACAGCCTGCCGGGCGCGATATGGTCGGTGCTGATGCCGTTTCCGAACGTGAAGGCTCTTCCTCTCAAGGTTTCCATGATTTTTCTTCTCAGGACATAGAGCGGCGGGGATCGGTGATTGTTCCGGTCAGCGCGGTTGCCGCCGCGGTTGCCGGGCTGGCCAGATAAATGAACGAGTTGGGATTGCCCATCCGTCCCTTGAAGTTGCGGTTCTGGGTTGAGAGGCATACTTCGCCGTCCGCGAGCACACCCTCATGGACACCGACACATGCCCCGCAGCCGGGACCGGTGATGACGCCCCCCGCTTCGGCCAGAGTTTGAAAGGTTCCATCCGCCAGTCCGTCGAGCAGTTCCCGCCGGGAGACCGGCGTGATGAGCAGCCGGGTGCCGGCGGCGACTTTCCTTCCTTTGAGAATGGCGGCCGCCTGCCTGAAGTCCTCGAGACGCCCGTTGGTGCAGGTTCCGATG
>CAZWCD010000240.1:0-3183 GCA_964632275.1 uncultured Thermodesulfobacteriota bacterium
CTGTCAATCATCCAGGCCATGCTCATCAGCGGCATGATCATTGTCGGCGACCCGCTTGATGCCACCGGCCATTACGGCACCTCCTGTGTTGGGGAGCCGGATGAACAGGCCTCAGCGAATGGTCAGAAACTGGGAAAACGGGTTGCGGAACTGGTCAGGAAGCTCAAGGGATAAGGGGAGGAAAGAGATGGCACAGGGAGGTTACCACGGGAGATATCTGTCTGTTAATTTGACCGACGGGAGCTGGAAGGCGGAATCGCTTCCGGAAGAGCTCACGTCAAAATATATAGGGGGAAGAGGCATCGGCACCAGGCTGCTCTTTGACCGGCAGAAAGGGAAAACCGATCCCCTGTCACCGGAGAGTCACCTGGTCATTTTCACAGGGCCAATAACCGGCACCAACACCCCCGGCAGCTCGCGGGCCGTATTCATCTGCAAGTCCCCCTTAAGTAACGCGATCAACCCGGCAAGCATGGGAGGCTCGTTTCCCAATGCGCTGAAGCGCACCGGGTTTGACGGCCTGGTAATCAGCGGGGCGTCTCCTCAACCGGTCTGGCTTCATATCACGCCCGAAGGCGTTGTTTTTAATTCCGCAAAGGACGAGTGGGGTTTGAGAACCGCTGCAACCGAGGATGCCGTCAAGAAAAAGGCGGGAGACAAGTGCCGCGTTGCCTGCATCGGCCCGGCGGGAGAAAAAGGGGTTTTGTACGCGGCGGTTGTTTCCGAAACGCGCACCGCCTCGCGCGGCGGCGTCGGCGCGGTAATGGGAGCGAAAAACCTGAAGGCCATCGCCGTATCCGGCGATAAGCGGCCGCCCATAGCGGATAAAGAGGCCTTTGAAACCGCGGTAAAAAAGTTCCGGGAAAACCAGCAAGAGAACCCCAGCGTGGGGGGAATGCAGATCAACGGGACGGCGGGAATGGTGAGCGTGGTCAATGCCATGGGCGGATTGCCCACTAAAAACTTTCAGGCCGGGGTGTTTGAAAGGGCGGAGGAGATTTCCGGCAGCTACATTGCCGAGAATCGAAAGGTGAAAGGGGTGGCCTGCGCTTCCTGCCCGGTGGGGTGTTCCCTCATCGCGGAGGTGAAAGAGGGCGCGTATGCCGGCACCAGAAGCGAAGGCCCGGAATACGAGTCGGTGGTAATGCTCGGGGCGAACCTGATGATCGGCGATCTCGATACGGTGATTGTGGCAAATGGCCTGTGTGATGAAATGGGACTGGACACCATCTCTACCGGAAACGTGATCGGGTTCGCCATGGAGTGCTACGAGAAGGGAATGCTTACCGACGCTGATACCGGAGGGATCCCGCTTATGTGGGGGAACGGCGAGCTGGTTCTGAAACTCATCCAAATGATTGCCCGGCGGGAAGGGATCGGCGATCGGCTTGCGCTGGGAGTGGCCCGCCTTTCGAAACAAATACCCGGCTCCGATTCATTTGCCATGCATGTGAAAGGGCTCGAGCTGGCGGCCTACGATCCCCGGGCGGTCTTCGGCCAGGCGCTTTCTTATGCCATCGCGCCGCGGGGCGGAGAACATGGCCGGGGCGGCTACATGATCGTTGAATTTTTCATGTCCGATGTCAACCTGTACACCCACGAGGGGAAGGCGGAGCGCGCGGCCTACCTGTCTGAGAATGCCTGCATCTACGACATGCTCTGCGAGTGCAGCTTCAATTTTATGCCGGTGGAACTGGTACCGGAGTTGTTGTCGGCCGTCGTGGGGAAGGCATACACTGCCGATCAGGTGCGGGAGGCCGCGAGGCGGACCATCACCCTTGAGCGGATGTTCAACCGGCGGGAGGGATTCTCCCGCAAGGATGACACGCTGCCGCCGCGGCTTTTAAATGAACCACTGCCTGACGGGCTGGCCGCGGGGATGAAGGTGGAAGGGCTGGACAAGATGCTGGATGAATATTACGCCTTGCGCGGCTGGGACCGGGAAGGGAATCCTCCGGGTGATGCATCGCAGCTTTGAGACAGTGTCATCATTATGAACATACTATGTCTGCCATTGTGAGCCATTTGCGTGTTATTCTGAGCGGAGCGAAGAATCTCGTTTTATCGTTCAGGATAAACTCCGTGAAGCATCTCATAGAATGGATGAATTAAAAAATGAAGATTCTTCGGCTGACGCCTCAGAATGACAGTATGACACAGTTTTTCTGTTTCGGAGTAATTCTCTTAGAACATGCTTTTAAAGCCATTCACATAGTCAGCCGTTGGCTTTATCCGTTCGGCTATCTCCAGCAGTTTGGCATAGGGAAAGGTGTAAGTCAGTTCGTGCTCGTCCAGACCGGCGAAGGTTCTCCAGGCAGTGTCGCTGGTTGAAAAGGAGGGATCGCCGGTCAGGAAGGAATAGCGGATGGTGAAGATGCAGCCGCCCATACCCCCGAAGCCCCGGGTGAAATCGCCCAGGTAGGCGCGGCAGCGGTTTAATATATCAGCCTGATGGGGGGTGACAAAAAGCAGCACCAGGTCGGGATCGGCAATGGCGGCCAGGGGGCCGACGGCTATTCCGGTCCCGTCCGCTTTCGGGTGCCGGAAAAAATCATCCACCCTGCCATAATATATTTTGAGCGTCTCGGCGTCCTGATGCATGGGGTAAGCTTGATTTTGTTCTATCATAAACGCGAGATACTCATCCCGCGGCATGTTTTCGCAGGTGCCGGTCCCGGTTAATGCCTCGAAACATCCCAGGTTCTCTTTGGTTGCATACCAGGCCGAGCCGTCCTTGAGGATCTCCCCCACCAGAGCGCACATGCCCGGCGTGGCCTGTCCCTGGTAACGTGGAATGTCCGGCGGCGCCTGTTTCATGGCCTTGACGGCGATGATCTCCTTTTTGACCTTGAGGTCTTCTTTCAAGGTTTTAATGAGTTCATCCCGGGTCATGGCAACCTCCTGTATCAACCCGTCGTTATCCGCACGAAGACTTTGTCATATGGGGAGGAGTTGTCATTCCGAACGAATGTGAGGAATCTTATATAATTGGTTTTATTATTGTATAAGATTTCTCGAATACCCTCGAAATGACAAAAATACAGCTTGTGACACAGTCTCACGCTGGCGGGGGAAAAAGTTGTTACCTCATTTTCCCGCCGCAAGTATCCCCTCGTTTTCCAATTCCCCGCATACAAATCCCAGGCCGAGTTTTTCCAGGCACTGCCGGGTCTGCAGGCCGCT
>CAZWCD010000241.1:0-1288 GCA_964632275.1 uncultured Thermodesulfobacteriota bacterium
CCGGAACCTGCTCAGCGCCATTGCCGTTGCCCCGGGCATACTGCTGATATCATTCTTTCAGACGGTGGTCTCACCGGTTGACGGGGCTTCCTGTGATTTTTATCCCACCTGTTCGGCCTACGCCAAACAGGCCCTGCAGAAACACGGGCTCATCATCGGCCTGGCCATGGCCAGCGAGCGCCTTTGCCGCATTCATTCCCCCGAGGGCTATGAGCCGGTCGAAAAGTTCGGCGCCTACTACTACTACGATCCGGTTGAGAACAACGATTTCTGGTTTCATCAAAGAAGGGCCCGCACCCGGTGAGACGAACCTTCCTGATCGCGGTTGCATTCTCTGCACTTTCCGCAGCACCCTGCCGCTTCCTTCCGTTTGCCTTCCCGGGAGAAACCGGTTCGGTGACGGCGCTGACCGATGCCGGCGCAATCAAAGCATTTGCCGACAGCCTGTCGCAGCGCGGATTGCCGTTCCAGGCATCCATGGAAAATGAACGATCTATCTACCCACCTCCCTCGCGGGATTCGGAAACATCGCTGCTTGGTTTCGCCGACCACCTGTTTGAGCAGGGCCACTACTACCAGGCGGTGACCGAATACGATCGCTTCATCTACTTTAACCCGGACCATCCGTCGGTTCCCCGCGTGCGTCTCCAGATTGCCCGCTGCCACAAAATGGGCGCGCAATACGACAAGGCTATTGAGCTTTACCGTCAACTGGTGGTGCTTTATGCAGGCCGGGAGGAGGGCATCGAGGCGTCCTTCCAGGTAAGCGAGTGTTTCCGGCTTAATGAAGATTTCGATCAGGCGCTGAACGGCTATTCCCGTTTTATCAGTGAAAACCCGGCGCATCCCCTTGCGGAAAAGGCGCGATGGAATATGGCATGGACCTGCCTGCAGCTTGAAGATTACACGTCGGCCCGGGATGAACTGCTTGCCCTGAATGAAAGCGAGCGTTACCGGGCGCCCGCGCAGGAACTCATCGCCGCCCTGGATGAACTGCCGCATGCGCGGCACAAATCGCCGGTCATAGCCGGGGTGCTGGCGGCGCTGATGCCGGGGGCGGGACATCTGTACACCGGCCAGAAGAAGCAGGCGCTGTTCTCCTTTGTTACCAATGCCCTGCTTATCTTCGGCAGCTATGAGGCCTTCGATAAAGAGGTCTACACCGCCGGCGGGTTTCTTTCGCTCTTCAGCCTTAATTACTACAGCGGCAATATCTTCGGCGCCATCACCAGCGCGCACCGGTTCAACCGGCTGCAAAGGGATGAGCGCCTGCGGCAGGCAATGCAAA
>CAZWCD010000241.1:1388-3168 GCA_964632275.1 uncultured Thermodesulfobacteriota bacterium
AACACATGACCGCATCGCGGCGGAAATACGGAAGCTCAAGGCGGAGCGGGATGCGGTCATTCTGGCCCACAATTATCAGCCGGGAGAGGTGCAGGACATCGCCGACTTCGTCGGCGATTCGCTCGACCTGAGCATCAGGGCCTCTCAAACCGATGCCCGGATCATCGTCTTTTGCGGCGTCCACTTCATGGCCGAGACCGCCGCCCTGCTCTGCCCGGGCAGGACCGTTCTCCTCCCCGACGAGCACGCCGGCTGCCCCATGGCGGACATGGTGACCGCCGAGCAGCTCCGGGAGGAGAAAAGAAAGTCACCCCGCGCCGCCGTGGTCGGCTACGTCAACACCTCCGCCGCGGTCAAGGCGGAATGCGACATCTGCTGCACGTCGGGCAACGCGATCAAGGTGATCAACTCGCTGCCGCAGGATATACCCATACTCTTTGTTCCCGACCGCCATCTCGGCGCCTACGTGGCCGCGCAAACCGGACGGAAGATGACACTCTGGCCCGGGTACTGCCCCACTCATCAGTTCATACGAGCCGGTGACATCGCGGCGCTGAAGCAACAATATCCCGGCGCGCAGGTGCTGGTTCACCCGGAGTGCAGCGGGGAGGTAACCGCACTGGCCGACGCCGTGCTCGGGACCGGCGGCATGCTCACCTATGCCCGGGAAAGCGCCGCGGACACCTTTATCATCGGGACCGAAAGCGGCATCATCCACCGGCTTACAAAGGAGAATCCCGGCAAGCAGTTCATCCCGGCAAGCGAAAGGGCAGTGTGTCCCAACATGAAGCGCATCAGCCTGGAAAAAATCCTCTGGTCCCTCCAGGACCTGCGGCACGAGGTGCGCGTGCCGGAAGCGCTCCGCGTCCGGGCGAAAACGGCGGTTGACCGAATGATCAGCATACGGTGAATGAACGTGGAAACGAAACGAAAAACATTAGAGCGTCTGCTGCAGGAGATGGGCCGCGTCCTGGTGGCCTTTTCCGGCGGGGTGGACAGCACCCTGCTGCTCAAAATTGCCCGGGACGTTTTGAAAAGGGAGGTGATAGCGGTCACCGCCCTCTCTCCCACCTATCCCCGAAGCGAGGAAGCGGCGGCGCGGAGCATCGCCCGTGATCTCGGGGTGAGGCACTTCACCATCAAAACCAGCGAGCTTGACAGCGCATCCTTCACCCGCAATCCGCCCGACCGTTGCTATCACTGCAAGAAGGAGCTCTTCACGCGGCTGAAGGCGTTCGGCAAGCAAAAGGGCTTCCCCCAGGTGATTGAGGCATCGAATAAAGATGATGAACGGGATTATCGCCCCGGCCTCAAGGCCCTGCAGGAGTTGGAAATCAGGAGCCCGTTCCGCGAGGCCGGCCTGGGCAAGCAGGAAATCAGAACCCTGTCGCGGCGGCTCAGCCTGCCGACCTTTGACAAGCCCTCGCTTGCCTGTCTTGCATCGCGATTCCCCTACGGCCAGACCATCAACGAAAAAAAGCTGCGCATGGTGGATGAGGCGGAGGCGTATCTGCACGGCCTTTCCTTCAAACAATGCCGGGTCAGGCATCATGGCCCCATTGCCCGCATCGAGGTGGAGCCGCAGGAAGTGGATCGGTTCCATGACCGCACGCTGCGGGAGGGAGTAAGCGCAAAGCTCAGGCAGCTGGGGTTCTCCTACATCACGCTGGACCTCGAGGGCTTCCGCTCGGGAAGCATGAACGAACCGCTGCTGCCTGCCGCCCCCCGTTCCGGCAGTCGACGCACCCCCCGCCGTCGCAAAAAAAACCGGACGCGGCAA
>CAZWCD010000242.1:0-3150 GCA_964632275.1 uncultured Thermodesulfobacteriota bacterium
GCCAGGGCTGGATCGGCGCATCCGACGGCGTCTTCTACCGCCTCGGAATCGGTACCTTTGGTTATTCCAACGGTGCTGAGCGGCTGGGCGATCGCTACACCGGCGGGCTTACACTGTACGCCCCATTGAGCAGGCGTCTGGAAGTGCAGTTTGATGTTCCCTTTGTTGATTCCTTTGACGGCCACACCGACTTCGGGGATCTGCAGATCACTCCCCGCATCATCCTTTCCGAAACCAAGGCGGCCTCCGAATCCTTTAACCTGGCAATTCGCATACCCACCGGCGATAAAGATAACGGTAACCGTTCCGCCGTGCTTACCCCGAATTACCAGTTCTGGACAAATCATTGGAAAGGGCTGGTGCTGCGCGGCGGGCTGGGAATGGCCATCCCGGTACATAATCAGAACGACACCGGCGCCCGTACCGCAATCGTGGGTAACTTTGCCGCAGGCTATTATTTCACCGAGCATGACGCCGCACCCTTCGGCGATTTTGTCACGTATGTTGCCGCCAATTACAGCCAGGCAGTGGATGATCGCAACGATTCAAAAACCACCTCTCTCAGCCTTACCCCGGGTTTCAGGACCCATCTGGGAAACAACTGGTATTTGCTCGGCGGGGTTGAGGTTCCGACCACCAAGCCCAAGGCGTATGATTACCAGATATTGAGCGGATTAATGCTGGTGTTCTAAGGAGGGAAACGGATTTTATTTCGGTCGAACTGAGCTTTCTGTGAATGCAACTGCCCGATCAGATGTTTTATGATCGGGCAGTTTCCTTTCTCAGGTCCCCCTCGGTGAAAAGCCTTCCGGTATAGACGGACGGGTCCCTGGTTGCCACATGCATTGCGTAGGCGGCCCACATCTCCGGCTTATACCACTTCGATGTATCAGCGGCAGGGTTCAAATAAGACCACCCTTCGGTGACGGTGTTGTCGACCATCAGCACATTGACGGCAATGGAGTATGGCCGCAATTCTTCGGCAAGACCTATGGTAAATCGGTTGACCGCAGCCTTGCTCACATCATAGGCCAGGCCGGTCATGGGATCATGTCCCGGCTCAAGCGCGGCCATTGATGATAGATTAATAATGTGACCGCTTTTTTGTTCCATCATCTGTGGGAGAACCCCCCTGGTACAGAGCACTGTGCCGCGGAGATTCACCCCCAGGATGTCATCCCATTTCTTCTGTGACAGCCTGGTAAATAATGCCGGCCGATTGGTAGCGGCGTTATTGATCAGGATGTCAATGCGATGATATGCCTCCAGGGTCTGCCGTATCATATTTTCAACGCTCCCCTCATCAGCAACGTTGGTGGGAACGGGCTGCGCCGTTCCGCCTTCAGCTGCGATTTGATCGGCGGTTTCATATATGGTCCCGGCGATAAAACGCGACTTCTGCACGGTTCGGGCGGCAAGGATCACCTTCGCACCTTCCCGTGCAAATGCCATCGCAAAGGCCCTGCCCAGCCCCCGGCTTGCACCGGTTACTATGGCGACCTTATCCTTGAGCTTCATTACCGATTCCTTTACTGCTGATCATCTATTAGCTGCCTGTATACCTGGCTATTTTCGCTGTTTCTCCAGATACTGCTGAAACGTTTCCTCATGATCGGTCTCATCAGCCAGCACCTGCGTCAGCACCGTGGTCACATCACTGAATTCTTTAAACAGCTCCAACTGGCGGGTATAACGCTCGCGCGCATCCTTTTCTAGCTGCAGGTCCGTCTTTAGCATGGTAATTATGTCGCTGCTTTGATCAACTTTCCACTCTTCAAAGGTCGGAATGCCGCCATACCGGCTGATCAGGTCGGAAAAGAAGAGCATGTGCGACATTTCGTCGAGCGCGGCTGACTTGAAGGATTCAGCAAGCATGATGTCCTCATTTCTGGCGCTGATGCGATGACAGACATATTGAAGCACTGCCCTGAATTCCCTGTTCATGTTGCTGTTCAAGGCACCGATCATCTCCGCCTTAATGTTCTTATTGTCTGCTGATGACATGGTTGACCTTAACCAAGGATAATTTATGTTTCAGTAGGAGCGCCTTCAGGCGCCATGCATTAGCTTTGAAATATTTTCGGCCCGTAGGAGCGTATTTCAGCCGCGCAAGAATCGCGACTGAAGGCGCTCCGACTCGTATTCCATTACGATGGCGGCATCATGTAACCACTTCATGAAACAGCCGGCGTGCCCGCTCACGGCCAATGATCTTCCCCAGCATCTTCTGAGAGTTGTCGTTTGACAGCAATGCACTGACGTAGCTCCGCCGCGCCGCCTCGACGCGAGACACATACCCGGGATCAGTAATTGTCTCTGCATGCGCAAACAGATCAAGGTAGCATTCCAGATACGCAAATGCGCATTTCTTTAAATCGGGCAAATATGAAGTGGGCGGAAAGGTATAAATAGTATAAGGGGTATGATACGGCATCATCCACTCTCGCATGGTCTGGGGAGGAAAGGTGCCGCAGCGGGCATGGACTTCCTTCATCGGCGAAATGTACTTTTCGTGGTACGGGCCATCGCTGAAAAGCGGGATGCAATTCACGTAGCCAAACACCTTTTTCGTGGTGCAGGAAAAATCAAATGCAAAACCCGGCATATCCGTCGTCGCATCCGGGTAGATGGCCATGCCGAAAACATCAAGGGAGGGAATGGCAACCTTGATGCGCATGAAATATATTTTCCGGATCTTTTCAGCCTTCCAATTATAGCATCGCAGGTCAAAAATCTTGAGCGGCAGGGTCATGTGGGCCAGTTCCGGCGGCAGCTCGACCGACTCTATCCGGAGTCTTTCTTCAATACATCGCTTGGTCCTGTCGAACAATTCGTCCATGTGAATATTAAGCCACACTGCGATAGTTGTATGCTTCTTGTCATTTCGAAGGAGCACGTGCGACTGAGAAATCTTATAAGATTTCTCACGGAGTTTATCCTGAGCTGACACAACGAGATTCTTCGCGTTGCTCAGAATGACAATGCGAAGGGTTCGAAATGACAGCAACTACTCATATGATGAAAAGGATAGCGGCTTCCATGTTTCTCAATTTTACCAATAATTATGCACCTCATGAATCCTATTGCAAATCAGCCCGGCTGATAGTATTAAATGCAAAGTTTGTGTAGCACTTGTTTTAATCGCACCTC
>CAZWCD010000243.1:0-3077 GCA_964632275.1 uncultured Thermodesulfobacteriota bacterium
CCATTGCCGTAACCCTCCCGCCGCTCTCGGCAGTTTACTTCAAACCGGCGGAAGGGTAGGGGGCGGCTTCCAGGGTGCGTTCATTTATTCCTTGCCAAAGCTCCATATCTGTGATAGTAAACTGCCCTCAATTCGAAGAGTCCCCATCGTCTAGTCAGGTCTAGGACACCGGCCTTTCACGCCGGCAACAGGGGTTCAAATCCCCTTGGGGACGCCAAGGTAATTAAGGAGTTAGGAAACTAGCTCCTTTTTCTTTTGGGGCAGCAGCAAATTCAGGAGTAAATTTGTCTCCAGAAAGCACCTTAAGATGTGGTCTGTTGTCCTCAAGTTTTCGGATGTGCCTGTCTGTAGTGCTTATCTTGTGATGCCGTAGGATTGCCTGTATTACATATTACAGGTAAAGGCACTTTATTTTTAGGACGTCCCCCTGCAATATCCTTGGCAAACCTTTTCCCTTGCGCACATTCAGATAATTTGTTTAAATGAGCCCAGTCTAATGCCGGTTATGGCGAGTTGCGAAAGTGTGTTGAGAATACGCAGAAAATATCCTTTATGCAGCAGGCAATCTCATCGAATGAAACAAAGGAAGCACTGAGCCCGTGCGCCATTTCCGTCAGGGAAGTGTCCGGTATTGGTCCAAAACTCTCAGCCCTGCTGGGCAAGAAGGGCATCAGCACGGTTGAAGATGCCCTGTATTTCCTTCCCCGGACCTATGAAGACCGGCGGACCATTACCAGAATTGCCGATGCGACCGAGAACGGACGTTTCCATACCTTTGTGGGAACGATACGATCGCTTGGCATGGTTGCCTATCGGGGAAGTCGGAAACGGTTTTTTAAGATGACCATAGCTGATGCGACAGGATCGGTGACGGCAAAATGGTTTCATTTTAATGGCAGGAGCATGATGGTCCGATTTAAAAAAAATGATCAGGTCATCATCACCGGCCAGGTCAAATTATATGGTTCCCAAAAGGAAGTGCTCCATCCCGAGATAGAAATACTTGAACCGAATGAGGCGGAAGCCCCAGAACTTAAAAAGATACTCCCGGTTTATTCAGAAGCTGAAGGCCTTCCGCAAAAAACCATAAGGCGGCTTATCAAGCGGATTGTGGAACAGTATGCCGTGGCGCTGCCCGACGGTATTTCAGAGACAATTCGAAGTCGGCAGAACATGATGGGCCTCGCCGATGCGCTGAAGAAAATTCATCTTCCGGCAGTTGATGACGATTTTGACAGCTTTGCCGCCGGAACGTCGGAAGCGCATCGCCGCCTCATATTCGACGAGCTTTTCTTCCTGCAGCTCGGGTTGGCGCTGAGAAAAAGGTCGTTGTCTTGCGACAAAAGAAAATCTTACGATATACCAAATGATTATTATGATAAACTCAAGCCGTATCTTCCGTTCGAACTCACCGCATCACAGACGAGAGTCATTGCAGATATCATGGGGGATTTTAAAAAGCCGTGCCCGATGAACCGATTGCTGCAGGGTGATGTGGGAAGCGGAAAGACCATCGTCGCGTTCCTGGCAGCGATTATTGTGATAGAAAACGGCTGCCAAGCGGCATTCATGGCGCCGACCGAGATTTTGGCCGAACAGCATTATGCTCAGGTTCTGCTGTACACGGAAAAACTGGGACTGAAAGCGGTGTTGCTGACCGGGGGCGGCAGCCGCGGAGTGAAAGAGGATATATATAAGGACATCGCTGAAGGCAAGGTGGATATTGTTGTCGGCACCCATGCCATAATCCAGGAAAAGGTTTCCTTCCGTAATCTCGGGCTTGCGGTCATCGATGAGCAGCACCGTTTCGGCGTGCGGCAGCGAGCCGCACTGAAAAAGAAGGGATGCAATGCGGATATTCTCATCATGACCGCCACGCCGATTCCACGAACCCTGGGACTCACCGTGTACGGGGACCTTGACTGTTCGGTCATTGATGAGATGCCGCCGGGGAGAGTTAAGGTAACAACGAAGCTGTACGGCGAACGGGACAGAAAAAAAGTATACGACCGCATTGCACAGGAAATTGAAAACCAGCGCCAGGTTTTTATCGTCTACCCGCTGGTTGAGGAGTCGGGAAAGATCGATCTGAAGAATGCGACAGACATGGCCCGCACCCTTCAGGATGAGGTGTTTTCCGGATACCGGGTTGGCCTCTTGCATGGCCGGATGAGCGGGGAGGATAAAGAGCGGATCATGGCCGATTTCAAGGGTAAGCAGTTGGACATTCTTGTTTCGACGACGGTGGTGGAAGTGGGCATTGATGTCCCGAACGCATCGCTCATGGTCATCGAGCACGCGGAGCGGTTCGGTTTGTCCCAGCTGCATCAGCTGCGCGGTCGGGTCGGGCGGGGCGAACATCCTTCCCACTGCATTTTGCTGGCCCATGCCGGCAACACCGGGGATGCCATGCGAAGGTTAAAGATTATCGAGCAGACCAACGATGGCTTCAAGATTGCCGAGGAGGATTTTACTATTCGGGGTCCGGGTGAATTCCTGGGAGTCCGCCAGTCGGGCATGCCGGATCTGCGCATCGCCCGCGCCCTATACGATGTGAAAACGCTGCATGCGGCGCGAAGCGAGGCCTTCCGCCTGGCAGATGAAGATCCGGGATTGACGCTGCCGGAACACCGGGTGACACGGCAGGTTTTGCAGGAGCGCTGGCAGGGAAAGTTGGAGCTGGCTGACGTCGGCTAACTCCATCGGTATAAGGCAAAAGGAAACGGCATGAAAGGGTATGTGCAGGTCTATACTGGAGACGGAAAAGGTAAGACCACCGCGGCAATCGGCCTGGCGGTGCGGGCGGTCGGCGCCGGCCTTACGGTATTCATCGGACAGTTTGTCAAGGGGATGGAGTACAGCGAGCTCAAGGCGCTGGAGCGATTTGCCCCGCAGCTGCTGGTCAGGCAATACGGCAGAAAGGCATTCGTGCACAATAAGCCCAATGAAGAAGATTTCCACCTGGCGCGTGAGGGGTACGAAGATATCCGGCGAGCAATTTATTCGAAACAGTATGATCTGGTCATACTCGATGAGGCAAATATAGCGGTCTATTTTTCATTGCTCACGGTTGAAGA
>CAZWCD010000244.1:0-2999 GCA_964632275.1 uncultured Thermodesulfobacteriota bacterium
GAACGGCGATCCTTTTGTCAGTAGTTAGTGGGTACTCTTGTACGGCCTCTCGTAACGCCTCGGGTATCTTGTGTATGATTGCCGCAATCTGGGTGGCGGGTGTGGGCTGCGCCAACGCGCCGGCCAGTCGGTTGGCCCGGCATGCAATCGAGCAGGCGTCGGTTATGGAGCAACCGTGGTGGATCAGAGCGGCAACCATGCCGGTTATGGTGTCGCCGGTGCCGCCGATTGCCTCAAGCGCTTCAATCATCGGTTCATTAACCTGAGCTATTGCCTGTCCGCCGGCACAGATATAGTCAGTGCTGCCTTTCACACAGAGATGGTGTGCGCTGTTGCCGGTCGCATAGGCCGTCTCAATGAGACGGGCGGGATCATCTTCCAGCCTGGTGAGAAAACCCCGGGTGTAGGCAGGGTGGGAGGCCTTGTCGTCCGCGAGAAAGGTGAGCTCCCCCAGGTCGGGCAGAAAAAGATCATAGTAACGCGCCTGGCCGCTTGCCTTGGCAACGTACATGAAGCCCGCGTCGGCGATAAGGCACGGTTTTTGTTTCATCCTTCTTAAGGTAATCAGCATTTGATTGTGCAGGCCGAGATCAGGAACGATATAGTGAAGGCCTAGAGCTGAAGGGCTCATTTCAGGGAGGTTTTTGGCGAGATGGCGGTAGATGAGCCGGCTGCCGCTCCGCTTACCGATGTCCCCGGCAACCACACACCGGGGGCAGGCCTCGCCGAAAAGGCAGGCTACCTTGCAGGCGGCGCCGATCATTGCAGCGGTTCCCCGGTTGAGCGGGAACCGCCGGTCTCCTATGACCAGCACGTCTCCCTCGAGGCCTGCCTCACCTGTGTGCAGCTCATTATCAGCGGTTGGAATCGTCCCGGCAAGAAGCAGCATCGTTACATGCCCCCGGCTCTTTTTTTTGCCTCTTCGAAGGCAATGGCAAGGCTGTATGCGCAGAGGGTATAGCCTATGTCACGGGGGGAGGGCGCCTCTGACAACCGTTTCCCGATCAGTTCCTGTGCAAGATAAGGGACGTCGGAACAGCCGCCCCCGGAGACGTTGACAATCCGCTGCGATCCTTTTTCAAAGGTCAGCTTCATGTTGGCGGCCCGGACCATCACATACGCTCCGAAGTCTCTGGTTTTACAAATTTCGACGGGCTTCATTGTTTCTTCGGCTGTGTGAACGCAGTCGAGCGGTGGGATCCCCTTCTCCTGCAGCATTCTCACCAGCCCCACCTGGTCGACGATGGGAAATTCCAGGCACAGGTCACAGCCGGTCCGATAGTGCGGAGGCGGTGCCACCACCCTGATATCCTGGTAGCCGCCCCTTGTAAGGAGCTTTTCAGCCCGAATAACTTCATTGACGTTTTCAAAGAGCACCAGCCCTTTCTCTTTGCGGCGAGTGATGCCAAACCACTTCCTGCAATATGCGAACATTCGTTTCATCATACTCACGTGTTCCGGCGTCAAAAGCTCTGCCCCGCCACAAAGCAGAGGGGTGTTTTGCAAGAGGCCGGCCGGCAATTTCCGAAGGCTCGGGGACGCCGGTATGGAGCGTTCGGCTACGCTTTGGTGAGAATGAGCAGGAACTCACCTTCCTGCTCTTTTACTTCCGCCTGCCAGCCGCGGCCGGAGGCCATTCGGAGGATGTTGTCCCGTGCGGTCGGACTATCAACCAGCACCTCGATCGTCCCCGTACGTATCTGATTTATTCGGTTGAGCGTTACCACAACAGGCTGGGGGCAGGAAAGCCCCCGGGCATCGACGCGCTCGCTCATATTGGCCTCGCTGGTTCAAAGGGGAATCGCTCAGATCTTTTTTCTCATGGTGAAACCGATAATGCCGCAGGCGGCAAGGCCTATGATGACAAACGCCGGACCCCATGGCGCGGGTCCTTCAGGACTGCTGGCGATGGCAAAGTTGTGGGCAAAGCCAGCACCCATAATCATCCCCATGACAAATACCGCCGCATCTCCATCCCCTTCGCCTGCAAGGAAGAGCTGCCTTCCCGGACATCCGCCGGCCAGCGCGAAGGCAAGCCCTGCCAGCGCCATGCCGGCGAAGTTCCAGAGGTGGCTGTTGTGAGCAATCGGTTGGCTGGTAAAACCGGCGTGGAACTGATTCAATAGCAGGTTGGCTATAAAGGCTCCGGCCGCCAGGCCGATGACGCCGGTCATAAGGTGCGTATCCCTGATAAGAATGAGGTCGCGAATGGCGCCCATGGTGCAAAAGCGTGTTCTCTGGGCAATAAATCCGATGGCGGTTGCCGCCAACAGCGATATCACCAGCGGCGCATGCTGTGAGCCGGGACCTGTGGCGCTGAAGAAGAGGGCGCCACTGGGCAGGGCAGGTGAGCGAAGCAGCAGGATAAGCAGGCACGCCATTATTGCCGGCATGATTAGACCCACCGTGGCATAGGTTTTTTGATTTCGGCCCAGGTCATAGCCAGACCTGATGAAGAGAACGCCAATCCAAACGCCCACAACAAGCCCCAGCAGCCCGGTGATTGCATTGCCGTCGCCGCCCGCCAGCCGCAGCAGCGCCCTCCAGGGGCATCCCAGGAACACCAGGGCGCCGATCATGGCGAAGAAGCCCAGGACGAACCTGACAATGGGGGCGGATCCGGCGCGTGCCCTGTATTCCTTGAAAGAAAGGGCCGCGAGAAGGGATCCGAGGACAAATCCGATCATCTCCGGTCGCAGGTACTGCACTGCAGCGGCCCGGTGCAATCCCAGCGCTCCGGCGGTGTCGCGCAAAAAGCAGGCGACGCAGATGCCCATGTTAGCAGGGTTCCCCAGCTTTTGGAGGAGCGCCGCCACAATGCCGATGAAAAAACCCGCTGATACTATTCCCTTCCTGGTGCTGAAGAACGGTGCCATAGAGCGCATCCTTTGAAATGGTGTAAAGGGATATGTTTTATATGGAATTAAAGTGATGTCTATGACTGGAGCAATGTAACAGTAGCTATGAATGGGGCTGTTTGACAAATTGAAAATATCAAT
>CAZWCD010000245.1:0-2997 GCA_964632275.1 uncultured Thermodesulfobacteriota bacterium
AGATGCTCTATTGATGATAATTGAAGAAGAACCGTAAGATTGTTGGCAGAAGAATTTTCAGGTCGCGACGAAGCAACCCCGCAAGAATATCATACCCCGTTTAATACCGGATGGGCAAAACGATAAAGGCGACCGGACGGTCGCCCCTACATGTGGATAATCATGGACGAGGTTTATCCGGGCACAGTGCCGTCATCCCAGGGCCTGGACGGTTGCGGAACCCGGCTCCCATGTTTTTTTGAGGGGGAAGGCGCCCGGGTTCATGTGCAGCAGGACCATCTTGCCGGGGGTTATCTTTATCCAGTTGAACATTTTAGGAAGTTTTTCCAGCATCGCGCCGGTTTGATCTGCGGAAACGGTTTTTCGCTCGACATGGTCTTCAAGCACTCCTGCCAATGCGTCTTTAAGCCCGAACTGGGCAAACCGCTTCTTGAATTCATCCGGATTATTCTTCAGGTTAATCAGCTCAGCCGTGCCGAAGAGCTGCAGGCTCTTCTGTTCCCTGGTGTGATCAACCGGCTCATATATTCCCACCGACACCTTGGGATTTCTCATGATATTGGCAATCTTGCCGCCCGGTTCGCCGGCGATCCAGAGGGTGAGTCCCTCGTTGAAAAAATCAACCGGGGTTACCCGGGGCGCGTCGTCCACGCTGGTCCCCAGGGCGCACGCCCGGCCGTGAGCGAGGGTGCAGCCGGGTTTTGTCCTTTTCGCCCCCGGCTTGGAAGACCTTTGATTCAGAAAGTCAATAAGCTCCTTTTCCAGCTCTTGCACCGGCATTGATTGTTTTTCAGCCATCACAGGTTCTCCCGCTTCGAGATGAGGTTACAAACGTTTTCAGTGGGGAATGATGCTCCGGGAAGGCATACTAAGATAATCAGGCGTGATTGGGAAGAGAAAAATAAAAAACCGCCCCCTCATGCTCCCGACCTTCCGCCCAGACCCGGCCGCCATGCCGGTTAATGATACGCTGAACGATGGCAAGGCCGACCCCGGTCCCCTCATACTCGGTTTCGCTGTGCAGGCGGTTGAAGACGCCGAACAGCTTTCCGTAGCATTTCATGTCGAAGCCGGCCCCGTTATCCCTGACGCAATAAACATTCTCGGCATTTTGGGCGGCGCAGCCGATGGAGATTACGGACACCTTATTCTTTTGGGTGAACTTGACGGCATTGGCCAAGAGGTTCATCATGACCTGCCGTATAAGCCTTATATCACCGTAGGCGGGCGGCAGGGGTTCAGTGGTAAGTTCTATAATGCGATTGGGATTGCTCTGCCGCAGGCCCTGCCATATCTCGTCGACCAGCCGGCACATGTCGATCGCGGTCAGGGAGATGGTCTCACGTCCCACGCGAGCTAGCGCCAGCAGGCCGTCAAGCAATTGCCCCATTTTCTGGACATTATCCCGAACAATATCGATAAGCTCGCTTTCTTCCGGCTTAAGCCGCGCTGCCGTTTTTTTGCGCAGCATCTTTGAGAACCCGTCAATGGCCCGCAGCGGCGCGCGCAGATCGTGGGAGACGGAGTAGGCGAAGGAATCCAGGTCCTTATTGGCGGCCTCCAGTTTTGCCGATTGCTGCTTGAGCACCTCTTCCGCTTCCTTGCGCTCGGTGACATCGCGCACGACCGATACCGAGCCGATGATGGCGCCGCCGGCATCCCTGACCGGTGAGGCGCTGATCCGCCGATAGCGCAATTTGCCGCTTGCCGGCGTCCGGATTATCTCTTCCTCGTTTCGTACGACTTCTCCCCGAAGCGCCCGCAGCGGCGGGGCATCCTCCACGGACCTGACACTGCCGTCAGTCCGATATACTTCCAGGCCGGAGGCAAACGTTTCCACATCCAGTCCGGCATCTTTCACAAGCCTGAATTCATGGAGGCCGGGCGGATTGATTATGGTGAAGCGCTTTTCGGTGTCGGCGAACCAGACTTCATCCGTTATGCTGTTGACCAGGGCGGAAAGCCTCTCTTTCTCCGCGGTTACTGCGGCCAGCAGTCGTTCCATTGCCTGTTCCGCCTTTATGCGCCTGTCAATTTCCGCTTCCAGTGCCGCTGTCCTTTTCTTGACCTGGTCATCCAGTTCCCGGTGGCTTAGCAAAATTTTCTTTTCCGCCTTCTTGAGAATGGTGACGTCACGCGCTGCGGCAAAGACGCCCTTCACCGCACCGGTTTCATCGGTGTAGGTTGATGCATTATAGAGAACCTCGGTGGTGCGGCCTGACACATGACGCAGCGCCAGCGGATAATCTTTCACCAAACCGTGGGAGAAGGCTGTTTCATACCCGGCCCGGGCCTTTTCCGGTTCGGTGAAATAATCAGCAAAGTCGGTGCCGATGAGACGGTCACGCGGGACCCCGGTAATCTCCTCGGTGGCCATGTTGACATCCATGATTTTTCCATCGGTGCTGATGGTCACCAGCGGGTCGGGACTGGCTTCGATGAGACTCCGCGCATAAATGGACGCGGCACGCACCTCTGCTTCCGCCGCCTTGAGTTCAGTGACATCGCGCGCTGCGGCAAAGACGCCCTTCACCGCACCGGTTTCATCGGTGTAGGTTGATGCATTATAGAGAACCTCGGTGGTGCGGCCTGACACATGACGCAGCGCGAGGGAATAGTCTTTAACCGAGCCGTGCTTGAAAGCCTTTTCATAACCTGCCCTCGCCTTGTCAGGCTCGGTGAAATAATCCGCGAAATCGGTGCCGATGAGACGGTCACGCGGGACCCCGGTGACCTGCTCGGTGGCCTTGTTGGCATCCATGATTTTGCCACTGGCGCTGATGGTAACCAGGGGGTCGAGACTTGCTTCCAGCAGGCTCCGCGCATACAGCGATGCTGCGTGCACCTCTGCTTCCGCCTTCTTGCGGGCCTTGTGCTCCCCGGCTTCCTCCACCGCGCGGCGGACGGCAACCGCGAGCTTGTGCAGGCGGTTCTTCATGACGAAATCCTTGGCCCCGCTGGTCATGATATCGACGGCACGGTCTTCGGTGACGGCGC
>CAZWCD010000246.1:0-2997 GCA_964632275.1 uncultured Thermodesulfobacteriota bacterium
AATCAAGGCCGTCGAGCCCCAGCACCACCACCTTTTTGACGCGGCTGCGGGCAAATACTTTCTTGAAGCGGATGGTCCTTACCAGGTAGCGGACCGGCCAGGTCAGCAGGAGGAACAGGGCCGACACAAGCGCCGCAAACATTACCAGGAATGAACCGGCAACGGCGAACCCCGCACCGGGGCCGATATAGGCATGCGCCAACTCAGGCACAACAACAAAAAGCAGACCCGCTACGGTAACAAGTACTATAATGCTCATGTGAACATGCATGATCATGGTTGATCAGAAATATTGTGCCACCGCCAGGCAGCTTATCATAAAAACGCAACATACACAAGCCATTGCAGGGTAGTAGCATCCGCATGCCGACAGGAAGCATGCAACGATCTGCCCGACCGCCATGGCAAAAAACCTAAAAAAATTATCTGGAATATTCGAATGGTTTGGGTAAAATACCAGCGACGTGGTATGGCGTTCCATAAAACTTATTAAAACAGAGAAACGTTAACTAGAGAAATAGTATTTGCCTAAGATGAGTGTACTACTTTATAATGAACCGTATGTGACACATGCCGAGGAGCATCTCCCACGCATCGATGCATGACATAAGCGCATGATATCTAAAAAGTTCATCCATTCAGTACTGCTGACCACGCTTTGCCTCAGCTCAGGGGCAAGGGCCGCTGCTATTATGGTTGATATTGGAAACGGATCGGGCAAGGCCGGGGCTCAAGGCAGCTCCATAAACCTTGTTCTCGACAATCCCTCCGACATCGTCAAAGGCGTACAAGTATTCATTTGCGATGAAGGCAACTATCTTGCAGTGACAGGGTGCATGGCCACCGGCCGTGCTTCCGATTTTTTATGCACTTTCAATGAATGCAGGACTGATGCAAAAAGCGCTGAGTGCCGCCGCTACCCTGGTTGTGCCAATGTTGTTCTCTATGGGCCGGGGGAAATCATTGATGAAGGCAGTGGACCGGTCGCCGTCATCAGCTTCGACGTATCGGAAAGCGCCCCGTCCGGCTGCGTCACGCTCAATCCGAAAAAAGCGGTTGTCTCCGATCAGGACAGAAAACCTTTGAATGCCGGCACCGGGCGCGGTCAGTTCTGCATCAGCGGCGGCGGCAGTGATGATACAACCACGAGCACCCGCCCTTCCAACACGTCAACACCTGAAAATGGAGACGAAGAATCCCCAGCCGATGCAGGCAATGCAACCGGAACATCCGCCGGCAGCTCCGGCCCTGCCGCATCCGCTCAGCCCGGCCTGAGAGCGCCCATGGGGGGCTCCTCCGCCGCCAGCCCGGAAAGCTCCTCGGGCAGTGATGATGAAACGGTTTCCTCATCGCAAACCACTTCCCGGAAACGAACCTCCGGCAGCAGGGACAGCGTTTCCTCCGGTGAGTCAGACAGGCGTTCCGCCGGCGCAAACGCAACCCAAAACAGCTCCGCCGATGGGGAACCGCGGTTGATTATCTCCCCGCCCCGGTCGGTGATCAATTCGAGGGGCCTGCTGGCCTTCAATGCGCAGACCATCAACGGCGGCAAAGAGGTGCAGGGAAAGTACAAGTGGGAAATACAGCCGCCGAGCGCCATCGGGAGCACCGTCGATGCAGACGGCATCTTTACTGCGGGTATCAACGCATCCGCATCTCCGGTTCAGGAAACCATATGCGTCACGGACACTTCAAATAAAAGCATCAGTGCGACCGCGACAATAACCATCGAAGGAGCGAAAGAACCGACCGAAGGCTGCTCCTTGCTGGTAACCCCCTCGTCGGCGGAGATCGCTCCGGGCAATGTGATAACCTTCACCGCCGCCAAGCTCGGCAAAACATGCGGCGAGGGCTCCTATCAATGGAAGGTGAGCAGCAAAATCGGTTCCAGGATTACCGGGGAAGGGGTATACACGGCAGGTTTCAACCGGGGCACAGAAGCCGCACTCGATATCATTATGGTCAAAGACCGGATTGAGGATCTGCGCATCGATGCCCTGGTAACGGTGGCACCGGCCGATTCCCCCGCGCCGGCGGCCGGGTCAACCCCAATCTCCGCTGATGGCGGTTCCGGCAAAACCGGAAGCCCCCTTCTGCCCGGCACTTTGATTGCAGCGGCGGCATTTGTCGCCGTGGTGGGGGTGCTGCTGGTACGAAAAAAGAAATGAGCGACAATCCATGTATGGCGCAATCGCAAGGTGAACGTGTGAAAAAGAAATGTATGCCCCTATGTTTAGCCGGCATCGAACTATGCATCCTGCTTGCTGTCTGCCTGCTCTCCTGCCGGCAGGCCGATGTAACCATGACCATCGGAAGCGGCACCGGCGCGCCGGGAAGCGAAAACAACATGGTAGCGATAACCATCGACAACCCGGCCCATGCAATTCAAGGGATTCAGGCGGACATATGTGATGAGGGCAACCACCTGCAGGGCGTCGCGTGCGAGCCGGTAGGCAGCGCCTCTGACTTCACCTGTGCGCACAATGAACTCTCCGACGGCTGCTTCAGAATTATACTTTTGTCGCTCGCCGGAAATGTAATCCCCGAAGACGCGGGCCATATCATCAATGTCATCTACAATGTATCGGCCAGTGCCCCTGAAGGCCGGTGTGCAGATCTCACAGCGCAAGAAATAAAAGTCTCAGACGAAGAAACGAATCCCCTTGCCGCCGTAATACAAAAAGGTTCTTTTTGCTTTTAAGAACTTCTCCCGCCATTGATAGTGCGTTTAGCTCCACGCCGTCTTCCATACGATACCTCATCATAATTATTTAATTTCTAATCACTTATTTCATCGAAACTCGCAAAAATTGTTTCTTTTTTTATTGACAACTAGCTGAATAATCTCATTTTTATGATAAAGTCCTTACATTATGGTTAATTACACTTGACTTTTGGGGTAGTAACATGGTATAAAGTTATATATTTTAATAAGGCTATACTAAATTCTGTACCGAAATATTTTGTCATGCCTATGGCAAAATCGTAGTTTCCATT
>CAZWCD010000247.1:0-2982 GCA_964632275.1 uncultured Thermodesulfobacteriota bacterium
TTTTCTGAAGCGGCATGTTATGCATAAGCACGCTGCGCTATGCCGTTCCGCGCCGTCTGAACGCCGTCACCATTGTGGCGGCCCGCAAAAAAAACATTGACCGGGCCCGGAAGCTCCTGTATAAATTCTAACAGGCTGTTGAAAAACACCCATCTTCTGCGTTACGCTCATCCTTCGTCACTGCAGCGTACTTGCATGTACGCCTCATTCCTCAGGATTTCGCGTGCCTTGCATCTGGATGTTTTTGAACAGCCTGCGGAAAACTACTTTTTCAACAACCTGCTAATGTCGAGGGTTGTTGTATTCAGGCGTATCCTCAGGTAAAGATTGATCGACGGTTTGCCGATAGGGGTCAGGTATTCCGGGTCAGACCGTTAGCATCCACCAAAGGGTCATGAAGCAATGGTAAAGTTCAGAAACTGCGTGTTCGTAGTCGCCTTTTTCGCGCTCATTTCATTTCTGGCATTTTTCCCTGCCGGCAGCAAGACACAACCCTCGGGGCAGAACAGCTCGACCGATTCCGGTTCATCCCCGACTCCCATCCCCCAAAAAGCAGACAGCGGTTCCGGGCACAAGACACACAAAGACACCCCCACTCCATATCTCTAGCCGCACAACCAGTTTTTCTCATTTCTTGGCGTCCAGAAACGGGCCAATCGCATATTCAGATCATGAGCGGAGGCGGGCGCAAAGCCGAGGGCTTTTTCCCACACCTCCCTGCTTTCCATGCACAGGTAGACTGAAACGTCACTGCTGAAGTGCCGTATCCAGCCAATCATGGCACCGTACATCTCCATTCTGATCGGCTTGAAATACCTCATCTTGCCGTCAAGCCCCCTGATAAATTCCTGGCAGAAGATGGCGCTTGCGGGATAGCGTTCTCTGGCCACCTGTTTCAGTCCGGGTATATATCTGAAGCATCCCAGGCTGATCCAGCAGATGCGGGCCGGATCCACCGCCTGGAACATCCTTTCGATCACCTGCCGGTAGTCATGTTCCCAGCCGGGATAATACATGAGCGGGTCAAAATGAAAGCCTACCGCATACCCCCACTGCGCGCACCGGGCCGCCGCGTGAAACCGGGCATCAAGGGAGCAGGCAGAGGGTTCCTCGCTTCCGACCACCGGCTCAGCATTGAGAGACCATGAGACGGCGGTCATTCCGCCGTGATCAAGTCCTTTCAGATGATCAATGTTATCGGTCTTGGTCTTGAGTTCCACCATGGCATTCTTTCTCACGGCAAAATGCGGAACAAGGGTCGTGCTCAACGAGGTGAGATGATCCAGAACCAGGCTGTCGGTGAACTCGCCGGTGCCCACCCTGAAGAATCTCTCCGGATGATGGTCGAGCATGCCGTCCAGTTCTGTAAGCATCTCTTCCGTATTGGCATAGACCACCATGCAGGGATTATTCAGATATGCCTGCAGGATGCAGTAGCTACAGTTGAGCGGGCAATTGGCGGCAAGGTTGAGGATGGAATAGCCGCAGCAGAGGTAGTTTTTAGTGCCGGGACAGGACTCGAAGAACCTTCCCCGGTTTTTGCAGAGGAGCAGCGTATGCTGGGCATCGCGCCAACTCGTGCCGGGCATCGCCTCCCGGTGCGGCTTGAAAGAGTCTATAACCTCTCGGGGCACTCCATCCAGCCGCTTCAGCATCGTCTGCGTCAGCGGAAGATCAACCACATCCTGCTCTATGATCACTTTCTCGGGGAAGTAACGCTTAATGTCATTCAATGGTGGCGTCTTTGCTAAACGGGATGTGAGAAATCGCATACAATTTCTCAGTCGCTGATGCTCCTTCGCAATGACAAACCAAATGTCTTGTCTCAGAAACAACTAATTATACAAAAGACAATCAACCCGTCGTTGCGAGGAGGCGCGAAGCCGACGAAGCAATCCCATAAGCTATTATAATATTGGTTCCCTCTACCCTCAGGCGAGAGGGTTAAGGTAAGGGGGCAATAGGCAGAAAAATGGAGGGCCATGCTCTGTCATGGCCGCGAATAATAAACGGACGCTACGGAGTGCGCCCCTCCAGATCATTTATTTTCGCGCCACATACCACCGGAACCTCCTTTACTCAATGGGCTCAAGGTCATTGGTAAGGACAGAGTCCAACTCATCAAGCCGCTCTTTCAACTCCGGCCAGCCGGTGAAGTAAACCGAGAGGCAATAGCGGTTGTCTTCGAAAAAAGGCGGCGGCGCAATGCTCGCACCGCGGGGAAGCTTAATCTTGCCGAGCATCCCTTTGACCTGCTTCTCCTTGGCCGAAAGCCGCGGATATCGCTTCTCCCGCAGAAAACGCAGCACGGCATCACCTTTCTGCGGCCGGTTCAGCTTATCGTTTTTAAGAAGTGCTTGAATCGCCGGGTCACCGGTCACCGCCTGGGGCGATACGCCGTCCCGTATGCCGATCTCCATAACAGAAGTGATTACCTCCGCCTGTTTGCTCACACTTAATCGCAAATTAACAAGCAGGTGCGCAAGGCTCTTCCTGGCATCCGGATCCAGTCGCGCCAGGCTGAGCGCACTTTGCACATCAATGATGCCCGCAACGACTGCATCCCTGATTTCCCGGTCAAGCAGGCAGAGCGGCTGATAAGCCTTGAATTGCGTGCTATGCGGCTGCAGTTTCAGCAGCGGCAAAAAATCGCTCACAATGTTCTCTTCGCTGTAATAGGAGAGGAGCCTGTTTAATGCGAGGGACTTTTCAATGGGGTTCAATTCACGGTGCGAGATATTGTCATGGAGGCTCAGGAGCAGACATGCTTCATCACTGGATTCCGGGGGCACCATTTTGCATTCAGCAGAGGCAGCACCAAGTTCCCTCATGGCAAAAATCCTTCTATAACCGCATACGATCTGATAGCGGTCATCAGGCCTTAGGCGAAGCACTGGAGGATTGATCAGGCCCACATGTCGGATGGAATCTTTGAGCGGTTCAAGGTCAAAACCGTAGCTCAGGCGGAAGCTCGCATCGTCG
>CAZWCD010000248.1:0-2968 GCA_964632275.1 uncultured Thermodesulfobacteriota bacterium
ATTCGCGGGTGAGGTCGGTCCGGCGGGCTATTTCCTTTGAAATATCAAGAGCGGCGGCCTTTTCCGCCCGGTTCATCACCTCATCCGAAAACCCTTCCGGCAGATTATGGCTCTTGATGATGGCGAGCATGTCCACCCCCGGCGCGGTGGGACGGCCGATCCGTTCGGTGATCCTGCCGTAGGGGTTGGTATGCGGATCGTCCCAGGAGGAGAGCTTTACCACCACTTTTTCTCCCTCCTGGGCGTGGAGCGAATCATGGCGGGCGATAAAGATGTCGCGGTGAATGCGGGGATTGTCAGGATGGACAAATAATAATTCTTCCTTTTTGCGCACAACGCCGACGATGTTTCTGTCCGACCGCTCCAGGACCCTTGTCACCACGCCGGATGGACGCCCGGAGCGTTCGCCCAGCAGCTTGACCATCACCCGATCGCCGTCGAGCGCCGTGAGCAGGCCTCCCTCAAGAATCATGATGTCCTGCTCGACGCCTTCGATCTCAAGGAAGCCACGGCCGGAACGATTGATGGACATCGTCCCCACGGCTATGTCCAGCCGCTCGGCCTGTCCGATTCGGCCGCGTTTGAGCCGCACCAGAGAGCCGTCGGTGATGAGCTTGTTCACCAGGCGGCGGAACGAGGGGTACTCCTCCTGGCTGACCTGCATCGCCCGGGCCAGCTCCTTGAGGTTCACCGGCCGGGCGGTTTGGGACTGAATGAATTGTAATATTTTATCTGATGTCAATGGCATGATTGTAGGATACCCCCTTCAGCATGGGTAAGTCAAGAGGAGTCTTGTGGAAGGATCTTTCAAAACGATGTAAGATTCTCTCCTCACCTTTATCATTCCTGTTAACCCGCAATGGCAATAATGATTTTCGAAGGCAGTTATTGCTTGAATGTAAAGGTCATAAAACATATAATTAATTCAATCATTTCTTGAATCGGATTTTAATCCCGAGGAAAAAATGAAGCCCAAAAGATTGTCGAGTAAATGTCCTCTTTGCGGCGGCACAAAAAAGAAAGGGAAAACAACATTTGCTGTCGATTTGGGTTTTGGCGTTGTAGTGGTAAGGGAAGTGCCTGCAACAGTATGCTCCCAGTGCGGTGCAGACTGGATCGGAGATGTTATTGCAGGAAAGTTGGAAAAACTGGTAGAAGACGCGCGGCGCAAGCAGCATTTGGTCGAGATTACTACCCTGACCGCGTGAAGATTCAGGAACTGCCTGACTCGCAATGTTGCCCTTTCGTCTCCCTGCATTTTCACGATAAACTTAATCCCGAACTTTGTATCATATGACACTCAACGAAATATTGTACATCATAGCCTATTGCCTGTTTCTGGCGGGGGCGGCCAAATCGTTTCGCGACAACGGCTCTGCGCTGGCGGTGCGGATCATGTCCGCCGGGGTGGCGCTTGATTTCCTGGTGAGCATGCTTCCGGTTGCGGGAGTTGCAGCGCTGAAGATGGATATCAGGGGCAGCAATGGGGTAATTGTCGCCGCAATCGTGTTTGGCTTTGTGGTGTGGGTGCTTTTTGTCGCGGCGCTGCTGGTCCGCCGGGCGGGGAGGATGAAAGCCTTTCACGTTCTGATCGGGGTGACGGAAATCGCCTGGTTCATCGATTTCATCACCTTCCTCTATGGAATCTACAAATTTCCCCTGAAGTAGCGTCGGGACAAAAAATCTGTAGGGGCGACCGGCCGGTCGCCCTTAGCATCAGATATGATTTACAAAATAAATACCCCGCGTCAGATCTGCGGGGTATTCTGGTGTACCTGTATGAGGGTGTCGAAACGAGACAACATTCTTTAACGATTCGGGAATCCCGTCCTGATAAACGGTTTCATCTGCGCTTCAACCGGCACCGCGGCCATCTTCTGCATCATGGCGATGATATCCGGACGCTCTTTCTGGATGACATCCATTTTTCTCATGATCGATCCATTGATGTTGTTCACCAGGTTGTAGGGATTGAGCGAGCAGGGAAGTATTTCGGTGACCAGCTTGTAAAGATAATTGGCCACATCCTCGCCCACCAGCCCCGCGCTCAGCAGGGTGAGAAATTCCCGGTAGTCCATAAATCCGGGTAAATTCTTCAACCACCAGTCGATGTAGTGTTGCACCCCCTCCCGGTTGGGCTTGTTGTTGCGCAGCGCTTCGGTTATCGCGTTGGCGGCCCTGGAGCCGGTCATCATGGAGCCGGTGCATTCCGCCTCAACCGTCCAGCCCGCGTCCCCGGTGATGAGCACATTGTCCTTGAAGGGGCTCGGCGCGGGGGACCAGATGTTTGCCACGTGCCCGTGCCGCCGGAGGATGGTGGCGCCCTTGAACCAGCCTGAAAACGGGCTGTCCTTGATGGTGCGGTCTATGACCTCCTGGTAGTTGATCTCGGGATGCGAGCATCCGCCCGCGTATACCCAGGATTCGTCATCGCCATAAGGGCTGAGGCCGACCCAGAGCATGATGGGCAGCCTGCCTTTATGAAACACGATGGGGTAATTGACCGCTTCCGGATAGGGCGGTTGTACCCCCTGCATGTAATAGCCGGCCCCCACGATGGTGCCGAAGAAAGAGCGCTGCTGGTTGAGGCCCAGAAGCTTCATCAATCGTGAGTTGACGCCGTCCGCGGCGATGGTAAATGTTCCCTTGAAAATTTTTCCCTCGGCAGTGCTGATCTCATTGACCCCGTCGGCACGCCGGTGCCCGATGACATTCATGCCCGGGAACACCTTGACCCCGCTTTCCAACGCTTCGCTCATCAGGCCCTTGAGCAGCTCATGCTTGTTATAAAAGGCGGAAAGGCGGGTCTTGCTTCCTCCCCGCTTGTTTTTTTCGTAATCCCCCAGCCGCACGCAGTGCTTCCCGTCAGGGGTGTAGACGTTCCAGGCATAGAAGTTCTTGAAAGGGCCGTCATAGCGCACCGAGAAGTTGTTGACCGGGAAGACGATGCGGCGCTGCTTTTCATCGA
>CAZWCD010000249.1:0-2961 GCA_964632275.1 uncultured Thermodesulfobacteriota bacterium
GATTTCAGTCAAAGGATGCGCTTAAAAAACTGATCGCCGGTTCACTCTGAGACGCCAATCGTATGCCCGATCCGTTCACCATTGGGGTGCTTGACCGCATCAAGGAGCTGACCGAGTCCCGGCTCAGGCATTTCGTAAAGTCCAGGCCGTTTGTCCGCTATGCCGATATTCGCCTCAGCGTCTCCCAGGGAAGCGGCGCCTTCTGTGAAAACGGCGAAGCAAAATACAGCGGAACCGACTACGGATTTTCATACGGCGCCCGGGTGCTGGCCGGCGAGGAAATTGCAGCAGCCGGCTACGTCGGGCTGACCCTGGGAAAAGACGCGCTCTCCCGGTTGGCCGCCATTCTGGAGGAGGGCCTCACCCATGCCTACGAGCGGGCCCTGTATAATGCCCGTTACAAACACCGGGCCAAACAGCGGTTCGGCAGGCTGGGCGAATGCCTCTGGGACATGTCGCTGGCTCCGGTGGAAGTAGCGCGCGAATCAGTGCCGGCGGAATATGACATCAGCCCGTTAAGCGTCTCGCCCAAAGCCATCTCCTCCCACCTGAAGGATATATCTCAGGAACTTGCGGCACTGGACAGGCGCATGCTTTACAATCAGGTCGCGGCCTCGACCATGCTGGAGCGGGAGTTCTTCACCTCAAGCGAGGGCGCGGCTATTGACCAGACCTTCGCCATAACCCACGGCATGGCCTATGTGGTGGCCTCCGGGAAGGAAGGCATTCAGGAGCACTACGATGACATCGGACACCAGCGCGGCTGGGAGGTGATTGAACGGGGATGCGCCGGTCCCTTGATCCACAGCCGGGATTTGCGGTCGTTTGCGCTGGATCTGGCGCGCGAGTCCCTGGAGCTGGCCGACGCGGCCCCGCTGCGCGACACCGGCAAACCGATCACCGTGGTCACCGATCCCCACTTCAACGCGCTCCTGGTCCATGAAATCATCGGCCATCCCAATGAGCTGGACCGGGCGCTCAAAATGGAAACCGCCTACGCCGGCCGCTCATGGCTCCTGGGTGATCTGGAGCACAACCAGATCGGCAGGCAGGTTGCTTCGCCGTTGCTGTCCGCCTATTCCGACCCGTCATTGCCGGGATTCGGCCACTATCGATTCGATCACGAAGGCACCCGGGGCAAAAAGGTCTATCACATCGAAAACGGCATGTACCGGGGATTCATGAACAGCCGGCAGACCGCCGCGGTCTTAGGAGATGAACCCAACGGCTCCTATACGGGCACTGATGCAGCGATGGTCCCCCTGATCCGCATGTCCACCACGGTCATCGAGAATGGCGCACGTGACCGCCGGGACATCCTCGGGGAGATCGATCACGGCTATTACCTGGTGGGTCACCGCATTCCCTCCATTGCCGAGTCGCGGGAAAATTTTCGCATTACCGCCCGAAAGGTGTACGAGATCACCAATGGCGAGCTTGGCCGGCTTTTCCGGGATGGCGGCATCACCGCCGACAGCCGTGATTTTCTCACGCAGGTTGACGCGGTGGGAAACGATTTCCGAATCTTCCCCATTTCCAACTGCGGCAAGGGGCAGCCGATGCAGTCAAAAAAGCTGGGCAACGGCGGTCCGACCCTGCGCAGCCGCGCCCGCCTGACCGGCACATCCGGTTAGCTTGCAGCCTGCCGCCGCCCGCAACGAGAGGAACGAGAAGGTGCCAGAGAACCTGAAGCAATTCGTCACCGAGGGCCTTGCATACCTGCGCCGGAAACCGGACGTCGGGGATGCGGAACTATTTGCCTCGGTCAACACCGTTGTAACCTGCCGCATCAATTACACCTCGCACATACCGTGCAACGGCCTGGAAGAGCCCAAATCCCTCCAGACCCGGGGCGTGGGTCTGCGCATCGCCTTCACCAACGGCACCGGTATAAAGTTTGGGTTCGGCCAGGAAACCGGTTCGCTTACCGAGGAAGGGGTGGAGGCGGCATACCGCAAAGCCCGGGAGGGGGCGGTATTTGATCCCGATTTTCATGGACTCCCCGGTCCATCGACTGCGGGAGTGAGATTGCGCGATTACCATGACCCGGCGCTGCTTTCCCTCTCCGATGCCGACCTGGTGGACATCGGCTGGAAAACCATCAATGGCGCCCTGGAAGAGTTTGAGCGCTCGTCCCTGCTGCGGACTCATTCCCCCGGTTCGCTGGGTTTGATACTGGGCGGTGATGTAACCCTGCTGCTGGAAGAGATGGCCATTGCCTCCACCCGCCTGGCGACGCCGGAAGACGACACCTCCACCCTGCTCTTCGCCTCGCTCACCGCCATGATAGAAGCGATGAACGGGAAGGGATCGGGGTGGTCGGCGGAAACGCGGCTTGCCGGTTTCGACGGCGGCGCCGGCAGCATGGCGGTGCGCAACGCGCTTCGCGTTTCGGGAGACGGCGCCCGGGTGGCAAGCGGCACCTATCCGGTTGTGCTGGCACCCCAGGCGGTGGCGGATATCATGAGCAACATCGTCGTGCCCTCCCTGCGGCTCGACACCTTTTTTGCCGGCAACTCCGCCTTCCAGGGCAAACTCGGGTCGGCGGTTGCCTCTGAAAAGCTCTTCGTGCGCGACAGCGGCAATGACCGGCATCTCACCGCCAGCAAGGGCATCACCTGCGAGGGGTTTCCCACCGGGGAAACCGGGCTGATTGCCGCCGGACGCCTGGTGGGCCTTTTATCCAACGACTATGAAACCAAACGGATGCTGCATGACCGACAGGCGCGGGACAAACTGGGGGCCGACCCCCACGAGTGGTCCCATGCCATTGCTCCGCGCAACGGGTTCAGGTTCGGGCAGGGAGGCGGAAGAAACCATGCCGCACTGCCCTCCATTTCACCCACCAATATGGTGATCGAGGGCGCGCAGCCGGCTTCGCTCGACGAGATGCTGGGCATGGTTGCAAACGGCGTGTACGTGGGAAGAATCTGGTACACCTACCCCATCAACGGCATCAAG
>CAZWCD010000250.1:0-2955 GCA_964632275.1 uncultured Thermodesulfobacteriota bacterium
GCCGGCGGTGTTTCCCGCAGGATTTGCGCGGCATCCTCAGGTGCCGTGGGATTGATGTAGAACCCCGAGCCCCATTCAAAGCCGGCGACGCGGGTAAGGCGGGGGATGATTTCAAAGTGCCAGTGGTAGTAATCGTTCAACTTTTCGCTCACCGGAGAGGTGTGCAGCATGAAGTTATAGGGCGGATCATTCAGGCACAGGGATAGCCGCTTCAAGGTGTCGGAAAAAAGCTCCGCCAGTGAAGCATAGTGAAAATGGGGAATGTCCTCAAAAGAGGAACTGTGGTTTTTGGGGAGGATCCAGATCTCAAAGGGAAAACGGGAGGCAAAGGGGGTCAGGGCAATAAACTCCCGGTTTTCGTTGACTACCCGCATCCCGTGCTCTTTTTCCTGCCGGATGATGTCGCAGAAGACACACCGTTCCTTATAATTAAAATATGCCTTGGAACCTTCAAGCTCCTCCATTACCCGCCGGGGAACAATCGGCAGCGCAATGATCTGGGAGTGGGGGTGGGCAAGCGATGCCCCGGCCACCTCTCCCTGGTTTCGGAAGATGGCCATGTACTTGAATCGCCGGTCCCGGTAGAGCTCATTCATCCGGTCCCGGTAGCTTAAAAGCACCTTTTCAAAATGATCCGCAGAGACTGAAGCGAGGGTGGCATCATGATCCGGACATTCGATGATGACTTCATGGGCGCCGACGCCGTTCATCTTGTCATAAATGCCTTCACCCCTGCGGTCCAGCTCGCCTTCGATGCGGAGCGCAGGGAATTTGTTGGGCACGACCCGGAGGTTCCAGCCCGGGGTGTTGGGAAGCGAACCGGACGGCCGGTGAGCAAAGACTTCCGGCGGTGTTTTGTCTTCGTTGCCCGGGCAGAGGGGACAAAAATCATCATGGGTTTTCCTGGCCGGGGGGCTGAAGCTGGAAGGCCTTTTACCCCGCTCGGTTGAAATGATAACCCACCGGCTGATAATGGGGTCTTTTCGTAACTCAGGCACGGCATGCTCCGCTTATATGTGTAGTGATGGTTGCAGCAACATTCATTCGATGGAAAATGCCAATAGTCAGTCGGGGTGATGATCGGCAGCAAAACTCGGCAATGGGAATACGCGTTAACCGGACAGGAGCGGAGGGAATATGATGATCAGGGGAGAGGGCGGTGGCCGGACTTTTTTCTATTGTGCAAATGGCGTTAGCTTCCAATTTTCTCTTTTTCTTCTTCTTCTGTCTTGCAGTCAATGCAAAGCGTGGTTACCGGCCTTGCTTTCAAGCGCTCTTCGGATATGTCCTCGCCGCACATCTCGCAGATGCCGAACGTGCCGTCTTCGATCCGGGCCAGCGCCTCGTTAATCTTCACGATCAGTTTTCGTTCCCGGTCGCGTATTCTCAGGAGAAAATTCCGGTCTGATTCCAGCGAGGCGCGGTCGGTCGGGTCAGGGAAGGTTTCCTCTTCATCACTCATGTCCTCGACCGTCTTCATCGCTTCGGAGACAAGGGTATCCCGCTGATTGGTCAGATATTGTTTAAAATATTCCAGTCTGTCCTTGTTCATCGCAATGCATCCACCTGGTGTTAAGCTCACCATTATTAGTATATCAATACATGGCTACTGTAAAGCAAAATTTCAGGCGCGCTTGAGCCGGTAGGTGCCGCTTTTCCCCCCGCTCTTTTTGAGCAACTTTACATCAGAAATGACCATGGCCCTGTCCACGGCTTTGCACATATCATAGATAGTGAGTGCCGCCGTGGTAACCGCAACCAGCGCCTCCATTTCCGCGCCGGTTCGATGAAGGGTCTTGACGGCGGCTTCAATGCTAACGGCGCTTTGCTTTTCCCTCAGATGGAACTGTATATCCACATGGGTAATGTCCAAAGGATGGCACAATGGAATGAGGTCGCTGGTTTTCTTTGCCGCCATGATGCCTGCTATTTTAGCAACACCCAGCACATCCCCTTTGGCCATTTCCGCATTCATTACCATCCGGAAGGTTTCGGGCTTCATACAGACGGTCCCGGAGGCAACCGCTTCCCTCAAGGTGATGTTCTTTTCCGACACATCCACCATGCGCGCCTTGCCCTTTTTATCAACATGCGTCAATGTGCCCATTCTGAATTGCTCCAGCGTCAGTTCAAGTAACCATAACGTATCTAAATCTTTATGCCAAGCCCGCGGTTTCGTCAAGGTAAAATATCCGAAGACGCGGGCTGGGGACTCGGGGGTATAGGCACGGTACTTGCTAATTATAGTGCTATGATAGCGAAAGTCATAAGCGGCGGACTGTTGGGGATCGATGCCTATCTGGTGGGGGTGGAGGCGGACATTGCGCTGGGTCTTCCCGCTCTGGCCACCGTCGGGCTGCCTGACGGTGCGGTCAAGGAGAGCAAGGACCGGGTGAAGGCGGCCATCAAGAACAGCGGCTACAATTTCCCCTCCCAGCGCATAACCGTCAACCTGGCGCCGGCGGACATACGCAAGGAGGGCGCTTCGTTCGACCTGCCCATCGCCATCGGCATCCTGGTGGCGTCAGATGTGGTGAGGCGGGACAAAATACAGGACTACCTCATAGCCGGCGAGCTGTCCCTGGACGGCAGGATTAAGTCCATCCACGGGGGATTGCCGCTCGGCGTGGCCACCCGCGATGGAGGACTGAAGGGGATTATTGTACCCCAGGACAATGCGTCCGAGACAGCGGTGGTAAACGGGATCGAGGTGCTGGGGGTGGAGCATCTTTCCCAGGTGGTTGATTTTCTGAACGGGGTGCTGTCGATTAAGCCCGCGGAAATTGATCTGGAGGAGATATTCAACCGGCATGCCGCCTATCCGGTTGATTTCTGCGAGGTCAAGGGGCAGGAATACGCGAAACGGGCCATCGAGGTGGCGGCGGCGGGCGGGCACAACATCATCATGGTGGGGCCTCCCGGGGCCGGGAAGACCATGCTGGCCAAGCGCATCGC
>CAZWCD010000251.1:0-2871 GCA_964632275.1 uncultured Thermodesulfobacteriota bacterium
GTGCAGAATCAAATGCGCGCCATTTTGAACGAGGCGGCCCCAGGCTGCTGCGGCCCGTGCGAACACAAGTGCTGTGAGGGGTTCCCCCTGGAAGGCTGGTTTTCCTTTGAGGACTATCTGCTCTTCAGGATGAAATATGGCAGGCCCGCCATACCCGCCCACCGAGTCATGCGGGACACGGCATGCTCCTTTCTCACCGCTGAGGGCTGCTCGCTGCCCGCGGACATGAGGCCGTTTACCTGCGTGAAGGTGAACTGCGAGCAGATCAATGATGCCCTGCGACGCAGCGGAAAAGAACATCATTTCAACCTGTTACGAAAAGCGCTTGATGCAATCCTTCGCGAAATCGCAACGAGCTTTACTGAAAACAGCGTCGACGGGCGTCACCCGGACCACCCATAAATGTTGCCGCGGGTGCGCCGGTTATCAACATACGGGGCGCTTAACATAATCCCGGTAGGAGCGACCTCCGGTCGCGAAGCATCCCCTGGTAGGAGCGATCTCCGGTCGCGAAAAAAAACAGATCGCAGCTAAAGCTGCTCCTACCGCTGCAATGTAAGAGGTAGTATCTAATAGTACCCACAGGAGGCGCGTATGCATGAACTGTTGATGAAGGCTGTGCTAATCTCAACCATGTTTGTCTTTGGTCTCACCACCTGCTCATCCGCTTCAGACAAGGGAGCAAAAAAGGAGGTCCCGATGAAACCCGGTTTATATGCCATTTTCCACACCACGATGGGAGCGATCACCTGCAGCCTGTTTGAAAAGGAAGCCCCCAAAACCGTGGACAATTTCGTCGGCCTCGCCGAAGGAACAAAGGAATGGACCGACCCCAAAACCCAGGCCAAAGTGAAGAAGCGGTTTTATGACGGCCTCATTTTTCACCGGGTCATTCCCCAGTTCATGATCCAGGGAGGCGATCCCGAGGGAACGGGACGGGGTGGACCGGGCTACCGGTTTGAAGACGAATTCGGTTCCGGCATGAAATTTGACCAGCCGGGGAGGCTGGCCATGGCCAATGCTGGGCCCAACACCAACGGAAGCCAGTTTTTTATAACCACCGTACCCACCCCGTGGCTGGACAACCGGCACACCATTTTCGGCCAGGTCGTCGAAGGGCAGGATGTGGTGGGAGCCATTGAGGCGGTTAAAAAAGACGGGAGGGATATGCCGCTGACCCCCGTCGTCATCGAGAAGCTTGAAATAAAGAGAGTAAAATAGCAACCATTTCTGTCGACAGGCACGCAGGCTCAAGGATAGATCAGCGTGAGTGCGTTAGAAAACGTTCATGCAATTGAACTGGGGAATGTCAAGGCATTCATCATCGAGGGCGAAAAAACCGTCCTGGTTGATACCGGGGTGAAGCCGGTGCCTGAAGATATCCTCTCCTTTTTTGAAAAAGGGGGTATTAAGCTGGGCGATGCCCGGCAGGTGGAATATCTCAGGCGCGGCTCCTATCACTACATCATGCAGTACATCGGTGAGCGGGGTCTGCGCATTGACGCCATCATCTGCACCCACTATCACACCGATCACACCGGTTGTTTGAAGCAGCTCAAGGAAACACTCAACGTGCCGGTTGCCATGCATCACCTCGATATTCCCCTGGTTGAAGGCCGGGTCGAGCCCCCTCCTTCAACCGTGCTGCCGCCCAAGCTGGCAGCGCACTTCACCATCACCCCCTGCGCCGTCGATATACCGCTTCATCACGATCAGCTGTTCACCTCCGATCTGAAAGTCATTCACCTGGAGGGACACACCGCCGGCAACATCTGCCTTCTCTATAAGGATGAGGTGCTGCTTCCGGGTGACAGCATCATGGGGAAAAATCTGCTCAATCCGGCCATGGGTCCCGATGCAATCAATCCGCCCCTGGCCAATGCCAGCCTGGATCAGGCAAAGGCGATTGCCAATCTGAAACAATTGCTCGATTATCAATTCAGCGCAATCCTGCCCAGCCACGGCGAGCCGATCACCGAAAACGCCTACAAAAAACTGAAGGACTTTATTGCATCGATACACTGATTATCCGCATGTGCCATTGCCATAGGTCAGAACATGGCGCACGATGCTAAAAACCCTCCAGCCCAGCCGGACCGGAGGGTTTAACTTTCGCCGGTTGTGCAGCACCAAGTGATTGCTGCAATATCCTGCCTGACCCAACTGCATGAAGAAGCAACAACGCTCATATGAGAAGCGTTGCGGCGCGCCAGCTCCATAGGGCTGGTTGCATTTAGCCAGATTGCCTTTATCCAAGGAAAAAAATGGCTGTATATAACCAGCCGCTGATTATGCAGCCGCAAATCCCGCCCAAAAACATACAGCGCTGTTTCCCATTAATAAATAAGTAATTTGTGGCCGGCCCGGTGGCGTGTGCCCTGCGTTATTTTTGTGGCACCCCTTTTGCTAAAGCTATTACCAAGAACACCCCCGGCCGCAGAAAAAAATGGTTTGTGGAGATGAGGGCTGGACGGCGGTGCTCAGTAAAGGACAATGGATTAGTAACCGGCCAGCAGAAAGGAGCGAAAGAAAAACCATGCCAACAATAGTCAAAGATCTTACCCTGTACTCGGTGTTTGACGTGTCACGCCTGCTTAACGTAACCACGGTATCGGTCAGGAATTATATCAAGCAGGGCCATCTCAACGGGCAGAAATTGATGGGAAGGTGGTTTGTAACCGAGGAAGACCTTAACCACTTTTTTGAAAGGCTCGTTTAGAGTAGTGTCCCAGAAGTTCATTACATAAGTTGACCGGACATACGCCGTCATTGCGAGCCCTTCGCGTTGTCCTTCTGAGGCGTAAGCCGAAGAATCTCCTGCTTTCGCTCAGGATAAACTCCGCGAAGCAATCTCATGCTTGATAACATGTT
>CAZWCD010000252.1:0-2865 GCA_964632275.1 uncultured Thermodesulfobacteriota bacterium
AAGTGCCCTATGGACAGTCAGAAGCGAATTTTTATAGCCGAGGACCATGCCATCCTGCGGGACGGGCTGCGGGCGATGCTGTCCGCCCTTCCGGACTATGAGATTGTGGGGGAGGCGGAGGACGGCAGGGAAGCAATACGCGGGGTTGCCGACAGTCGGCCCGACCTGGTCATACTTGACCTGTCGATGCCGAAGATGAACGGCATGGAGGCCCTGAAGGAGATAAAGAAAAACTCCCCTGAGACCAAGGTCCTGGTGCTCACCATCCACAGCAGCGATGAGTACGTACTGCCGGTCCTGAAGGCGGGAGCGGACGGCTATATGCTCAAATACGACACCCAGGCCGAGCTGATGGCCGCCATCAAAAGCATCCTGGGCGGCAAGCAGTACCTGAGCCCGGGGGTCTCAAAACAGGTGATCGAAGGGTACCTGGAGGGGGGCACCGCCCTGAAAAGCAGGTCCGCCTGGGAAACGCTCACCAGGCGGGAACGGGAAATCCTGAAGCTGATTGCCGAGGGATACAAGAACCGGGAAATTGCCGACTATCTCTGCATCAGCGAGAAAACCGTGGTAAAGCACCGGGCCAATCTCATGGAAAAGCTGGACATCCACAACGTATCCGCCCTCACTGCCTATGCCGTGAGCAAGGGACTGGTAAGCGCACCATGAGCCATTGCGCTACGGCGCCGGCCATGCGGCCTTGATACTGGTTCCTGTCTCCCGGTCAGACGCAATACTCAGCGATCCCCCCGATATTTCCGCCCGCTTCATAATGCCGAAGAGTCCGAACCCTCTCCGCTGATTCTCAGGCAGGAAGGCTGCCTCAACATTGAATCCCCTGCCGTTATCCTTGATGAGTAAGGATATGACGCCGTCATGTTTCGCAAAAGAAATGTGCACGCAATCGGCGCGGCTGTGCTTGGCGATATTGTTGAGGCTTTCCTGGACGATGCGGTAGATGACCAGCTTCAGATGCTCCGGCACCGCGTCCTCCGTGATGGCAAGTTCTTTTTCTATCCGTATGCCGGAGTAGACCGATTGAAATTCGCGGCAAAACCAGGAAATGGTCGCCATGATGCCCAGGTCATCCAAAACCGAGGGGCGCAGTCCTTTCCCGATCCTGTCCACTTCCTCGATGGCGCCTTGAATTCTCGGGATGAGGTCCTGCAGCGATTTCCGATAATGCCCTCCCCGGGTTTCACCTGCCTGGTTAAGGGTGCACTCCACGGCAAATTTTAAGGCGGACAGGGTTTGTCCGACGCTGTCATGCAGCTCCTGCGCAACCCGTTTCCGTTCGGTTTCCTGGGAAATCAGGAGTTGGGTGGAGTGGGATTTAAGCTGCTGTTCCGAGATTTTCAACGCCTTCTCCACCCGGTTGCGCTCCGTAATATCTATGCCCATCTCCATGATCAGCTGGGCGCCGTCGGCGTCAGTAAACGGAAAATCATAGATATCGTAACTGCGTCCGTCCGGCCCGGTCCATTCCCAGTGGTGGGGCGCATGCGTCGCAAGAACGTTGAATGTTTCGCAGATCTCGCAGGGCTCGGGCCGGTGGAACAAATACTCAAAAAAGCGCTGTCCCCGGTCATCTCCGAAACGCTCCCGGAAAAAGCGGTTGGCAAAGGCGATGTGGTGCTGCCTGGTCAAAAGCACGACATACACCGGCAGCATTTCCAGCAGGTCAAAGAGCCGCTTGCGCTCGTTTTTCACCCGCATCTCGGCCTGCTCACGATCCCTGATTTCCTGTTGGAGCAGCAGATTGGCCTGATTCAATTCGGCAAATCGAGTGCGCTGGCAGGCATACTGAATTGCGCGGGTTAACCCGTGCTGGTTGATGCGCCCCTTGACCAGGTAATCCTGCGCGCCCATTTCCACCGCTTTTTCGCCGGTAAATTCATCATCGAACCCGGTCAGCACGATCACCGGCAGATTCGGCGCCGCGGCAATGACCCGGGCGACCGTGTCCAAACCATGGCTGTCCGGCAAATTGAGGTCCAGCAATACCGCGTCAATCGACGATGTGCCGATGCCGGCAAGGGCGTCAGCGAGGCGTTCCCGGTGGGTCAGCCGGAAGGTCACCGCGCGGGATTCCTGCAATGTTTCACTGATCAACCGGGCGTCGGCAAAATTGTCTTCAACAAGCAAAATGTGCATGGAGCGCTCTCCTTCGTATCACTGGTTCGGCATCCCGGCATCGTCGCCCTGCAGCGGAAGGGTAAAGTAAAAGGTTGCGCCCTTTCCCAGCTCGCTTTCCATCCATATCCTGCCCTTATGCAGCTCAACAATCTTCATGCACAGCGCCAGCCCGATGCCCGTGCCCGCGTACTCGTCCCGGCTGTGCAGACGCTGAAATATTTTAAATATCCGGTCGTGATACTGGATATCAATGCCGATGCCGTTATCCCGGCAGGCAAAGAGCCATTCCTCACCCCGGCGCTCAGCGGCAATGTGCACGCGGGGGGAGTCGGCGCCGCGAAATTTGATGGCATTGCTTATCAGGTTTTGAAAGAGCTGCACCATCTGCGAACCGTTACAGGTGATGGTCGGCAGATTGCCCCGGGTAATAACCGCATGGTTTTCTTCGATGGCCACCTGCAGGTTGCTGATGGCCTGGTCGAGCAGGTAATTGCAATCAACCGGTTCAAAGGGGATATGATGCGTTCCCACCCGCGAATAGCTCAGCAGGTCATCGATGAGCTTTTGCATGCGCATCGACCCGTCAACGGCATAATGGATGAATTCCTGCGCATCCTGATCGAGCTTGTCTTTATAGCGCCTTCCCAACAGTTTGGTAAACCCTGCCACCATGCGCAGCGGTTCCTGCAAATCATGCGACGCGACATAGGCGAACTGCTGGAGCTCCTG
>CAZWCD010000253.1:0-2859 GCA_964632275.1 uncultured Thermodesulfobacteriota bacterium
TCAATGCGGTCGAGGTTGGTCTGCAGCTTGTCCCGCGTCTCAATCAGCTCCTGCGATCGCGCTTTTTCCTTTTCAATGACCGCCTCGGGGGCCTTGGCCAGAAAATCCCGGTTGGAAAGTTTCCGGGAAATATCGGAGAGGTCCTTCTGAATTTTAACAAGCTCCTTCTGCAGCCGCCGCTGCTCTTCCGCAAAATCAATGACGCCTTTTAAGGGCAGGAATATTTCCACCTCCCGCACCACGGCGGTCACCGCCGATTTGGGCTTGCTCACCTCGGCGGCCGCGGTAACCGTGCCGGCCTTGGCTAAATTCTCAATGTACCCCTTGTAGCAATTGAGGATATCAAGGCTCCTGCTGCCGGCGGTGCGCAGGACGACGTCCACCTGCTGGGCGGGGGCAATGTTCATTTCCCACCGCAGGGCGCGGATGCTATTGACCACATCAATAATAAGTCCCATGGTTTCTTCTGCCCCATTGTCAATCTTCGCAGGGTCAGTGGCCGGGTAGGAAGCTATCATGATGCTTTCCCTGGCAACCGGGAGCTTCTGCCAGATCTCCTCGGTGATAAACGGCATGAGGGGATGGAGCATCCGCAGGGAGGAGTCCAGCACCTCAACCATGGTGCGCTGCGCCGCCCGCTTCTCGGCCGTGTCACCCGGCTGATTCAGCACCGGCTTTACCATCTCCAGATACCAGTCGCAGAGCTCATGCCAGATAAACTGGTACAGCGCGTGCGCCACCTCGTTGAACTGGTATCCCCGGAACGCCTCTTCCACCGCCGTCATCAGCCGGTTGAGACGGCTTTGAATCCAGCGGTCGGCGAGCGACAGCGCGCCGGGATCAAGGGGCTCTTTGCCGGGATCACACGCACCCGCGTGCATCAGCACAAATCGCGACGCATTCCAGATCTTGTTGGCAAAATTCCGGTAGCCTTTGATCCGCTCCTCGGCGAGGCGGATGTCCCGGCCCTGCACGCAGAGCGCCGCCAGGGTGAAGCGGAAGGCGTCGGTCCCGAACTGGTCCATGACCGTGAGCGGATCGATGACATTCCCCTTCGACTTGCTCATCTTCTTGCCTTCCACGTCGCGCACCAGGGCGTGGATATACACTTCCCGGAAGGGGGATTTTCCCATGAACTTGATCCCCATCATCATCATCCGGGCCACCCAGAAAAAGAGGATGTCGAATGCTGTAATCAGCACCGAGGTGGGATAAAACAGGGAAAGCTCCTTGGTTTGCTCCGGCCATCCCAGCGTGGAAAACGGCCAGAGGGCGGAGCTGAACCAGGTGTCCAGCACATCCTCTTCCTGTACAATGCGGCTGCCACCGCAGGAGCTACATTGATCCGGCGTGGTCCGGGCGACGGTAATCGCGCCGCAGTCCGCGCAGGTCCAGGCGGGTATCTGGTGGCCCCACCAGATCTGGCGGGAAATGCACCAGTCACGAATGGTGCGCATCCACTCAAAAAAGGTCTTTTCCCAGTTCTTGGGAATGATGGCGGTCTCTCCCCGCTCAACCGCTTCCAATGCCTTTTCTGCCAGCGGCTTTACCTTCACGAACCACTGCTTGGACACCATCGGCTCCACCACCGTTTTACAGCGGTAGCAGTGGCCGACTTGATGGGTGTAGTCCTCAACCTTGGTGAGTAGACCGAGCTTCTTCAGATCTTTGAGAATTTTTTCGCGGCAGTTGAAACGGTCCAACCCCTGGTAGGATCCGGCGCGCTCATTCATGATGCCCGTCTCGTCGATCACCCGGATCAGCTCCAGGCCATGGGCGTTTCCGATCTCAAAGTCATTGGGGTCATGGGCGGGGGTAATCTTCAGCACACCGGTCCCGAACTCCATGTCCACATATTCATCACCGATAACCGGTATCATCCGCTCGGTCAGGGGAAGCGCCACCGTTTTGCCCACCACCCCTTTATACCGCTTGTCATTGGGGTTCACCGCCAGCGCCGTGTCACCCAGCATGGTTTCCGGGCGGGTGGTGGCAACCACCAGTGATTTCTTGCTGCCCGGAATCGGATACTTGATGGAGTAAAGATGACCGGCGGTTTCTTCGTGCTCCACCTCCAGGTCGGACAGCGCCGTGTGGCAGCGGGGACACCAGTTGATGATATAATCACCTTTATAAATCAGGCCTTCTTCATAGAGCCGGACAAATACCTCGCGCACCGCCCGCGAGAGCCCCTCATCCATGGTAAATCGCTCCCGCTCCCAGTCGCAGGAAGCGCCGAGCCGCTTGAGCTGCTCAATGATGATGCCGCCGTATTTCGCCTTCCACTCCCATACCTGCTCGATGAATTTTTCCCGCCCCAGGTCCTTCCTGCCGATGCCCTGACCGGCGAGCTGCTTTTCCACCACGTTCTGGGTGGCGATGCCGGCGTGATCGGTGCCCGGCATCCAGAGGGTGTTGTACCCGCACATCCGCTTGTACCGGATCATGATATCCTGCAGGGTGTTGTTCAGGGCATGGCCCATATGCAGGGAGCCGGTGACGTTGGGGGGCGGGATAACAATGCAGAAGGTCGGGGACGACCCGTTCGCGTCCGCCCGGAAATAGCCCTTATCCAGCCAGTACTGATACCAGTGCTTCTCAACCTGGTGCGGCTCGTATACCTTTTCTAAAATTTCAGCTTCAGACATGCTTTTTGTGTTCCTTCTTGACCGTATATTCCGTATTAACTTCCAAAATGGTAGGAGCGGCTTCACCCCGCGAAGGTATCGCGTATGAATGCGCTCCTGCCGGAATTTCCAACAACGTGGGCTAGATTTTTATCATGTACCGGAGGGGTTGTCAAGCAAGGTTACGGGTAGTTATGGGCAAGAAGGTAAATATATATACAAGAACGGCCAG
>CAZWCD010000254.1:0-2850 GCA_964632275.1 uncultured Thermodesulfobacteriota bacterium
CCTTGCGACAGGGCGGGCATGATCCGGTGAAAGGGCATGAACTCCTTTGTGCCCCGGTTGTTTGAGTACAGGCTGTAGAGCAGGTGCGCGGTGGTGTGGCGTCCGGGAATGCCGACACGCGCATCGGTCAGCGATAGAGTCGGTGCGTCCTTCCGTGCCACCAGGAGGGGCCCGCAGCTTTTGCCCATCGCGGCGCCGGCGTCGAGCAGCTGGTAGTGCTCTTGCACAAGGCCGGCGGCATAGGATGAAACCTTGCAGATGTCAAGCTCGCGGCGCAGCGCCATGCGGTTGAGCTCTTCAATGTCGGCGATGGTAAGATCAATGCTGAAGCGGCCGGAGTTGAGCAGGTGGTAGAAGATGAAGGTGTCGTTGGGGCAGGGGGATATGCCCAGCTTTAGTTTCACGGCCTGATCCTGAAAGAAGGCGGCATGTTCAGTGCGCTACTGCTTGCTTTCCTTCTGTATGTGTGGTACTTTTCCGACATTTAATGGGAAATAAGCTCCTTGGATATTTCTAAATCCGGTAGGAGCGACCTCCGGTCGCGAGATGGTCGCGGCGTAAAGCCGCTCCTGACAGCTGCAAGAAGTCCCGGGGGAGCATTGCCCGAAATTATATATGTAAGCATCCGGTAATTACAACAGTAAAGTGCCTTATGAGTTTTAACAGCTTTCAGGATTTTCTTCAGCATCTGGAGAAGCAGGGCGAAGTAGTACGGATTGCGACCGAGGTTTCGGCGGAGCTGGAAATAACCGAGATCACCGACCGGGTGACCAAGGCGCAGGGCAAGGCGCTGCTGTTCGAAAAGGTGAAGGGCTCCCGCTATCCCGTCGTGACCAATGCCTTCGGGAGCCTCAAGCGGGTTGCCATGGCCCTCGGCCGGACCCCCGATGAAATTGCCGGAAAAATTGAGTCGCTGCTCACCCTGAAAGCGCCCCAGGGCATTGCGGATAAGATGAAGCTGCTGCCGCGGCTGCTTGAGCTGGTCAGAATACCGCCCAAAACGGTGACGCGCGCGCCCTGCCAGGAGGTGGTGCATGCCGAGCCGGATCTTTCCATCATCCCCGCCCTCAAATGCTGGCCCCATGACGCGGGCAAGTTTATAACCCTTCCCCTGGTGGTCACCAAATCGCCCGAAGACGGAACCCGCAACATCGGCATGTACCGCATCCAGATTTACGACAAGACCACCACCGGCATGCACTGGCAGATACACAAGGACGGTCGCAGCCACTTTTCCCAGTACGCCAGGGCGAAGCAGCGGATGGAGGCTGCCGTTGTCGTCGGCGGAGATCCCGCGACCATCTACGCGGCTACCGCGCCGCTGCCGCCGGGGATTGATGAGCTCCTCTTTGCCGGCTTTATCAGGAATAAGGCAGTGGAGATCGTCAGGTGCAAAACGGTTGATCTTGAGGTTCCGGCCTGGGCGGAGTTTGTCATCGAGGGGTATCTCGATCCCGATGAGCGGAGGACCGAGGGGCCTTTCGGGGACCACACCGGATTCTACTCGCCCGCCGAGGACTACCCGGTGTTTCACGTGACCTGCATAACCCACCGCAAAGATCCGGTGTATCCCGCCACCATTGTCGGCCCTCCCCCCATGGAAGACGCATTTCTGGCCAAGGCCACCGAGCGCATCTTTCTTCCCCTTATCAGAACCGTCGTCCCCGAGCTGGCGGACATGAATCTCCCGGTGGAAGGGGCATTCCACAATTGCGCCATCGTATCGATTGACAAGTCCTACCCCATGCAGGCGCAGAAGGTGATGCACGCGCTCTGGGGAATGGGGCAGATGATGAACACCAAGATGATCATCGTGGTGGACGGGGATGTTAATGTTCAGGACTTGCGAGAGGTGGCCTGGAAGGCGTTCAACAACGTGGATCCGGCGCGGGACCTTGCCATCACTTCCGGCCCGCTTGACGCGCTTGATCATGCCTCGCCGTATCCCCTGCACGGCTCCAAGATCGGGGTCGATGCCACCCGGAAAATCGAGGGGGAGACCGCCCGCGCGTGGCCTGAAGAAATCAGGATGAGCGACGACATCGTCAGGCTGGTCAGTGATACATGGAAAACATATGGCATTCCTTAAGCTGATTCGGGTCAGGGAGACTGCCTTTTCCCTGCCGCTTGCCTACATAGGAATGCTGATGGTGGCGGAGAAGCCGCCTGCCGTGAGGACCTGGATTTTTGTGACCACGGCCCTGGTGAGCGCGCGCACCCTGGGCATGTGCCTCAACCGGCTGCTGGATAAAAATATTGATGCGCAAAACCCCCGCACCGCGCACCGTCTTCTCCCCTCCGGCGAGGTGTCCGTATCCACGGTGCTCTGGTATGTGGCGGGCGCCGCCTTGGTTTTTGTGGGGTCCGCCTATCTGCTCAACTCGCTCTGCTTTTATCTTTCCTTCCCCGCACTGCTCCTGCTCTTCACTTATTCGCTGGTGAAGCGGTTTTCCTCGCTCTCCCATTTCCACCTGGGCCTGACCGAGGCGTGCGCGCCCATCGGAGGCGCGCTTGCCGTCGATCCGCGCTTTTCGCTTCCGGTCCTGCTCTTGGGGTGCTACATGGTCTTCTGGATTGCGGGATTTGATATCATTTATTCCTGCCAGGACCGGGAGTTTGACCGGACGCACCGCCTTTTTTCCATCCCGGTACGATGCGGGCTGCAGAAGACGCTGGCCATCTCGGCGGCGCTGCACGCCGCCGCGGTTGCCGTGCTCATCCTGATCGGAGTGCTTATCGGGGCGCATCCCCTGTACTATGTCTGCCTTGCGGCGGCGTGCGGCTTTTTCATCCGGCAGCACACCCTGGTGTCGGCATCCGACCTGAGCAGGCTGCAGGCGGCGTTTTTCA
>CAZWCD010000255.1:0-2824 GCA_964632275.1 uncultured Thermodesulfobacteriota bacterium
CAGCAAACCGGCCCCGGCGGACGGGAAAAAGACCGACGATGGAGAAGATCAGTCAACTGAGAGTTGAGCTGGGACAGGTGATTGCCTCCCTTGAGGATTACCTGCGCTGCCGGAAAGAGGAAGGGTGCGAGGGGTTGCCGTTTGCCGAGGCACCCGCCCCCGCGGGAAGCGCCCAACTGCTTCAGAACATCAGGCAGGAGTTGGGGGAATGCACCCGCTGCAAGCTGCACCGCCAGCGAACTCACATTGTCTTCGGCACCGGCAATCCGGAAGCCCGCCTGGTATTTGTGGGCGAGGGGCCCGGCGAGGATGAAGACCGGCAGGGGGAGCCGTTTGTCGGCCGGGCCGGTCAGCTGCTCACCAGGATTATCCAATCGATCAATCTCACCCGCGAGGAGGTCTACATCGCCAACATCATCAAGTGCCGGCCTCCGGGGAACCGAAACCCCGAGCCCGATGAAATCAAAGCGTGCGAGCCGTTTCTGATCAAGCAGCTCGAGGCTATCCGCCCCAGGATCATCTGCGCCCTGGGAACCTTCGCGGCGCAGACATTGCTGGAAACCGATGAAAAGATCTCCCGCCTGCGGGGCAAATTCTTCTCCTATCGCAATGCCCGGCTCATAGCAACCTTTCACCCCGCTTTTTTACTAAGAAATGCGGAACGGAAACGGGACGTGTGGGAAGACATGAAGATGATCCGCGAGGAGTACGGCAGGTAAGAGTCTGTTTTGATTTGGGGGGAATGTTGTCATTTCGAAGGAATGTGAGAAATCTTATAAGATTTCTCAGTCGCTGACGCTCCCTCGAAATGACAAACCATAGTGCTTATTTCGGAATTTAAATAAGAGACCGTTAAAAGAATAGCGTTCCCCGGCTGGTCAAAAACATCCAGATGCAAGGCACGCGACATCCTGAGGAATGAGGCGTACATACAAGTACGCTGCAATGACGAAGGATGAGCATAACGCAGCAGATGGGTGTTTTTCAACAGCCGGTTACGGCTTCAGCACCACGTTATCGATCAGCCGCGCCCTGCCAATCCTGACCGCCACCGCCAGCACCGCTTCCCGGTTAATCTGCCCCAGGTTTTTCAGTTCTTCCGTATCACACAGGGTTATGTAATCAATCCCGGCAAGTGGTTCTGCCGCTATTATTTCACGCGCAGCCTGAACAATCGCCTCCGCGCGGCGCTCGCCCTTGCCGAACCGCGCGGCGGCCTCTTTCAGCGCCCGCGATAGGCAGAGGGCGGCGGTACGCTCCGGGCGCGTCAGGTAAGAATTGCGTGAACTCATGGCCAGCCCGTCGGGTTCGCGGTATGTGGGCATTCCCACAATCTCCACCTCAAGGTTGAGATCGGCGACCATGCGCTTTATAACCACCAGCTGCTGATAATCCTTCTCGCCGAAGATGGCCGCGTGGGGCTTGACAATGGTAAAGAGCTTGCAGACCACCGTGGTCACCCCTCTGAAATGGGTGGGCCGGGATGCCCCGCACAAATGGCGGGTGACCTCTTCAACGCTCACATAGGTCTGATAGTGCGCCGGATACATGTCCCGCGCCGTCGGGGCAAAGATTATATCAACCCCGGCCTGCCGGGCCAGGTCCTGGTCCCGTTCCATGTCGCGGGGATAGGCCTCATAATCCTCGCCAACCCCGAACTGGGTGGGATTGACAAAGATGCTCACCACCAGCAGATCCCCCCGCCGCCTGCCCTCGTGCATCAGGCTCAGGTGCCCCTGGTGGAGAAAACCCATGGTGGGCACGAGCGCTATGATTTTCCCCTGCCGGCGCGTTTCCCCGGCCAATGCCTGCATTTCCCTCACGCCGCTGATGATCTGCATCACGATGCCTCCGATTATCCAACCGGCTTTTAAAAACTGTGTTTAGAGGAGGGAAAGCGCTTCTTCTTGACCTCCGACAGGTAGGAGGTAACCGCCTTGCTAATCGCGGCCTCCAGGTTCGCGTACTGTTTTACAAATTTCGGCCGGAAGGCGCCGGCAATGCCCAGCAGGTCGTGTATCACCAGCACCTGCCCGTCGCAATGCACCCCGGCTCCGATGCCGATGGTGGGAATGCGCAGGGTTCCGGTAATCTCCGCCGCCAGCGCGGCCGGAATCGCCTCAAGCACGACGCAGAACGCGCCCGCGCGCTCAACCGCTTTTGCGTCCGCCAGAAGCTTTTTCCGCTGGCGCTCCTCTCGGCCCTGAACCTTGTAGCCGCCCATGCGGTGCACCGATTGGGGCGTCAGGCCGATGTGACCCATCACCGGAATATCAATGTCGCAGATGGCCTTGATCACATCTTCCATGACCTCTCCGCCCTCAAGCTTTACCGCCTCCGCCCCGCCTTCCTTGATCATCCTCCCCGCCTCGCGCTTCGCCTGCTCAACGCTCACCTGGTAGGACATGAAGGGCATGTCCGCGACCACCAGGGCGCGCTTCCTCCCCCGGACCGCCGCCCTGGTATGATAAATCATCTCATCAACCGTGACCGGTAGGGTGTTGTCCAGGCCCATCATGGCGTTGCCGACGGAGTCCCCGATGAGCAGCACCTCTATGCCGCACCCGTCAAGGATGCGTGAGGTGGGATAGTCGTACGCGGTCAGCATGGTTATTTTTTCGCCCCGCTCCTTCATGTCCTGGAGATCAAGTATGGTAATTTTCGCTGCCATAATGTCCACCTCGTGTGAGATTAATGCATGCCTTCCGGTTCGCTGCCAAAGATTCAGTATGACACGAATCTAGGCCTCATGCGACTGGTTGTCAATTTTTTTCTGAAGCGGCATGTTATGCATAAGCACGCTGCGCTATGCCGTTCCGCGCCG
>CAZWCD010000256.1:0-2818 GCA_964632275.1 uncultured Thermodesulfobacteriota bacterium
TTCTCCACCATGAACAGGAGCTGTGCCTTATCTTCCCTCAGCCGGTCCCGCTCCTGTGAGGTCAAGAGCAATTGCTCCTCGAGCGCGCGCACCCGGGCGAGCAGCTCCTGATTCGCTTCATGCAATTTCTTTTCAGGAGTAACGCCCTCCCCCCGGACCGGTTCACCGCCGCCAGGCGATGCTGAATTACCCGCATACTTGTAGACGCCGAAACCGACCGCGACGATAAGCACCGCCAGGCAGAGCGGCAGTCTGAGGGAAGGTTTATTCCCTGACGATTTCCGTGCAGACATGATAAGCGTCACTCCGGCGATTGCAGGTTTTCATTCATCCCAGAAGAGGAAATCGGGTATGGAACAATCTTTGGGAATCGGGTAGATGGCATCGATGCCTTCCCGGTCGTAATCGGATATGATGACGTCTTCATCTGAGCGAAGTTCGCCGTATTCAAAGAACGGGTACATGAGATCGGACGGGTCATCGCTGTGGCGCAAGCCCAGGGCATGCCCGAGTTCATGCCGGACCACGCTGCGCATGCCCGCCCCGCTGATCTTCCGGCCCAGCGCCTCGGCATTCAGCTGAACATACGCGCTTTTCAGCGCGCAGCCGGACCGCCCGACGGCCCTGGTCAGCGTCTGGCCGAGGGGATACCTACCGCCGCTTCTGATGATGACCAGCACATCCGCCTTTCTTGCGGCATCAGCCCAGGTGAGGACGGGAGCGCCTTCTATTTCCGCGAGCACCGCATTCCAGTCCTGCACCGCCGCTTCAACCTCCATCACCGTCTGCCGTGTTTGCTGTTCCACGTCTTTGATGAAGACGGTAACCGCGGGCTTGTTCCATCCCCCACCCAGGAGATCCAGGGTTGATGCGCTGCTTACTCCTACCGCGGCAAGATATACAAGCACGCACAAGAAAGCCGCAGAGCCGAACAAGCGAATCATGGACGTCATTACCTCCTGCAATAAAATATACTGAGAGATACTCACGAGCTGCCAGCTCAATCCTGCGAGCAGCATGGGGCATTGGAGTCCCGGCTGTTCGTGCATCCAGCCCAACGCTCCGCACTGCTCCGTTATGGATCAGCCTTCATCCTGTGCTCAACTATAGAATACATTGCCGGTAAAAAGCAATAGCCAATGCCTGATAAAGACAGGCGGACGCGATTTCTGCAAGCGGCGCTGATCAATCGGACGTGGCGGCACTTCTTCTTTACCCGCGATTTATTATATGGTATAGAGAGGGCGCAGGCCAGCTTTCCAGCTGCTGCAGAAAAGGCGTTTGCATGACCGAAAAGCGAAGCCATCCCCGTTTTGTTACGTCGGTGAAAGTGCAGGATGTGGCGACTTTATCCAGCGGACGGACAAAAAACATATCGCCGGGAGGCTGCCTGGTTGAGAATACCGAAGGGTTTCATTACCTGCCGGTTAACACGCCTTTGATGCTCGCATTTGAAATCCCGGGCGTCGCCGAGAACATAGTCATTTCCGGTGAAATAAGACACTGGGGAAAAGAGGGGGAAGGATTCGGGGTGCAGTTCACCGAGGTTGATAAACGGTCTGCCTATTACCTCGGCAGATTTATGGGCATATTTCTCTAATTAAGAGCAGAGGTGATGCCCGCCTTCCATGTCATTTTCATGAATGATCCGGGTCTTGTAAAATGCAGGGGCGGCCGGACGGTCGCCCCTGTCTCATGTTCGAGTCAAAAGGCTTCAAAGCGGACACCGAAAAACAGCGCAAGGAACAGGTTGATACAACGATTACTCCGCCGACAGCGCCTTGTCCGCCCGATCCATGATGTCCGGAATGGGCAGCTTGAAAGGACATTTCTCGATGCACAGCCCGCAGGCAACGCAGTCACCCGCGGTCTTTGCCCCACGCTCCTTCATCTGTTTATAGATGGCCCGCTTCTGTTCTATGGAGATGGTGGAGGTCTTGTATAAATCAAACTGGCTGAATATGTGGATGCCCTGGGTGCAGGGCAGGCAGTATCCGCAGCGGTGGCAGTATTCCTGACCGATGGGGCGGGCTATTTCATCAAGCTCTTTGAGCTCTGCGGCAGAAAGCGGCACATAGGTGTGCCCGGGCTGGATGTTCTGCTTCAATTCCTCCATGGTTTTCATTCCCGGAATGACAATATCCACATCATAGTTCATAATCCAGCGGATGCACAGGTCGGCGCGCTGGGTAAGCTGCCCCCCGCCCAGCGGCTTCATGGCGATGGTGCCGATGTCGTGCTCTTTGCAGTAGGGAACAACCTCCTTTAAATAATCCTGTTCGATTATGGTAAAGGGGAATTCCGCCACATCGAACCGGTCCGTCTTCAAGGCCTTCATGAGCACCGTGGGATTATGCGACGCAACCAGCACATGGTCAAGCTTGCCCTGCTCGCGCGCCTCTTCAACCGCGGCCATGCCTCCCTCGCGGGACATGAGCAGATCCAGCTTCTCATCGATGTCCACGTGCGCCAGATGAAACAGGTCGATCTTCTCCCGGCTGGTTCCTTTAAAAACCAGCTCCAGCGCCTTATCAATGGCGCGCGCCACGTCATCCTTTTTGGCGAACATGGTCTTGATGCCGACATACAGCTCGTTTCTTCTCTTTTTGAGCACCGGCCCGAGCTTGTTCCGCGTATCCTCATACACAACGGCGGGCACAAACTGGTTTCCCGCCTCGTCGCAGTCTATATAATTGATTCCCTCGTCAAGCGCCGCCTCGATGAGGGCGGTGGCCTCCTGCACCTCCTTGAAAAAAAGCGCCAGTCCCCCGTAGGATATGACCGACAGTTCCAGATTGGTCCTTCCCAAACGTTTGTA
>CAZWCD010000257.1:0-2744 GCA_964632275.1 uncultured Thermodesulfobacteriota bacterium
GTGCCTTTACAATTCCCTTAAAACTTTTACCTCGCCGCCATAATTCCTTACGATTAAAAGCCGATACTTAGGCACAACATCGGGAATAACCAATCCACGGAAGAGGAGAATACAACAATGAAAAGATTATTGCTCATCACGATTATGGTAGTGGCGTGCGCTCTGGTTGGCGTATTGCATGGCGGTTACATCCAGGAGGATAGGGTGGCTGATAGCAGAGGCAGATTAGCATATCCGGAAAATGCAGCTGCCATGGTGCCAGCGATAGTTTTCGATGCCGATGGGCTCACCCCGGCGCTGCGCTGATGCGATCCATCGTAACCTCTTGTCGTTGCCCGACTTGATGGGGGAATCCAGCTATTTGATTTTGTGGATTCCCGCTTTCGCGGGAATGACAAAGAAAATGTATGGCGTGAATTTTCAGAGATGCTCTTCGGGCACCAAAAACCTCCGGCAAGCCGACCGGAGGTTTTTGATGGCAATTACCTGAGGGGGTGTGCTTCACTAAATGCCGTAGCGATTATAGAGCTCGTTTTGCACCGGGCAGAGACAATAGGTTTTCGGCTCCATGTGGAAGCAGTATTTGCAGGAATTGGCGGATGCCGGATCGATCTGCACGGTATGATTACCATCAATGGTGCGGACCGGGCAGAGGCACTCCTTATTGCATCCAGGCAGGAAAAACATTTCCGGCATTTGGTCGCCGCCTGCCTGATGTGCTCCTCTATTTCATAACCCTTTCCCATACATCCTCGCTTCAGCCCGTCGCTTCTGTTTTCCTTATGTTATACGATACGGGCAGCCCCCTCATTTCCTACGAAAATATTCACTTTTGTCCAAAAAACGGAATTTAGGAAATAAGAGTTGAAAAAGTCCTCCAAATGGGGAAAAGTAGTTTTAGCAGAAAAACACCAAACCCCATCCTCGGAGGACCAATACCATGATAAAGCATGCAAGCCTATTTCCCTGAGATACAAGATGGGCTTGTTGTGGGGTTGTGTGCTTGTCTTTTCTTTCCCGATAATATGCCTCGAGTTCTTCAAGCGCTGAGATAAGTCGTGTTACATTTTCCCGGGAACGGGAATGAACTATGTCTAAAGCAAATGTTGTTACAGGCGCTCCGTGAAGTACGGCACATACTCCACCCACCACTATAAAATCAACTTCATGCTTCGATACTATCTTGTCAAAAGCACAGGGGTGGGGAAGTTGTTGACTGCGTTAACTTCAGGGCAATACACGTTAACGCCTCGTACGACGCGCAAACTACGGCGCAGAGTTTTTCCAATACTCCTCTATGCCATCACTCCGGTTATTATTACTAGCAGGTTGTTGAAAAAGTAGTTTTCCGCAGGCTGTTCAAAAACATCCAGATGCAAGGCGCGCGAAATCCTGAGGAATGAGGCGTACATGCAAGTACGCTGCAGTGACGAAGGATGAGCGTAACGCAGCAGATGGGTGTTTTTCAACAGCCTGCTAGATCCCTCCCTCCAACGCATGGACAAAGACGTCCTTATGTGGTAGGATGTTCTCATAGACAATTAGATATCACAGGGAGGGCATATGAAGATCCCGGCTTTCAACAACACATGCAAGGCACTTCTGATCCTGGCGGCGTTTTTTCTTTGTTCCGGCTGCGATAATAATACAAACCTGCCCCAGATAGGCGACCGGGTGAGGACGTCGGCCAGTCTGGTTACGTTTCCGTCCTGCGCTGATCTCCAACAGCGGCTGAAGGACAATCTCTCTGAAGAAATGCGCGCATATCTCTTGAGTCTCGTGGACGGAGAGTACTACTATCTCCCCCGAGAGGATGCGGCTGATATGCCGGGATCTTTTGACAGCGGCGGGCGCCAGGAGGGCGTCGACTACTCCGGCACCAATAACCAGGAGACCGGAGCGGATGAGGCAGACCTTTTGAAAACCGACGGCTATTACATGTACACCCTGAACGGGAACGAGCTTTACATCGTCAGCGTTCCCGAATACGGCCGGATCGGTGAAACCGCCCGCCTTGCCATCGAGGGGTATCCCGGTGAGATTCTGCTTGCGAAGGCGACGCCGGACGGCCCGGCTGCCAGGGCGGCGGTCTTTTCAACTGTGTACACCTATGAAATGGACAATGCGCACCCCCTTGCTGATCGTATCGTCAGCAATGATGTGATCGGCTATTATCCCAGCGCGGTGCTTACCAAGATTACCATCGTCGATCTTGCTGATGCCATGAAACCCCGGGTGGAGCGCCAGTTCTATCTTGAGGGGTCCTACCAGACAGCGCGCGAGATTGACGGCTCGGTGCACCTGCTCGCATACTCCAGCGTCGAGCCCTACGGCCTGCTCTACTGGCCGGAACTCCCTGAAGCATACTATCTGCTGCCGTATGATGATCCCCAGCGCAAGCAGATGTGGACCGACGCCATCGCCGCCGCCATCGAGCACAACGATGAACTCATTGCCGGTCTTACCCTTGAGGACCTTGTTCCCAAAATGTTCGAGGTAAACGGGGAAGGGCAGGTCATTCCCTACGAGGAAACCGTCCAGGGCTGCGGCAATTTTGTCATTGCCGAGGACGGCGCCAGCCGCGGATTTACCTCCATCGCCAGCTTTACACTCCTAGGCGGTGACATCAACTTTACTTCCGACCACATTGTCAGCAACTGGAGCCTCATCTACGCGTCCACCGATACGTTGCTCATTGCCGAGCCGGCGCAGGACTGGTGGTGGTACTACGATACCGAGGATTT
>CAZWCD010000258.1:0-2690 GCA_964632275.1 uncultured Thermodesulfobacteriota bacterium
GGCAGTCTTCCGCGCAGATATCCAGTTTTCAATGCCGCTGCCGCTGATGACATAAAACCAGAGCAGAATGATTCCCACTGTCCATCCGGCAAAAACATCGGTCGGAAAGTGCACTCCCAAATAGACGCGCGAGAGGCCGATCAGCAGGAGGGTTGCAACGGTAAGCGCCCAGAACCATTGTGTGCCGACAAAGTGAGCAATGCTTCCCCATAAAACCATTGATTCCTGGGCATGACCGCTCGGCAAACCGTATCCACCGGCCCTCCCGATTCCCAGAGTCGGATCAAGATCAAACGGGCGGGGCTGGGCAAAAAGCACCTTTAGCGAGGAATTGCAGAAGGCAGAGAGAGTGCACACCACTGTCACGCGCATCCCCAGCCGGTAGTCAATACACCAGAAAAGGGCGGGGAGGACCAGAAGAAGAAAGAAGCTGCTCCCCAGACCGGAAACGGCGAAAAAAAAGCCGTTGAGCAGCGGGCTTTGCACCTGTTGAACGGTTCGAATTACTTCAAGCCCCCATTGTAAAAGAGGTTCCATCATGATTACTTACCAGCTCATTAAAAGAGAGTTTTGCCGGTTGAGTATAAAAGATGAGTTTTAGGGTGTCAAGGAAAAGGCCGGCGCACAACCGTCCGTTTATAATCCCGGTACAGAGGGATGGTGACGTTTACAACGGTATATTTTTCTGCTATGGTAAGTGTTTCCGAATGGCCTTGAATAAACCCATGCAGGTTAAGCAATAGATGGATATTAATCAAGACAGCGCTGCATCCGGCAACCACAAAGACCAGGAAGACACGGTTCACTTCGGTTACCGCACGGTCAGGGCGGATGAGAAGGTGAAGCTGGTGTCGAACCATTTCGACTCCATTGCCGCCCGTTATGATCTCATCAATACCGTCTTAAGCTTCGGCATGCACCATCTCTGGAAAAGATCCGCCGTAAACATGCTCAATCTGGAGCCGGGGCAGCAGATCATTGACGTGTGCGGCGGCACGGCCGATCTTGCCATCATAGCCGCCAGGGCAGTCGGCCCCTCGGGTTCGGTGGCCGTCTATGATATTAACCCGGCAATGATGGAGCTGGGCAGACAGAAAGCACGCAAAGCCGATCTTGGGGACCGGATTCGCTTTGTGCAGGGAGATGCCGAACAAATTTCCCTGCCCGATAATCACTTCGACGCGGCCATGGTGGGTTTCGGCATCAGGAACGTAACGCGCATGGAAAAGGGGCTGGCCGAAATGCACCGGGTCCTGAAACCGGGCGGGAAATTCCTCTGCCTGGAATTCTCCCAGCCGGCGCCGGGCGCCTTCCGCAGGCTCTATGATTTTTACTCGTTCCAGGTTATGCCCCGGATTGGCCGGCTCTTCACCGGGTCCAGCCAGGCTTACCATTACCTGCCTGAATCAATCCGCCTCTTCCCGTCGCCGGAGGGGCTGAGCAAAATCATGGAGCAGGCCGGATTTTCCAATGTGACGTACCGCCTGCTGTCAAAGGGCATCGCCGCGATTCATGTTGGGGTGAAGACGTCGTAAACGAAAACGTTCGAGCAGAAATTGCTTTATTGTAGGGCGTATTGCAATACGCCCCTATGTTTTCCTTTTCAGGGCAATGAGGTTCTTCAAACAACCTGGCCTGACCGATGGAGGGACGCACTCCGTTGCGTCCGATGATTAGCTGCTTGCACTTCCCCTTGACGAAGAAAACAAAGACGGTTAGTATACGGCCGTCATTTTTTCAACACGTTCAGAGGAACCATGGGAAAGACACTGACCGAAAAAATCTTGAGCAGCCATGCCGGCCATGATGTCCGCGCCGGTGAACTGGCGGTTGTCCGCGTCGACCGTGCCTACGTCCAGGATGGAACCGGCCCGCTCACCGTCCGCCAGTTCGAAAAGCTTGGATTCAGCGCCCTGCCCCATCCCGAGCGTGCCATGGTTTTCCTGGACCACGCCTCGCCGAGTCCCCGCCAGGAACTCTCCAATGATCACAAGTTTCTGCGCGCTTTCTGCGGGAAAACCGGCGCCGTCCTCTCCGACGTGGGATGCGGCATTTCGCACAACATCGTGGGCGAGCGCTACGCCCAACCCGGCGATGTCATCGTGGGCGCCGACTCCCACACCTGCACCAATGGCGCGCTGTGCGCATTCACCACCGGCATGGGTTCCACCGATGTGGCGGTGGCCATGGGCCTGGGCCGCACCTGGATGCGGGTACCGGAAAGCTGGAAGATTTCGGCACAGGGTACATTCCCCCGGGGTGTATTCGCCAAGGATTTCATGCTTCATCTGATCGGGATGGTGACGGCGGACGGCGCCACCTACAAGGCACTCGAATTTACCGGGCCCGCCATGACCGCGCTCTCCATGGCCGGCCGCTTTACCATTTCCAACATGGCCGTGGAATGCGGCGCCAAGGTCGGTCTTTTTACTGCCGATGAGGTTACCCGGAACTATCTTGAACAGCAGGGACGGCCTGAAGCATTTACCGCCCTTGCACCTGATCCCGATGCACTCTATGAACGGGAAATCGTCATCGACGTGAGCAGGCTTGAACCGACGATCGCCTGCCCCCACACGGTGGATAATACGAAACCGGTTACCGCGGTGGAAGGGACGAAGGTGGACCAGGTTTTCATCGGAACCTGCACCAACGGGCGTCTCGAGGACTTCAGGCAGGCGGCCGCCATT
>CAZWCD010000259.1:0-2668 GCA_964632275.1 uncultured Thermodesulfobacteriota bacterium
TCAAAGACGGTGGTCAAGATCTGCACCCAGTACGCGCAGACCGGCATGTGGAACATCTTCATCGCGCTTATATCCATCACCCTTGCCTTCGCGCTGCTTGATCCCAACTTCTTTGTGGCCTACCTGATTTCCATTGCCATCTTCGGGCTTTTCCAGGCGATCTACATGGCCAATACCGGCGGCGCCTGGGACAATGCCAAGAAGGTGGTTGAGGTGGACCTGCGCGAAAAGGGCACCGACCTTCATGCCGCAACCGTCATCGGCGACACCGTGGGTGACCCGTTCAAGGACACATCGTCGGTGTCATTGAACCCGATCATCAAGTTCTCAACCCTGTTCGGCCTGCTGGCCACCGAGATCGCCATCGAGATGTCGGTGCACGCCAGCGAAACCCAATCAACCAACTATGCCCCTTATTTTTCGGTTCCGCTCTTTGCGATCGGTCTCATCTTCGTGTGGCGATCCTTCTTCGCGATGAGGATTCCCAGGGAAACAACCGCCAAGTAAGTATCCATCCGGAACCGTTCATCCGCATGGTTAAGCAGAGACAAAGGCCCCCTCATACGGTCTCGTATGAGGGGGCCTTGGGTTATGCGGCCTGCGCTATCCGTTTGCGGCAGTGCGGACCGGAATCAGCTGCCCATCGCGGCGTCTATCCGCTCCAGCAGCGATTCAATCTGCCGTGCCGACTGTTTTAAAAGATCCTTGAAATCGTGCGTCCGGCAGTGATGAATCTGCACCCCGATGACGCCGTGTTCCTTGTCCAGCAATGCCTTGAGCAGCGATACATCCTCTTTTGAAAGCTCCAGATTCATACGCTCCTCCTTTCTCCGGTTTGATCGTATCGGTTGAACGATTCAACACATACTAACCTTAAAGAGCAGGAGATTGTTGCAATCATTTCAAGGACTGATCAGGTGCTGATAGATAAAGTATAGAAAGATTGGCGGCGGTTTGTCAACCGCAAAGAAGCGCCCGTTCAGACGCCGGCGGATGCCGGCCGTGCCGCCCGCTTGCGCAGGTATACCTTGGTAATTTCCGCTGCCGTGGGCGCGGCGCAGATAAAGGGAAGCATGAGCAGCCAGTCGGTCAGGCGGGGGGAAACCGTGTCAACGAAGGGCTGCAGCAAGGGAAGATAGAGCATGAGCAGCAGCAGGGCGAAAGACGAAACCGTCGCCAGCACCATCCAGCGGTTGGAGAAGACCCCGATGGAGAAGAGCGATTCCTGTTCGGAGCGGGAGGTGTAGGCACGCAGCAGCTCCGAGCATACCAGGGTGGTAAAGGCCATGGTTTGCGCCGCCGTCACGTTTCCGGGAAAGCGGGAGAGCGCGAGCGCGAACAACGACAGGACGGCAATGGTGTCGACCGCGGCAATGATGATGATGCTGATAACCATGTTCCGGTTGATCACCGGTTCGCGGGGGGAGCGGGGCGGTCGCTTCATGATGTCCGGCTCGCCCTGTTCCATGCCCAGCGCCAGCGCCGGCGTGCCGTCGGTTACCAGATTCAATATGAGGAGCTGGATGGGCACCAGGGGAATCGGCATCCCGGCGAGCATGGAGATAAAGATGATCAGGATCTCGCCGATATTGCAGGCAACAAGGAAGAAGACAAATTTCCGGATGTTGGAGTAGATGACCCGTCCTTCCTCAACCGCCGCGACGATGCTGGTGTAATTATCGTCGGTAAGCACCACGTCGGCCGTCTCCTTGGAGACATCGGTGCCGGTGATGCCCATGGCCACCCCGATGTTAGCGCGCTTCAGCGCGGGAGCGTCGTTGACGCCGTCTCCGGTCATGGCCACCACGTGTCCCCGCGCCTTCAGCGCGTCGACAATCTTGGTCTTGTGCTGGGGGGAAACCCGGCAGCAGACATCCACCCGGTCGACAATCTCCGCCAGTTCCGCTTCGCTCATGGCGTCCAGCTCGCTGCCGCTCACCACCAGGCCTCCCGGCTCGATGATGCCGATCTCCCGGGCGATAGCCTCGGCGGTGTCCTTGTAGTCGCCGGTGACCATCACGCTCTTCAGCCCGGCGCCGTGCGCCACCCGCACCGCGTTCTTCACCTCGGGCCGCGCGGGATCAATCATTCCCATGAGCCCGACAAAGGCAAGGCTCTGTTCCACGGTTGCTGAGGTGCAGTCCGCCGGAATATCATCCAGGGGGCGGTATGCCACACCGAGTACCCGCAGCGCCTGCCGCGCCATATCCCGGTTGACCGCGAGCACCTCTTCCCTCATGTCCGCGGTCAGGGGAACCGTCGTGCCGTTCATGACCACGGAATCACACAGGTTGAGCAGGATGTCGGGCGCCCCCTTGAGAAAGGCGGCGGTGGAAGGGCATGCAAAGGGAACCTGCGCGCCCGGGGCCTGCAGGCGGTGGATGGTGGTCATGCGCTTCCGTTCGGAATCAAAGGGGATTTCCATCACCCGGGGCAGCACTTTCTCAATGTCCTCGCGCCCCAGCCCGGCCTTGGCCGCGGCCACGATCATCGCCCCCTCGGTGGGGTCCCCAATGATCTGCCACGATTTTTCCCCCTTCTCTTCCTTGCGCTGCGCCAGCCGCGCATCATTGCAGAGCATGGCCGCATGCAGGAGCAGGGATGCATCGACATCCCGGTTGGGGTCCACCGGCTGTCCGTCACGGTAAAACTGCCCCGACGGGTTGTA
>CAZWCD010000260.1:0-2610 GCA_964632275.1 uncultured Thermodesulfobacteriota bacterium
CAGACCGATTGGTTCAATGACGGTCAATTCAGGGAATTTGCTGAGGACGGATGAACTTACCAGGCGTGCAACATTTTGATTCACCATGCCGGTCTCCTTATCAACGGAGGTGGAGACGGCAAAGACCGCTACCTTTTTGCCCGCCAGGATGCTTTTGTGGCGCTCTAAGAACGAAAGGGCACCGGGGAGGAAGTTTGAATAGTAGAGAGGACTGCCCAGCACGACTGCGTCATACGCTGCAATCTCATCGACGGTTACCGCCGGCCTAATATCGACCCGGTATCCGTTTTCACATAAAACATCGCCAATGGTTTCCGCGATCAGGGAGGTTGATCCATGCTTGGAATCGTAGGCGACCAGAACTTTCTTGCCGCTCACATTATCGCTCCCGCAGGACTTTTCTAAAAAGCCGGCTGCTGCAGAAGCAGAGGATGCCAGGGTAGTCGAAAGCATAACCATCCAAAAGACACGCCGGGTCAGCCTGTGTTTCAAGCATTTTCTGCTGCCCGGTCCGGATACGAGGAGCTTCATTTTCTTACAGTCCTTTTGTTTGATTACCACCCCATGAAGGGAATGTATGTGATTCATGACCGTGCATGGTGCGCCACTGATGCAAATTATTTATTACAGATCTTTTTATTAAAAGTCAATAAGTTAAAAGGGTTATGGCTAGTGGCGTCTGTTAAAGGCAGTAAAGAAAATGGTTATAACGATTTTGCACGGCGGGGATTATCCTCAGTGCTTGCCAACTGTGCGGTACGCCCCTTATGAAACTTTATTTTTATAGGTCAGTAGTGCTTGGATACGAACTCATAGTACCTGGCAGAAATGAAAACAAAACTCTAGGATCGCCGTGGTTTATTGCTGCATGTGCTGTTTATAAGCGATGGACCGGATCAGTAAATCTGCCCGAATAGGCAATAATCACAGCAGTTCATTCTGCCCAGCGCCTTATCATTAATGACCTTGCGATCGAACATGTCTATGTCGCCATCACTCTCACAGTTTGGCGTGCCGGGCGGATTTCCGCAACAGGGAGGGGTGCCGTTAGGCACGTCGCCATTGGCGATCTGGCAGGCAGTCGCGCTTTGCAGGCCAAGAATTATATCATCCATTTCCGGCACATCATACAGATCGATTACAGCGTCGCCGCAGCAGGTCCCACCGCCGCAGCCGCCTATACAATCCTGAGGGTACACATCACCGCAGGTCCTGAAGCAGAATTCGCCCGAACCCTCGCAGGCGCAGAGATTTTCGTTAAACTGATCCGACAGATTGATGTTGATCGGGCATAGACCAGTCCTGACTCAGCATGTGTCTGAAGCGTTGTGTCACCAATGTCCACGATCACCTTGCCGATAGTGATTTCCACAGTGTCGGAACCGCCGTTGCAGGTATCGGTCGCGGTAATCGCATACGTTGCGATCTTCTGCAGTTGGTCGCAACTGTCATCAATGCTGAGCCTCCAGCAGCAGTCATCAATGCGGCTGACCGCCAGAAACTCCGCGTTCGGGTCAATTGACCATGCCAGACATGACGAATAGAAAGCATCACCGTCGGAGCAGACGGTGAAGTCAATAACATCGTTGCAGGTGGCGGCGAGACCCCTCCTTCCCGGGCGGTTGTAGGCGGGGTCATCAATCGTTTCGCCGGGGCATGCTCTGCCCCGGGCAATCTCAACGCCGCAGGACGGGAGAGTCGTGGTGGTGGTTGCCCTCACGGTAGTCGATGTTCCCGGGGAAGCTGCATAGGCACATTGTTCTGGCGCCATGGCAGGGCAGGGATCTTGAAGCCGGACGCATCGGCGCCGTCAACATCTCCATCGCATGCAAAGTTGCCATTGCAAGGACTTGCATTGGTGCGCGGGTTCAGTATTGTGCTTCTCCCAAAGCCAAAATCGAACACTGCCGCATCCACCCCATCCACATCCTGATCAAAGTCAAAATTGCCCTCACATGCCTCCTGGGCCTCTGACACAAAGGGTGACCATAGCAGTATGGTTGCCATCAGTAATATTGTTTTCTTCAGGAAATGCCTCTGCTGTAACGTTGAGAAAGCCGCAGCATCCGCACCCTTAGAGCATATCGATGATGACCGTGTCAGAAGCATTGTTGCAGGTGTCGGTTGCGGTTATTGCGTACTCACCCGGGCTTGCAGGATCCTCGCTGCAGTAATTGCCGATGACCAGTCTCCAGCTGCAATAGTCGGGCTGCTCAATGGAGAGCCAGGATGCATCAGGCGTGATGGCCCATACCAGGCATGATGGATCGAAAACAGTACAGTCAGAACAGAGCGTGAAATCGACGACATCATTGCAGGTCAAAGGTTCGGTTCTCCGGCCAGGTCTGCCATAGCCAATATCAATGGCGCAAGTGGTGGTTGTTGAGCTGGTTGTGGTATAGGTGCACCACTCACCGACTGTACACGCAGGGCAGGGCTTCTTAAACGGGCTGCGGCCAAAGTCCGCTTTGAAAAGTGATCCGTCGGTGCCGTCTACCGTACCGTCACAGGCAAAGTCACCGTTACATGGATATTCATTGGTGCAGGGATTCAAAATTGAGCTTCTTCCGAAATCAGTCTTGAAGGCTGCGGCATCGCCGCCATCCTGAT
>CAZWCD010000261.1:0-2592 GCA_964632275.1 uncultured Thermodesulfobacteriota bacterium
CCCGGCTACCCCAGGAATCATTTGTTCAGATGGGCGATTACGTGGGCTTTGCCCTCACGCAGGCCCTTACTCACGGCTTCCGTCGCATAACCGTAGCGGCATTCATGGGAAAGCTCACCAAGATTGCCGCCGGCTCTGCATACACCCATGCGGGGAGTTTCCCGCTGGAGGTCTCGTTTGTGGCTGCTCTGGGAGAGCGGTTGCGGCTCAGCGCCGCCCTGCTGCGGAACATTGAGCGGGCTGTCACCGTGCGGGGCATACTGGAGCTGCTGCTCAAAAAAAAGTCGTATTCCCTGATCGATGCCATCTGCATGAAGGCGATGGAAAAGCTGTATGGAATGACCGGGGGAAAGGGGTCTATCTCGGTCATGCTCTTCTCCTTTGACGGCACGATGCTGTGGTATGGGGGAAAGGAAGGAAGACGTGAAGGCATCGGCTAACACGGTAACAGTGGTCGGCATGGGCATGTCGCCGGATGATTTGAGCGCAACGGCGCGCGCGATCATCAATGAGGCGGATGTGCTCATCGGGGGGAAAAGGCACCTCGCCTGTTTCCGCCATCTGCCGGCGGAGAAAATCATCCTGCATAAAAACCTGCAGGGGATCGCACCGGTGATAAAAAAGCTGCTCGGGAAGAAACGGAGGGTCGTTGTGATTGCATCCGGCGATCCCGGCTATTTCGGAATAGCCCGCACGCTCATCAGGCAACTGGGGAAGGAAGGGGTTGAAATCATACCCAATATAACCGCCTTTCAGGCGGCGTTTGCAGCCATAAAGGAGAACTGGGACGACGCGCTGCTCTTGAGCGTTCACGGCCGGCCGGTTCCCCGACTCGCATTCCTTTTAAAAGAACATGCGAAAATCGGGATCCTGACTGATGGTCGCAACAGCCCCGGGGCCATTGCGGCCCAGGCGCTTGCGGAGGATCCCCTTCTTGCTTCCGTCCCGGTTTTTGTCGCGGAGCGGCTCGGCTCGCCGGATGAGAAGATACGCCGCTGCCGCCTGAAGGATTTACCGGGGACCCGCTTCCCTTCGCCCAATGTGATGATTCTCATGCCGACACACCGGAAGAAAGAGAGAGGGATGCATCATGCTGTTTCACCGGGCATTCCAGACAGCATGTTTGCACACCGACGCGGTCTTATTACCAAGGACGAGATTCGCCTGTTCACCTTGGCCAAGCTCAACCTTCCACCCCGTGGAATAGTCTGGGACATCGGATCGGGATCCGGTTCCGTTGCCATTGAGTCGGCGCTCATGGTTCCGGACGGGCGTATGGCAATACGCCCCTACGTGTACGCGATTGAAAAAGACGCGCAATGTGTCAGGAATATCAAGACGAACATACGGCGATTCGGAGTGGGAGCCGCAGTGATACCTCTTTTGGGGAAGGCGCCTGAGGCGCTCAAAGGGCTTCCAGCGCCGCAGCGCATATTTATCGGCGGAACCGGGGGTGAACTGCTGCCGGTCCTGCGGGCCTGCTGCCGGGCACTGCTTCCGGCGGGCAGAATTGTGATAAACGCCGCTACCCTGGAGACAGTGGACAGCGCGGCGGCATTCTTCCGCAAGCGCGGCTGGCCGGTGGATGTTACCCTTCTCAACCTTTCCAAGATGAAGCGCGTGGGAAGCCACAACCGGTTTGAAGCCTTAAACCCCGTTTTTGTCATCACGGCAGACAAGCCGGGCGGAATGCAGGAAAAGAAAAACGTGTGATCCTCTTTGTATGGACGTCTTGCCACACGCCCTGTTGTAATGGGCTTCATTGGTCTTTTATGATTGAGAGGATAATTATCATTTGTAGGGGCGACCGGCCGGTCGCCCAAACCGTACGTAGCAGAGAAACAATGGTAGGAGCAGCTTGAGCTGCGATGACAACAAAAAATCCCCCGCCATTTGCCGGCTGAGGGATTTTTGTCTGCAATGGTCTGATGGATTATTTCCCGTCTTTCAATGTCTTTGAGAGAAGCTCTGAGGGGAATGCAAACAGCCTGGGCAGAAGCGCCTGAACCATGTCCGGCCGCGATGCAAAGAGCTGGGGGATAATGCCCTGCAGCCGCGCGCCGAGCAATTTCACCGCGGTATAGGGGTTGAAGGTGGGCGGGAAGGATTCCTTGAGCAGTCCGAAGATGTGATCGATCATATCCTTTCCCGGGAACATGTAGGCAATGCCGAAGACCTGCAGGTAGGCCTGGTAGTCGTACTGCTTGATGTAGGTGTTGAGCCACCAGTCGCAGTATTCGCCGATCGCCCGCGGCGCGATGCCCAGCTGGAATTCCTTCAGTGACGCCGCGATCGCCAGCCCGGCCTTCCAGCCGGTAATCATGGCCCCAAGACATTCCAGCTCCTGGCAGGACCCCGCGTCGCCGGTTATGAGGACGTTGTTTTTAAAGGGGTTGATCACCGGTGAAGAGATGTATTCCATGGCGGCAAATTCGCGCACCCGCTTGGCGTTCTTGAAGCTTGCGGCAAACTGTGAATCCTTCATCAGCCGCTCAGCCGCGGCGCCGATATCGAGATCTCCCTCAAAGCTCAGGAAAAGCGCGTTCCACGCCGTTCCCTCGGGCCGGGGCAGGCAGAATATGTACACCGGCT
>CAZWCD010000262.1:0-2578 GCA_964632275.1 uncultured Thermodesulfobacteriota bacterium
CGGGCCATCAGGGGGCGGATGAAGCGGGCGGCTTTCAGGGCGTAACGGAATCCCGGGCGATCGGATGTGGCCAGCGCGGCTTCAGTGACGAAACTCCTGCCGGGCGCCGCCGGCGTGGAGTGGGTCTCGACCACCGAGCCGGCGCCTTCCCCCTCCACGATGGTCATGACAATGGTCCGCGGCTCGGGGGAGTGAAAGGTCGCGTCCACCTCGATGCAGATCCTACCCCATGCACGGTAGGCAACGCGCACCTTCAGCAGATCAAGGCTCGCCTCGGTCACCTTCAACCGGGCGAAAGTGTGCGGATGGTAATGGGCGCCATGCCAGGGATCCAGTCGGTTGGCCAGGATGCCGCTCGCCTCGCAGTTCGCGTCCCGGCGAATGACCGAGTCGATAAAGAACTTCGGCCGCGCCGGCAGGATCGGCGCGGGGGTCGCGTTCTCATCCGGGCCCATCCGGACCCAGGTCAGCACGCCGTCGTCATGCGTGGTCAGTGGCTGCCAGTGCCCGTGGTCCAAACTCGGCAGTCGCAACCCGTGCCAGGGGCATACCAGCTTTCCGTCGCGGATTCGCCCCAGGGAAAGGGGCCCGCCGAGATGGGGACATGCATGACGGGCCACCAGCGGCGTACCGTCAACGCGGCAGGCAACCAACTCCTCGCCATTGATGAGGATCCGCCTCGGCGTGTCGGTAAGCGATCGGGTGGCGTCTACGACGTACCAGCCCCCTGAAGGCCGCTCCAACGCCTTGTCCAGCGTCCTGCGGATAAAGGCCGGATCGCACTGTTTCCAATCGGGATCCGCGGACAGGGCGGTTGGATCAAGCGGTGGAAGCCGTTTCCCGATCAGCAGCAGTTTTTCCATGCATCCTCCCGTGCCGAGCCCCCCGGCCATTGCCGCCATTCGCCATGAGCGCGACGCACCGGCCAGGAAGATCGCGACCTGAAAGCCCGTTGCAGCGAATCATGCAAACAGACCCCGCAACGGCACAGAATAAACCGGGGCTTCCCTCAACCCTTCCTTATTGCAAATCAAATTCGCCGCACATAATGCCGAGGTCGCTGCGGCCTCCATCAGCATCGTGGGACTGTCAAGCTTGACCCAGTCTCCGACCAGAAACAGATTGTCAACCTCGGTTTTCACTCCCGGCCGCCCCTTATACAGATCCGTATGGAAGGCGGTGAAGTCATCCCGTATCTGCAGATGTTCATATCGAACGGTGCAGCCCTTCATCTCGGGGAAATACGCTTCGCATTCCCTGAGGAACTGGTTGCGAACGTCCTTTTCCGGGAAATCATCCGGCAGCGCATATGAATGAAACTCAAAAATTCCTCCGCCGTTTTTTTCCACCCAGGCCCGGCTTGCGTTTTCCATCCGGTGGTAGACGGTCACCGAGTCCAGTATGGCAAGCGCATCAGTGAAGACAAAGAACGGCACCTCCGGCCTGATGTCTTTATCAACCCAGACACGCAACACCGCATACCGCTGGGATTGCTTCAGGCCGGTCAGGCACTTAAAGAAAGACGGGTGCTGATGCTGAAAGTAATCTGAATTGCCGATGATGCCCTTGGTTCCCTTCACGTCCGCGGCGATGATCGCGTAGTCAAACCTTTCACCGTTGATCACAAAGTGATTGCCTTCTTTGCCCAGCGCCCGGACCGGGGCGCCGAGCGCAATCCTGACCCGGTATTGCTGCGCGTAGTCCCTCACCGGGTTCCAGAGCGTTTCGTCAAAATCGTCGTCAAGCACATCATATAAGAGCCCGAGGTCATTGCTGAGAAAATAAGCATGAAAGCTTTTGATCATCTCGGCCATGGACATGTACCGGGGTTCGGCGAAAAACGCCCGCGCGAAGGTGGTGAACATCAGCCGCATCTGCGGCGTCAATCGAACCTCATCGGCAAAGCGCTGAAATGAGACCGCGTCAAATCGGGCAAATGTTTTCTCCCGGTCGTAGCGCAGCAGCGAAATCAATTTTACAAAGCCGGGATTGGTCATGACGTCGGCGTAGGAATAAATACCCGTCCCGGCCATGCTCAGAATGTTCAGGATTGGAATACTGCTGATGTCCTTGAAGGCAAACCTGCCATTGTCCCTGGTGAAAATAACATAATCGTCCACCGGGATGAGATATTTATATGCATCGATTTTTTGCAGCAAAGCGCGGAGGTTATGGTATTGCCTGAAGAAGGCGTGAAATCCGTGCTCAACATGAGCCGAAGTTCCGTCATCAAAGGTGACCGGCCAGGAACCGACTTTCCCGCCCAGATATGTTTCCTTTTCAAAAATCGTTACCGCGAACCCTCGCTCGGCCAGGAACAGCGCCGCGGAAACTCCCGCCAGCCCCCCGCCGATAATGCCGACACGCTTTTCCCCCGGCAGCGTTTCCGGGAGGGAGGTGTCGACGGTATTCAGTTGAACCCGGTAGCCACCGAGTTTTCTCTCGATAGCCTTTGCAATGAGGGATGTAATACTCATGGTCATGATAATGGTTTGCGTGCCAGGAACGTGTGGAGAATCGGTTTTCGCCAGCCCCCGAGCGGCGTGTGGGTCACGTCTTCAAAGCCCTCCTCCCGCAA
>CAZWCD010000263.1:0-2572 GCA_964632275.1 uncultured Thermodesulfobacteriota bacterium
ATGGAAAAGAGTTGAAGGGGCTGGCGATTAAGGTGAATCAGGCCAAGCCGCAGAAAAGCAAACCCCGGGGAGGATATCGGAGATACTAGCAGGTTGTTGAAAAGCAGTATTCGCTGGCTGTTGAAAAAAACAGGCGCTGAGGGCGTATGGCAATACGCCTCTACCGCCCTCCTGCCGGGTCCTTCCGGCATCTCAGCGCACGGCTATAGCTTCCCGCACCAGGCAATCCGCTGCAGCAAGCGCATACTCGCTGAAAAATCTCTTAATGGCATCCTCCCGGCAGGGTACCATCCCTTTTTCATCCCGGTAGTTTTTGCTCAAAACACACCCGAGCTGCTCATCAGTTTCCCACCGGTCGCTTCCGATGATTGCGGCAACGGCATCGTCGCTGCTCATGTTCCGCAGGGGCAAAACCAGATCCACGCCGAATGAGCGGGCGAATGATGCATAGGCATCAAGGGCGGCGGCGGTCTGGTTGATTTTAACCGTGCCCTGGTGCGATTCCCGTTCACCGCCGATAATGATCCCGCAGTTGATTCGCAACGCCAGCGGTATCCGCAGCGCGTGCAGATAGAGGTGGCAGCCGACACAGGGGGAGTAAAAACCGAACCGCTCAAAGAGCGAGGGCACGTACCGCCCGCAGAGATTCCGCCACCACCGGGGCGCGCCCAGCACCACCGGCGGAAACACCCTTATCCCCTGCCCTTGCAGCGTTTCGGCGAGCAGCCCGATCTTTGCAAAGAGCGCCTCCCAGTCTCCGAACTCGGTGCCGGTATAGGCAAGCGTGGGCAGCAGCGCACGCAGCTTCTTCTGCCGCACTGCTTCAAACACCGCCGCGATGCTGTCCCGGCCCGCAATCTCTCCGATGGCCACCCCTTCCGTCTCCCGCAATTCCCGCTCCATTGCCTCGGGAAACATCCAGCGCGGCAGGTCGGCAATGACTTCAGGCTTGTTACTTACGACGGCCAGCATCCTCGGATCCATAGATCACCTATCGCATGCGCAACGCCCGGTAGTTGCCCGGGAAGAAAGGCTGGTTGACCGGTGAATCCATGGTGCCCCAGAGCTTTCCCCGGTCCAGAAAATTAAGGATGAGATACATAAGCTCCTTACCCCGCACCTGCCCGAGGCCGCCGGACGCGCAGCTGACCTCGTCAAATGAGCCCACCGCATCGCGCCGGGCGTGCCTTCCCACGAAGGTGAGCGGAACCGTCTCACCCGAATGAATCATGGCGCCGGTGCTGGCGGTTGAGTGATCGGCGGTCACCACCAGCAGCACCTCGTCATCGGCAGCCAATTCATCAATGGCGTACGCAAGCGCCCGGTCAAGCGACTCGATGACCGCCTTCTTGTGCTGCGGGTCCTTGGTGTGCGAGGCCTCATCCGGGGCCTTGGTGTGGACGTGGATGAAGTCATAGCCGGCGGCCTTTTTGGCGAGCTGCAGCCGCCGGCGCAGGTCCGTTTCCGGATCGGCCATCTCCTGCACCGGCTGATTCTTTATCCCCAGGATGGAACACAATCCGTGGTAAACCGCGCCCGATGATATGGACAGGCTTCGCAGGCCCCACTTTTTTCTGAACGGCTGCAGCGGCCTCATCATCCCCGGCCGTTGCGTTCCCACCGCGTTCACCGGCAGCAGCCCGCGGCGCGACCGCTCCAGATTGCGGGGATGACGGGCAAGCGTGCGGTAGCACCACTGCAGATAGCCATTCATCGCCCCGGCGGTGGCCTCAGCGCGTTCCCGGTCCCGGCACCCCGCGATGGGCAGGACCTCCATCAGCGGCCGCCCCTCACCCATGGGATTGGAATCGGTGATCTGGGCCGACACATCGCCGCGCAACCGGAGTATGCCCAGGATGCCTCTGGTGGGCACGAATTCTATGGCAACCGCCCCTTCCCGATACTGCCTGATGGCCTTCTGCAGCGCGCGGCAGGTTGGACCGTCCACCCGGGGACTTTCGTGATGCAGCGCCAGCATATCTTTTTTTCGTTTGACCGAAAAGATCCGGGCGAGCATGTATACCTCATCGTCCCTGACGGCAATGCCCTCCCCCATGGCCTCCAGCAGCCCCCTGCCGGGAAACTCGTCCAGCTCGTAGCCGAACATGAGGAAATGGGCAATCTCACTGGGCATGGCCGTCCCCTGCAGGTAGCTGTGATACAGACCGTTCATCCCCATCGAGGCAAGCCGGTCCAGGTTGGGGGTATATGCCGCCTGGAGCGGCGTCTTCCCTCCGAAACAGGCATGCCCCTTATCGCCAAGACCATCAAGCACCAGCAGGATACAGCGCATAGGTCACCCGGATCATTGGTGGTTGAGTTGTGCAATCATAGCGCAAGTTGCCCGGGCTGAAAAGACTTTTCTCGACCCGGGTATCCATTGACCGACCCATCTTAGTCCGTGCGCCGCGGGGCATAAAATCCAGGTCATTGGCATCTCCTATACCCGGTGGTCAACCCATTGAATTTACCGATTTGCCATCCGGGCAACCGATGCGGTATTTTAGAGGCATGAATCCGCGCATCGCCATCGTCAACCTGTTCGATCAGGACGCCGGGAGGCTCCTCGATT
>CAZWCD010000264.1:0-2520 GCA_964632275.1 uncultured Thermodesulfobacteriota bacterium
GAGTATACCATGATGACGAAAGGTATCGACTGGAAATTAGCGTATGCGCTTTTTTTGCTGGCCATGGTTATTATCGGATTGGGGACCTGGCTGATCATCGTGTGGACTCTGGACAGGCGCACATGGGGCATAAAGAACAGGCTCAAGAAATTACTATTGCGCAGGTAAGGGTTTACCGTGTCTTCGCGTTGACAGGCCCTCGTGCCGAACATGTGCTATTTCTTTGTCTGTGTCAACAAAACCATTCTTGAGGTATCACAGTCATAATCCATGCGAAAGAAGGGAAGTTTGCATATCATGTAAAGGTTGTACCGTCCTCGGTACTGCCGCTTTTTACTCGCATTGGTACATGAAATTAATTTAATGCCGTTTTAATAGTAATTTAATGCTGCTGTATTATTAATCAGGTTATCCGAAAGGGTGACCTCTTTTTTTGCATTCATCCGGGAGGACCACGCCGGCAGGCGATATCTGCTGATGATTATGAGCGCATTGTAGCAACCCGTTTTGTGAAGGGACAGGAGGAAAAACAAGCCATGACAACTGATATAAAAAAAATCGCCATAGCATGCGGCAGGGCGCTTTTTAAAGTGAGGAGCTTTACCCCTATTCCCCTCATTATGGTTATGCTGTTCTGCGTTTTCTGGGAGTGGGAAAATACCATTCTGACATGGTCGTGCGGGTTGGTTTTGCTGGCGTGTGGGGAGGGCCTTCGGCTCTGTTCGCTTCGCTATATGGGGAAATTTTCCCGAACCAGGAAGAAGAAGGTGAGGATGCTGGTTACAGGCGGTCCCTATGCGGTTGTGCGCAATCCTCTTTACTGGGGTAACCTGCTCATACTCTCGGGGTTTGCGGTAATGAGCGAGCTCATGTGGCTCATCCCGGTCGTCATCATCTTCTTTTTTGTTCAGTACCAGTGCATTGTGCTGTGGGAAGAAGAGTGCCTGAGAGAATTTTTCCCTTCCGAGGCAGAGGATTATTTCCGGCGCGTTCCGCGATGGCTGCCCAACGTGAGGGGATTGATGCGCTATCTGCGGCAGTACCCTCTGCCCTATTATGGCTGGGTACATGTGTTGAAACGGGAGCGCAGCACCCTCCAGGGACTGGTGATGGGTTGCATTGCCATGATGGTTAAGGAATTCCTCTCCTGAGTTATCGTTTACAAGCATGCCGCTCTTATGTCAGCCGCGGTACCCTTGCCACGTCCTTCCGGCAGGCGGTCTTATCAAACCTTTCGTGGATGCCATGACCAGAAACGGTTGTGCGTCGGAGTTTCGCAGTGCGAAACAATAGAGCATATTTTGCGTGCGGTTTTTTTGTGCTTGCGCTGGCCATCCCGTTGCTGGGAAGGGTGGCCCTTCTGGCAACGCGGCGCGCCGACTTGGCGGGAGTCAGCATGGCGCAGCTCATGGTCATCGGGCTGCGGCTCGATGCGGTTATCGCCGGGGGGGCGGCATTGGTCGTGGCGCTCGTCGCGCTGCTGCTTCCTTCACGCGCCTGGGCCGAAAAAACGCTGGTCCGGATCGGCACCCTGGTGCTGGCATTTCTCGCCCTGGCCGAACTGGCGGGCTGGTTCTTTTTTTCGTATTTTGATTTTCGGCCGAATTACCTGGTGCTGGAGCACGTTGGCGATCCCGAGGTTGTGCAAACGCTGGCGGCGGGATATCCCTGGGTGCGCGTTTCAATCGCGCTGCTTGCAATTGCCGCACTCTGTCACCGCCTTCTGACGCGACTGCTGCGGGGCAGCCGCCCGGAGAGGTTGCGCGACCGCCTGGCGACTGCCGGCGTTATGGTCCTGATGTGCCTCTGCATCCGCGGCACCTTCGATCACCGTCCGCTTAATCCCAGCTTTGCCTCCTTCTCCGCAAACCGGCTTGCCAATGAGATCGCGGGGAACGGGGTGCTGAACGTCGTTCACGAACTGGCGATGAGGGGTGACGATCAGTATACGCGGGTGCAGGATGTAGCCGGCCGGATGAGCGTCCCCGATGCATTTTCTTTTGCCAGGGCGCGCCTTGCGTCAAGTGGAGCATTCCTTGACAACGCGGACAATCCCCTGCTGCGTCACGTGGCAGGGGGATCGCGGCATGATTTCAACGTGGTGGTGGTGGTGATGGAAGGTTTTACCGCCCGTCTGGCCGGCGCCTGGGACGGAGAGCTTTCGCTCACACCATCCTGCGACCGGTGGGCGGGACGCGGATTGCTCTTCCAAAACTGCTTTGCCACAGGCGAGCGGACTGTGCAGGGCCTCGAGGCGGTGCTGAGCTCATACCCCCCGCTGCCGGGCGTGAGTGTCGTGCGCAGGCCCCAGGCGCGCGCCGGTGGTTTTGCCACCCTTGCCTCCACCCTCAAGTCCCGCGGGTATGAAACCGCCTTTTATTACGGCGGGCAGGGAATTTTCGATTACATGAAGGGATTTTTCCTGGCTAATGGATATGACCGTTTTATCGAGGAGGGTGACTACGACGACGTCAGCTTTCATGGGTCATGGGGAGTCTGTGATGAAGATGTGTTCCGGCG
>CAZWCD010000265.1:0-2493 GCA_964632275.1 uncultured Thermodesulfobacteriota bacterium
TCCTGAAAATCCGCTGATCTTTGGGTGCGGCCCGGTGGTGGGCACCCCTTTTCCCTGCGCCACCCGGTTTACCGTGACCGCAAAGAGCCCCCTCACCGGGCTGTTCGGCGATTCCAACGCGGGGGGCTATTTCGCCGTCCGGATGAAGAAGGCGGGGTATGATCACATTGTGGTGCGCGGGAGTGCGGAGCGTCCCTCCGCGCTGCTGATTGAGCAGGATGGGGCCGCCCGGATTGTTGATGCATCAGCATGGTGGGGGCTTGACACGTATAGCACCGATGATCGGATCCGTGAGCAGTATGGTGATTGCGAGACAGCGCGCATCGGGCCCGCAGGCGAACACCTGGTCAGGTATGCCAATATTTTATCGGGAAGGAAGCGGGTGAGCGCCAACGGCCGGGCCGGCATGGGGTGTGTCATGGGCTCGAAGAACCTCAAGGCCATCATTGTGACGGGTGACGGAACCGTTCCGGTTGCCCACACCCGCAAGCTCGATGCCCTGGTCAAACGGTATCGGGAGATATGGGGCAGGGGACCGTCAACCATGGCCCAGAAGGAATACGGGACCCTGATGCTCATTGCCCAGATCGGTCTCGAGGCCGCAACCCGCAATGACCAGGAGAAGATCACCCCCGGGGAGCTTGACGCGTACGACCTGGATAAGTTTTACGGCATCTACAAAAGCGGCAAGGCAGCCTGCTACCGCTGCCCCGTCGGCTGCTCGCAGAAATGGAAGGTGCCGGACGGCGAGTTTGCGGGCGAGGAGGGAGACAAGATCGAATTCGGCCACTACGTCAGCCTGGGTCCGCAGCTGGGCATCTTTGACTATCCCTCCCTGCTGCATGTGGCGGATTTTACCAACCGGCTGGGGCTGGACTGCACCCAGCTCGGCTGGAACCTCTCCATGGCCATGGAATGTTTTCAACGGGGGATTATCGGACGCGAGGATACCGGGGGGCTGGAGCTGCGGTGGGGTGATGTGCATCAGGCGTGCGATCTCATCAATAATATTGCCCGCCGCGAAGGTTTCGGCCAGGTGCTGGCCGACAGCATCCCGGACATGATCAGGCAGTGGGGACCGGAATCGGAACCCTACGGATTTCATACCAAGGGCATGACCTTTCCCTACAGCCGCCACGCGGTGATGGCCATGAGTCTTGCCACGTCGGTGGCGGTGCGGGGAGCGGACCACATGAAGGGCCATCCCTTCTCTGCGCTCACCGGCGCGCGCGACATGCTGGAGCGGATTTTCGGCGCGGGCATACCTGATGAAATGGCCGACAGCAAAAGCCCGGTGGGCAAGGGCCGCGCGGTGTGGTGGCATGAGAATTACAAGATGGCCATGGACTCGCTGGGGCTCTGCTTTATCCCGCTCGCCGGAACCACCATTTACGGCGATCCCATGATTCTCTTCGAAGAATTGGGGGAGATATTCGGGGCGGTGACCGGGATGAATGCCGCGACCCTTTTCGCCTCTGCCGAGCGGGCATACCAGCTGGAGCGCTGTTACAACACGCTGCTGGGCGTCAGCCGGAAGGACGACCGGCGAAAGGGAAGCACCCGAGGGGAGGTTGACCCCATTGACCATCCCGGCATGCTCGATGAATATTATTTTTACCGGGGATGCTCCCAGGAGGGAAGGCCCACCCGCAGCCGGCTGCGCGAGCTGGGCCTTGAGGATGTGATCGCCGACCTTGAGAAGCGCGGCGTCCTTGAAGAATTGGACGCTCCGGCAATCACCGAACTGGTGGCGCCGGGCGGCGCGGGCTGACCAAAACGCAGGTTCATGCACTCATGAGAAGAGCAGCCCCAGAATTTTCCGGGCCTTCTCCTCGCCGAGCGCCTTGCGCAGCGGCCCTTCGCCGGGATCGTTCTCCATCATGATCCGGAGCATGTCGCGCTTTCTGCCGTTCAAGGCCTGCATATACGCAGGATCCGCCTTTTTCGCCTCGGCACAAAACCTGATGAACAGTTTCAGGTAGTCGACGGTGATGTCGAGCGCCCGCGCCTCGATGTTTTCCACATCATACTTGATTTTTCCGTAGGCATAGAAGGGGGAGAGCATGACCCGCTGCCAGAGGTAGCGCTCGGTCCCCATGCCTTCGATGTCCTTGTACTTTTCCCAGAGTTCCTCCATGGGCGCCATGTAGGTGTTGAGGTAATCCATGTCCCGCCCGCAGTCGGCAAGGGGGATGAGGTCCGCCCGCAGGCTCAAGTGATTCACCGCCTGGACGATCTCCGAGGTGAACAGGGGGAAGGGGTATTCGTCGGCGGGAACGATGGTGGTGCCGTAGACGATGATTTTGCCGCCCATGATGTCCGCCTTGATGGTCACGATCTTCTCGAGCTTGTCCGCCTCGAAGCAGCGCATGGAATGATGCATCATCTCGGTCTCAATCTCGGCGAACCCGGTGATGTCGTCTCCGCGGTAGGTGCGCATGGGGCGCGGGTTGAGCGGTTGCAAGGTTTCGATGATGCGTTCAAAGTAGGGAA
>CAZWCD010000266.1:0-2488 GCA_964632275.1 uncultured Thermodesulfobacteriota bacterium
CATGGTGAACCTATAAAACAGCGGCTCCAGGAAATCCGCCGCGTCTATATGCCGGGTCTGGGCGCTTATCCCGGCGTCTTCGACATATTTGCTGATCACACGGTTAAAGCCCTGTCAGCGGACGAATCGCTTATGGGGCGGGAAAGGTATGTGCATCCATGAGGCCCGATCAGATCGAGAAGAAAAGCTTTGAACTGATTGAAGTGCGGATTCCTTCCCACCCCTTCAATCGGCGGCAGTGGTCGGTGGTGAAACGAATGATCCATGCCACCGCTGATTTTGAGCTGGTTCATACCACGAAATTCCACCCGCGTGCCCTGCATGCAGGCATTCAGGCCCTGCGCAGTGGCGCTCCCATCATTGCCGATACCAACATGGTCAAGGCGGGCATCAGCATGATGCGGCTGCGCGGGTTTGGGACAATAGTCTGCTGTGCCATCTCCCGCCAGGCAGTGGCGAAGGAGGCCCGTATCACCGGCACAACCAGGGCGGCAGCGGCCATGCGCGCGCTGGCGCCGCTGATGAAAGGGGCGCTGGTCGCCGTCGGTAACGCGCCCACGGCGCTGCGCGAAGTTCTGGCCATCGCTGGGAATCGATTGTACCGCCCCGCGTTAATCATCGGCATTCCGGTGGGAATGGTGGATGCGGCGGAGAGCAAGGAACAGCTCATCGCCAGCGGCCTGCCCTTCATTACCGTGCGGGGAGAAAGGGGAGGGAGTCCCCTCGCCGCGAGCGTGGTGAATGCGCTGGCGCTGCTTGCAGCGGAAGGCACACATGAATAAGCCCGGCACATTATACGGAATCGGCGTGGGTCCCGGAGACCCGGAACTCATCACCCTGAAGGCGAAGCGCGTACTTGCGCAGATGAAGATTATCTTTGCGCCGGTTGCGGGGAAGGGTAAGGAAAGCATCGCCTGGGGCATTGCCAGGACATGTGTTGGGGCTGATGCCCGGGTTGAGCACCTCTACTTCCCCATGACCCATGACCGCGCGGAGCGCGAAAGGGCCTGGGAAGAAAGCGCGAGAAGTATCGGCCGGGTGCTGGAAACGGGAAGCGATGCGGCCTTCATTACCCTGGGCGATCCGATGACCTACAGCACCTATGGCTACCTGCTGAAAACAATGAAGCAGCTTTATCCACTCATCCCCATGATCACCATACCCGGCATCCCTGCCTATCTTGCCGGGGCGGCCTCTGCCAATCTCCCCCTGGCCCAGGGACATGAGATTCTCGCCATCGTTCCCGGGTCGGCATCCGCTGAACATATCAGGGCGTCTCTCACGTCATCTGATACGATCGTGTTCCTCAAGCACAGCAACGCCAGCCGGAAAATCAGCGAGCTGCTACAGAAAATGGATCTGCAGGAACGCGCCATATATGTCCGGCGCCTGGGCTTCCCTGATGAACAGGTTACCGCGGATCACGCCCGCGGGCTCTCGGGCCGCGAGGACTACCTCTCACTCATCATCGTAAAAAAATAGTAAATGCCCTTAGTTTCTCTCGGGAATGAAAACCTCTCGTTTTAAGCTAAGCAGATTCTTCATTGATTTCCCTCTCCCCGGGCGGGGAGAGGGTGAATCTTGAGAGGCAAATGATTAGTAGATCAAAAGATATTTCATCTCCGTCATGGGGAAGAAATTATTGTGTCAATTGATGCGCGAAACTCTGCTGCAAGAATGCATACGTATTCCCTCTCCTCATGTGCGGAGAGGGTTAGGGTGAGGGGGTAATGGCGCGTGTAAAGAAAAAGCTCCGCAGCGGCTATACCACCGGAACCTGCGCCGCGGCGGCGGCAAAAGGCGCGACGATGGTGCTGCTCGGTCAAACGCCAAACACGGTGATGGTTTCGCTCCCGTTCGGGGAAAAGGCAGCCATTGCCCTGCAGGAATGCCGAAAGCATGGTGCGCGAGGATATGCTACGGTAGTCAAGGATGCGGGCGATGATCCTGACGCGACCAATGGCGCGATTATCGGCGCCGAGCTGTCTTTCATCAGCGCAAAAGGCAGCGCTGCCCGGGGCGTGGTGCCGGTCGCGATTCATGGCGGCACGGGGGTGGGGCTGGTTACCAAACCGGGGCTCCCGGTGCGAAAAGGGGGCCCTGCCATCAACCCGGTGCCCCGTTCCATGATCAGGCGCGCAATCCGGGAGGCGATAGCAGAGGCAGGTGAAACATCCCGTTCGATCAAGACCGTTGATATGACCATCTTTGTGCCCGACGGAGAGGCCCTGGCTAAAAAGACATTTAATCCCCGCCTCGGCATCCTCGGCGGCATTTCCATTCTCGGCACCACCGGCATTGTCAAGCCCTTCTCCCACCAGGCCTACAAGGAAACCATCGCCCTCGCATTGAACATTGCTCATGCATCAGGGTGCAGGGAGGTGGTGCTCTCCACCGGCGGACAAAGTGAGCGGCTGGCGATGAGGCGCTTTCCCCGGCTACCCCAGGAATCATTTGTTCAGATGGGCGATTACGTGGGCTTTGCCCT
>CAZWCD010000267.1:0-2474 GCA_964632275.1 uncultured Thermodesulfobacteriota bacterium
TCTCCCGAGATTGCCTGGGACCCTCCCTGGGCCAGGGGTATGGTGCCTACGTGCCACTGTTCTGCTCCTGTTTCAGCATCAACGGTAGCGAACAGGCCGTAATGATAGTCAGTAACGGTATCGGACTCGATGAAAACCTTTCCATCAGCAACCGGGGGCATATTGGTCACGCCGCAACCGCGCGGATTCCACGTCCAGGCGATGGAACCGTCGTCTTCGTCCAGTGCGTAGAAATAACCGTCACGCCCCGCCCAGTAATGGGTGGCATCATTGCCGATGGTGGGCCAGGGATACTGGGGCTGCCCCGGCGTTACATAGGCCCAGGGCCTGAAAATGGCGTAGAAACTGGGGAGAAATGAACCTATGTAGAGTTTGCCGTTGTAAATGGAAGGGGGGTTGAGGTGCCAGGCAAACTTCTGGTTGTACCAGGGCTTTCCCACATTCGGTCCGCCCGGATCCTTGTAAGGCGTTCTCTCCCAGATGGTCGAACCGTCATTCATGTTGAGGGAGATGACCCGTCCGTCAAAGGTCCCGAAGATGACGCAGCCATTGACGCCATAGGTGGGATCCATGGTGGGTCCGGCTATAAACTGGTCGTATCCTTCGGGAAAGCCCAGCGGGCAGATAAGAGAAAAATCAGTGCAGTCCGGCTGGGTTGAAGTGCATTTAAAACACCATGAGGGGCAGGCGCCGGTGGTATAGCACACCCCGGTGTTTCCCTCCAGCATGGGGATGTCGTTGTAGCACCAGTCGGTGGGCGCGCCCGCCGGCTCCGTCGGAGACTGCCAGAGAAAGTGTTGATGCCAGAGCAGACTGCCGGTAAACTGATCATTTGCCTGCACAATGCCTGAACCCGCCGTAATTATCATGCCCCGGTCCACCACCGAGGGGCCTCTGGAATCAGCCCGGCTGGTGGGTGACCAGGCGCGGAACTCGCGGTCTACCATCCAGAGCTTGGTTGGGCTGGTGGGATAGCCGCTGTCGGTCGCTGCGCCGCTATTGAGCAGATCATGCCTGAAACTCGGCCAGGGATGGACGGTGGAACCGGTACCCAGCGCCCGGTCAAGCGGCATGCAGGTCACCGCCACAGTCAGCACGAATGCACTGAAAAACCACACAACTGACTTTCTACTCATGGCAAGCCTCCTTTAATAAATGTGTTATGCAGATTATGAATCAGTCCCGGACGCCGGAGACGAACATATAAGCTGTGGTGTTCGATTATATGAGCAGTGCGGTAGTGCGCGGTCAGTGCAGGCAACGACAATAGGAGCAGTTCGAGAACGGCGCGTGAGGGTGCTTGAAGCGCTAACCCGGGAATGTAAGGCATGAAACCTCCCCGACTTCCTTTAAGAAACAACGGGGCGGGTTTTTTCTGTTTTCACCATAACCTCCCGGCCAAAAGGGGAGGTTATGGTGAAGAGACCATCACAAGTCTGTGGCAGGCTTTTCTGTTACAATCGCTTTCTTTTCACATGTGCATTACTGATAGGTGCACCAGTTTACGGTTTTACAGCTGGGGCAAGGATTTTTTAATCCATTTCTCCCGAAATCTGTTTTAAACAGCGACGCGTCAGATCCGTCAACATTCCCGTTACAGGTAAAATCACCGTTGCAGGGATCAGAGTTGGTACAGGGGTTGCCGCTCAAGACACTTCTGCCAAAGTTTGCCTTGAAGGTTGCCGCGTCTGCGCCATCCACATCCGGGTCACCATCAAAGTTGCCCTCGCACTCACAGGCATTGCCGCAGCTGTTTCCTCCCGGCGGATAAGTGTCTTCCTGTGCGGGATTGGCAAGAGCGGCGCAGTTGTCACAGGCGTTGCCCGCGCCGTCACTGTCTCCGTCTTCCTGGCCGGTGCTGCAGACGCCGCCGGGGCCGCAATGGGCGTTGGTCAAGCAAATCACATGAACATAGCCGGCGGTGCAGGTGCCGAGGCCGGCGCCGTTCGGCGACGTATCACAATTGTCCGCGCCGTCTGCAACGCCGTCCTCGTCCATGTCATCGGGCAGGCCGTTGAGCTGTTTGAATACCTTTGCCCCGCCCAGTCCCGACGGGGTGGAACTTGCGCCCTTGCTGCCGGAGGCAAACAGGTGGCTGCCGAAAGCCGTGAAAGCCTCAAAGTTGACTATCTCCGGATCGCCAAATCCGTTGCCGGTTACCTGTGACCATGTCACTGCATCGGAGGTTTTCCATATCTGTGATCCATGCAGTTCATTCATGTTGGGAGGAGTATTGTATTCAGGCACATATTGACAGATGATCCCGCCATACAGGGTGCTATTAAACGGGAATAGGTTCACCGCGAGGTTCTGGTAGAGGGTGCCGGCGGCAGCTGATGAATACTGATACCCGTCAAAGCCATTGGGATATGAGGAACTGCCCAAGGGGTCAACATAGGATGGGTTGGCGGGATCCTCGTTGGCTTCACCGACCGAATACTGCCAGCTTCCGTCGTCTTTAATGTCTGAAAGGC
>CAZWCD010000268.1:0-2434 GCA_964632275.1 uncultured Thermodesulfobacteriota bacterium
TTAGAGCATGCGGCTCATATCCGCAGTGTCCGGGGTTCGACTCCCTGCACCGCCACCACTTTTGTACGTCCGCTGCGCCACTGGTGAATGGGGGGAAATGCCGGCAATTGCCGTTTCGCTGTTGCGGAGCGGCATTTTCTTCGGCGCGTGACGCCGGGATCCGCCGTTGACGGCGGTGTGAACAAAAAAGGTAAAAAAACTTGACAGCCGCGGAAAAAAAATATTATATCTGTTCTCTCATTATCTTTTGCTGCCCGGGAACGGGCGCATAACTGGATTGCGGCGCCGGACCAGGCCACGGCCGTGGGCGGCGCGACGGGAGGAGATCAGGGTGATTCGCATTGACAGGGAAAAATGTGTTGGGTGCGGCGGGTGCGTGGATCTGTGCCCGCGGACGGCCATCTGCTTTGTGAAGGACCGTGCGTTTGTTGACGTGCAGCTCTGCCTGGAATGCCGGACCTGCGTGAATGTCTGTCCGGTCAAGGCGCCCTCCGAGGTGTAGGGCGGCATCCGCGGCGGTCATGGCCGCGGGGCACGGTTACGCGGATTAACTTTTGAAAAAGGAGATGTGATTTTGGAATCAACTGCCGGATTTCAGAAAAAGATGATCAGCTGCTCGTTGCTTGATCAGGATAAGGGGACGCCGTTCCGCCCGGGGGATGTGCGGGAATGGACGCCGGAATGGGACCGTGACAAGTGCATCCGCTGCGGGCTCTGTTTCGTGTATTGCCCGGATGGCGCGGTGTTTCGCAATCAGGAGGGTTTTTTCGAAGCCGATACCGCCAAATGCAAGGGCTGCGGCATATGCCACCGGGAATGCTGGTTCGGCGCCATCAGCATGTTCAAGGAGGAATAGCAATGGATAAGTACAGTCTCTACGTTTCTAACTTCCTGCCTTGCAAGGAATACTTCGTTCCCGAGCTGAACACGGCATGTCCCGGATGCGGCCTGGCCCTCGCCGTCCGCCAGACCTATAAGGCGCTGGGCATCAGCATTGAGAAGGCCTGCTGGACGGCCCCGGACAATGGCTCGTCCGCCGATGCCGCCGCCGGCCTCTTTGGCGCGGGCAGGACCGCCCCCAGCTTTCTCTCCGTGCCCAAGGCCGCGGGGAAACTCTTGATTTGTTTCGATAACGAGGCGGGCGGCTCGCTGGCCGATGCGCTGGAGAAGCCCGCGCCGCAGCTTGCCGCAGCACAGGGCTTCAGTTATGTGGCCACCGCCTGTCCCAGCTATCCCTTTGACCTGTACGATAAAATGAAGCGTGCGCTCAAGAGCACCGCCGACGCCTATGTCCATGTGCTCTGCCCCTGTCCTGCGGGCTGGCAGTTTGACGCGGACTTCACGGTGAAACTGGGGCGCTTCGCGGTGGAAAGCAGAATCTTCCCCCTGTATGAAGCCGGCGCGGGCGCCTATGACATTTCGCTCAAAACCGGAAAGCCGCGGCCGGTTGCCGACTATCTCACGGTTCAGCAGCGGTTTGAAAAACTGACTGAGCAGGACATCAGCGGGGCGCAGGCCTCGGTTGACAGCGCCTACAAGCGCTTGGAAGATCTCGTACAGCAGTACCTTAATGCCGTCGCGTAAGACGCCGATGCCCGCAACCGGGTATCGCTGAAAGGAGTGCACCATGTCTGCAAGTAAAAAGCCGCGCGGAAAAAAGAGCGCACCGGATAAAGCTTCATCTCCCGCCGTTGCCGGCGCATCCCAGCCTGCGGGTCAGGGGGCGTGGACCGGCAGCAGCAGGGCCATGTTCGAGCTGATGATCAAGGAAGTGCCGGAATCGTTGCAGGATGTGTTCCGGGCAAAGCTGATGGATGTGCTCGGCCAGAAGGCCAAGGGCGGTCCCTATCAGGAATCCCACGTGATCGAGATCGTCAATGAAATCGTGCCCGAGCCCTTCAAATCCAATATCATCAAGGGATTTGCCACCATGGGTGGCGTCGATATCAGCGTGGTGGAAGAGATCGTGACATCCATCCCCGGCGGCCAGGAATCAGTACCCGCCGTACTCCACGCCCTCCGGGGCAGGTTCGGCTGCGTTCCGGAAGAAGCGCTGCGGGTGGTGAGCCAGAAGAAAAATGTCTTTATGAGCACGCTGTACCGGCTGGTAACCTCCTTCCAGGCGTTTCCCACCGCCACGCCCAAAAAATACGCGGTGAGCGTGTGTGACGGGACCGGATGTCACCTCAAGGGCAGCGGATCGATGCTGCACAAGCTGCAGGAGAAGGCGGCGGCGCCGGATGGGAATATTACCCTGGAAAAGGTGCGCTGCCTCGGCTGCTGCGACCTGTCGCCGGCGGTGATGGTGAACGGAGAGCTGTACAGCGGAGACGACGCCCAGGCCAGGATTTCAGAACTGTTAGGTGAATGATAAAGGGGAGTATATGAAACAGGACAAACCGCTTGACCTTAATGCGATACAGAAGAAGGGAAT
>CAZWCD010000269.1:0-2433 GCA_964632275.1 uncultured Thermodesulfobacteriota bacterium
AATAGTACTTTTTATCTTCTTTTCCATCCCGGTAATACTGTGCTTCCACATCGCAGCTGAATTCCCCCAACCCTTCGAACACATGAAGCATCTTCTCCGAAACCGTCACGATCCGCTGTGCCGGAGCAGGGGATGCTGCAATTTCTGTTTGAACATCATCAGGACACAAAAGAAACAGCAGCATGACAATACTAATGCATCGAATCATCGCATTGTTCCTCGTCTATCTGGAGCGCGATACGCCGCGCCACCGGGCGACATCACCAATCACCCTCCAGCAGGCTGTTGAAAAATATATCCCTACGTGACAACCCGGGGGAGAGAACAGATGCAGCGTTCATTGAGAGATACGCGCAGGTGCCGGCGTATGAAGAAGATGCCAGATACTACCCGGACCGTGGAACATCTGATGATTATTCGCATGTCTTGAGGCATATGTTGCTTGTGAAGCAATTGGGCAAGCGGACAATGGGGCACTAAATTCGGCTGCGCTCTAAAATGGTCCCCTCGGCGCTGACCACCACTTTTTCTATGGGGATATTGACGCCGGCCTGCTCCATTCCCGCCTTGACCATCTGCGGCAGGCCCTGGCAACAAGGCACTTCCATCACCACCACGGTAACACTCTTGATGCCTGCGGTCTTAAATATCTGGGCAAACTTTTCCCGGTACAGGGCAGCGTCATCAAATTTCGGACAGCCGATCATCACTGCCTTGCCTGCAAGAAAGTCCCGGTGAAAGGCAGGGTATGCAACCGGCGTGCAGTCGGCGGCCACCAGGAGGTCGGCATTTCTCAGGAAGGATGCGCCGGGCTGCACCAGTCGTATCTGTACCGGCCAGTGGGCAAGCTCCGATGGCTGTCCCGCCATCGGGGTCGATGCCGGGGCTGCCGGACGATGTTCCCTCCCCGATAAGAGGCGCGTCTGTGCAGAGGGACAGCCTGCCGGAGGGGCCTTGGCTGCGGCGGGGCGCTGGGACGGCGAATCCTGCACATGCTGTTCCACCGCCTGCTCATCAAACTCGTCGGCGTCCCGCTCAATGATCCGCAACGCACCCCGGGGGCAGTCACCAATGCAGGCGCCCAGCCCGTCGCAGTACTGGTCGGATATCAGACGAGCCTTCCCGTCAACTATTTTGATCGCACCCTCAGCGCATGACAAGACGCATTGCCCGCAGCCATCACACCGTTCCCGGTCTATTTCCACAATCTTGCGCTTTACTTTCATGTGATTCTTTCCTTTCAGATTGGCAGGAGCGGCTTATAGCCGCGAACGCATCGCGTCTGAAGGCGCTCCTGCCGGAATTTCATATTTCCTTGGCCCGGACTTAGCTTTGCGCCAGGAGGACTTTTTGTGCCAGTTTCCCGCCGCTCCCGGTCAGAAACGACGTGGCGATAATGCCGGAGAGCTTCTCCGGATCGATGGGAGACTCTTTATGATTCTCTTCGATGTTGACAATGAGATCCGCATCATAGAGGATCTTGAAATTGGTGGTTTCCTCGTTCCGGGGGTGGTGATGATGGCCAATAATGTCGCACACCTCGTCAACCAGCTCCGGTGCTGCCCCCAGTCTGCTCAGGATGTCACGCGCCACCGGCGGTCCTTCCTGTTCCTGATAACGCGCCTCATTGCTCCCGTATTTTCGCTCAGCCTCTTTTATCCCGATGTCGTGCAGATAGGAGGCAATGAGCACGACCGCCATGTCTCCCTTCTCTTCCTTCACCAGCTGCTCCGCATAGCGGGCAACCCTTGATGCGTGGCCGATGCGCTTGAAGTCCTGGCCGAAGTAGCGTTTCATCTCCACCGCCACCCGCTCCTTGAGCAGGTCCTTACGCTGGGCAAGCAGCTCCGGGGGAAGGTCCCCCAGACACTGGGAGGCATAGGGGCAGTAGGAGGCACAGCCGAAATCCATCTTGGGATTGATCACTTTACGGCCGCACTTCTTACACCTGCGGGTCGTTTCATCCTTGAAGAATTCCATGCTGCTGCCGCAGGAGGGGCATTGGGTTTCAATGACCGCATCCGGCCCCCAGTAGCGCATATCCTGTCCGGGACATTTCATTGCCTTCTGCTCCGTGAATTACTTCCAAACAATCTTACCCCAAGATGGCCTTCAAATCGGCCTCCGGCGTCGAAATGGGCATGATATTAAAATTCTTCACCAGCACATCAAGCACCGCCGGGGTAATGAAGGCCGGCAGGCTCGGACCCAACCGGATGTTCTTTATACCAAGATACAGCAGTGAGAGGAGGATTGCCACTGCTTTTTGCTCATACCAGGAGAGGACCAGGGAAAGCGGCAGTTCATTCACCCCCACCTTGAAAGCGTCTGCCAGCGCCGTGGCAATCTGCACCGCGGAATAGGCGTCATTGCACTGCCCCACATCAAGCAGCCGCGGGATTCCCCCGATGTCCCCCAGATCCTTGTCAAAGA
>CAZWCD010000270.1:0-2420 GCA_964632275.1 uncultured Thermodesulfobacteriota bacterium
GAAGCTCCCCCGGTGCGGCGTGGCGATGAAGATCACCCGGTTCACGAACGGCAGCGGCTCCACGAAGATGCTGCGGCGCAGCAGATCCTTCGCCTCCGTGGAGATGTCTGCCTGCTCAAACGGCTCCTTGCTGATGTTTTCCCAGAAGCGGGTGCCGCTGTTCACCACCGTCATCTTGGTGAGCAGCCCGCCCTGGCTGTGTCCGATGACCACCATCTGCCGGAGCGCAGCATCACTGCCGCCGGGATCGAGTTCCTTGAAAGCCTGCTCAAGGCTCTCCCGCAGGTGCATGGCCGAAAGGGCAATGGGATTGCCGCTGTTGTAAATGAAGAACCAGAACTGATAGCGGCCGGCAATGCGCGAATCGCCGAGGAACTCGTTGACCATCTCCGCCCAGCGCGCCGGACTGGATGCCGTGCCGTGGACAAAGACCACCGGAATCTTCCCGGGATGATAGGGATTGGAAAATATCAAATCGCCTTCCGCCTTCTCGCCGAAAAGGTTAAAATCACCCCTGCGGAATCCGGCAATCTCAAAATCCCAGACCGGCGATCCCTCGAGCTGGTAGGCCAATGCGGCGCTCGGATCAAATTCCAGCGGCACCGAATGTCCGCCGAGGGTCACCGAGGGGATTTCGTCAACGTTGTACAGCTCAATCCGTCCGGTCAGCTCCCCGGTGGACAGGGCGCTGCGCGGCTGATCAAACCGGACGAAGGCGGTCACCGGCACCTTGCTCCGCGGCGCAATCCACTTATCGGCAACCCGGCCTTCAGTCCTCTCAACCCGGGCTGAGAGGGGGGCGCCGATCCCGGGTTTTCGATAGCGGTTACGGAATCCACGCACCTCAAGATCAGCAATCGAAACGAAGTGCGCGAGCGCATATCCGCCATAGAAAAATCCTGAGGGTTCGGTGGAGAGGTCGAGGGAACCGAAGGGAAGGACGAGGCGCCCCCCGGACAGATCGACCTCGTCGCCCGCTGGGTTGCGGAGTCCGGCGTTAATGCTGCTATTGTAAAGATCCATGGCAAGGCGCAGGCGCGGGTCGTGGGGAATCGGGGCCTTGCCGGCATCATCGGGAAACAGGAATAGATAGGCGTACACCGCTGCGGCCAGAAAATAGGATTGCTCATGCTTCTTCACGGCGCAGGCATAGGACAGCTCGGAGAGGGCAAACAGACGGTCATGTTCGTCCAGGCCGCCCAGTTCCTTGTGCAGTTGGGCAAGAACCCGCTTCGGATCCTTTTCGTATTGGTCAGACAGGCTCAGGCGCTCAAGAAACTGCATCGAGTAGGAGCTTGGTTGCTCGCCGGTCAACGCGCTTGCCGTCAACTGACGGTAAACCGCCTCTTCGCTGCTGCACTTCACTCCCACCGGCGTTGCGCAACCGAAGGCGCCGAAAAGGGCAATCACCAGCGCGGTCAACGCTACGAATCGTTTGGCCGGCATACCTTACTCCCTTTGTGTGGAGAATGAGTTCCCTTCCCCACCCGGCAAGCCATCACGAATCCGCGCCGAAAAGTCGGCGGCGCTGCCTGCCGCTCGTGCCTTCATCGTGATGTTGCTCCGCTGCTTCAGCTCGGGGAACGGCAGGCTTGTATCGATCCTTCCCCGTTCATACCCGAGCTGGTCAAGACGGCCGTTTGCCAGGATCCGCCAGTCCCACGGCCGGCTCCCGCCTACCTCCTTCATGTGGTAGCGGATCATGGTGGTGCAATTGTGAGTCAGGGCATTATACCAGCGCGGGTGTTCTGCCAGGAGGTTCACCTGCCTCAGGTAGTCAAGGAGCAGGGCGCGCGAGCCCTCCGGTGTCATGTGGATCCGGTAGAGGTACGCCTGTTCACCGCGATAGTTCGTCCGCAGGCGGACCACGTCCCGCTCGTCAGCCACCACGTAGTAAAGCTCGTACTTCCGGAAAAATCCGCGCACCGCCGAGTATGACTCGCCTTTTTCCTTGCGCGTCTCGATGGAGATGGCCAGATGCTGCCCGCCCCCAAAGTCCCAGCTGGTGATGGTGTGGGCAATGAGCGTCGGGCCCCAGAAAAACAGGAACATATCAACCCCCCGCAGCGTATCGAGATCGCAGGTGCGGCTCTCCCAGCGCTCCGCGTAATCAATCTCGGTTTGGTAGTCAAAGTTGCGCAGGTTCTCGATGGTCATCCGGCTTCCTTCAATGGCGGCGCGGGGAAGGCGGGCAACGTCGGGATACCAGTCCCGGTCATTGCTCGGCGGGATCAAGCTCCACCAGGCTGCCAGTGCCAGCAGGATTCCGGAAACCACGAGCACGGCGCGCGAAAAGGGACGGATTCGGGCGAGCAGCGCCAGGCAGCCGACGGCGAACAGCGCTGACAGTGTCAAGGCAAGCCAGCGCGCCGAGGGGCCGTCAAACCAGAGGGCGGCCGCCCCCCAGATGATGCCCAACA
>CAZWCD010000271.1:0-2414 GCA_964632275.1 uncultured Thermodesulfobacteriota bacterium
GTGGCGCTGTCGGTATAATCATAGAGCAGCTTGGAGTTGATGCCGCGGCCCCCGATAAAGTCATGGCGCAACTCCTCGTTCAGAGGTTCATTGCGTACCGTCCCGGTTGACAAATTAATTCGTATGATTTTCCCCATCCATCCGTACATGTTGCATCTCCTTCAATGATAACAAACCGTGACTATCATGTAACCAATCAGCGGAAGGGTTGTCAAATGAAAAGATACAGATATTTAAAAGTCTGCGGATATATTTTTTCAAAACAGGAGTCTCCGCTTACAGCTGTCATGCTGTGAAGCGGAGACTCTTTTTGTTGCATAAATTAATGAATTGCGCTATATAGGTTTACTCATTGGGATTTTCTCGCAAAGATGCATGATGCAAAGTGGTAACGATCAAATCACAAGGAGGTAGGCAGGTATGAGAAGCTCGAAAAAATGGTTTGGAATGATCTTGATCGCGTCTTTCGTGACGGTATGTTCCGGTCTGTATGCCGCCCCGGAGGCGCCGAAACCTAAAACCGAACCCGCCGCACCGGCGGAGGCGAAAAGCATTGATGCAACAGCAGAATACGAAAACAATCATCCGGCAATCGAGCCGGGCCTTGCCTGTAATGACTGTCACGAAATAAAGCTCGACGCCAATACCACCGCCACCCAGCTCTGGCTGACAGGAGAGTGGGGCGCCAAAAAGGCCGGTGAAGGCATCATGACCAGGGATCAGGTGTGGCAGGAGATTGTAAAGATTATCGGCGGCATCAAGATGGACTCGAAAACGTATGTTCTGGGCACGAGCATGAATAATGTTCCCCTGACCACCACCGCTGAATTTACCCTCGATCCTGAAAAGAAGGTCCTTTACGGCTTTCATGAGCAGGGAACTGAAAAGCTCCTGCATCTGAAAAACAACCCCCTGGTAAGCCTCAACTGGCACAAGGAGTTTGAGGGCTTTGCGGGGGATACTCTGTGTTGTCAAATCAGGGGAACGGTAGAGCTGCTTGATGGGAACAGCCCCGAGTTTGATCAAATCATGGTTAATTTTCTCCCTTACGAGGAAGGCGCCCGGGTTCCCAAAGACGCGACTCCTCAGCAGCGCGACGAGCATCTGGCAAAATGGCGGCAGGGGGTAAAGAAAAGTTTTTTCATCAGCAAAATAACCATTGATCGCATAACCATCGTCGCCCGCGATTTTGCCAGGCAGGGCTTCAGGGTGTATCAGCGCTGGGAGCGCAAGCCATGAAGATAGTCGTCATAACCGGAAGCACCAAGGGAATTGGGCATGGGCTGGCGCGGGAGTTTTTGAAGCGGGATTGTTCCGTCGTCATCAGTTCACGAAGCAAATCTAAGCTGGAGCAGGTGGTGGCGGACTTGCGGAAGGAATTCGGAGCCGAACGCGTCGCCGGCCGGCCCTGTGACGTGACCGACAGCGGCCAGGTCCAGGCGCTGTGGGACGCGGCGGTTGCCCATTTCGGCAGGGTTGACATCTGGATCAACAATGCCGGCATTGCCAACACCATGAAAAGCCTGCTGGAGCTGGACCTGGATGAGGTGCCCGCTGTTGTCAATACCAACGTGACCGGCCTGATCTACGGTGCTATGATCGCGTTGCGGGGCATGACCCGGCAGGGCGGCGGACAGATTTACAATATGTACGGCCACGGCTTCAATGACAACAAGGTGTCGGGCCTGCATATCTACGGCACCACCAAGCGGGCGGTTCGGTATTTCAGCGAGGCGCTGATTCAGGACGCGGAGGGAACCCCGGTGCAGGTGGGCACCGTCGGTCCGGGTATTGTGGTCACTGATTTTCTGCTTGATGACATGCGTAAGATGTCCCCCGAACAGGTTGAGATGGTAAAGCCCATCTACAACTGCATGGCGGATACGGTTGAGACGGTCACGCCATATCTGGCGGAAGAAATTCTTAAGAATGATACAAACGGCGCCGAGATTAACTGGCTTACCGAGGAGAAGATAAACGAGCGCATGAGCTCCGACGAATACTGCAACCGGGACCTGTTCAGCCGCTACGGGCTCTGAGGGACGGGACCCACGCAGCATTTGCCGCAGGACCTCTGTGTTTCATTCCCGCGAAAGCGGTAAGTTTAAAAAAGCAAGCAACTGGATTCCCCGATCAGGTCGGGGAATGACGATAAAAGGGATGCGTGCAAATTGCCCCACGAAGAAGCGCTTGGATAATTTTCTGAGTGCTTCTTCTTTTCCGGCCGTTGCTGCCACACATTTGAAGACTTGCATCCTGCCCTTGCCATGCACCAGTCAAAAAATTGTGAGCACGGGGTATTGACTTATTATATATTGTATGGTAAAAAATAAAGCGTTGGATATCCAACTGACATCCGGGTGCGATAATGGACTATAGAAATTTTACTGAAAATGAATCGTTGGCCATGCTGC
>CAZWCD010000272.1:0-2401 GCA_964632275.1 uncultured Thermodesulfobacteriota bacterium
GAGGCGGAGGCAACCAGCTGGGGGCGCAGCATTCGCAGAGCCTTGAAGCATACTTTCTCCACAGCCCGGGATTGCGGGTGGTCATGCCCGCCACCCCGGAGGACGCCAAGGGATTGCTCAAGGAGGCAATCCGGGATGATAATCCCGTCATTTTTCTGGAGCATGAACATCTGTATAACACCCGGGGCGAGGTTCCTCCCGGGGATTATACCACCCCCATGGGCAAGGCCGCCGTTCGCAGGCAGGGGACGGACCTGACCATCATTTCCTACTCCCACATGACGCTGATTGCCGCCGAAGCCGCGGAGCAGCTGGCCCTGGAAGGAATCCAGTCAGAAGTGATTGACCTTCGAACGCTCAGTCCGCTCGATACCACGACAGTGCTTGCCTCGGTGCGAAAAACCGGCAGGGCGATCATTGTCGAGGAAGACTGGAAGACTGGGGGGGTCGGTGCGGAAGTAAGCGCCCGTATATATGAGCACGCGTTTACCGCACTGGACGCCCCGATAATCCGCGTCGCCGGGAAGGACACCCCCATGCCCTACGCCAGAAATCTCGAGCAGGCGGCCATTCCCCGCGTTGAGGATGTGATCCAGGCAGCCGTCAGCGTCCTCTAGCAGGCGGTTGAGAAAAACCCATCTCACTCGTGGCTCAAAAGAGGGGCTTTTGACGCCACAAACTATTCAGCATATTTTATCAGCCTGCGCCACTATTTTTTCAACAACCTGCTCATAAGGAACCAGCAATGCCGGAAGAAATCGTCATGCCGAAGCTGAGTGATACCATGGTGGAAGGCACGCTCCTCAAATGGTTCAAACAGGAGGGCGATTATGTTCAGCAGGGTGAAACATTGTTTGAAGTAGAAACCGATAAGGCGGTACTTGAAGTGGAATCATCGGTTTCGGGGGTGCTGACCCAAATTTTGGTGCAGGCGGGGCAACGGGCACCCGTAGGCACCCCCATTGCCGTCATCGGAGGGGAACTGCAGAAAGTAGTGCCCCAGAAAGAGCCGCTGCCTGAAGAGCCGCAGAAGAGCGCCCAGGCAAAAAAACAGCAGCCGCACGTCAAGGAACCGCCGCAATTGAAGGTGGTCCCGCACACCCGGGGATTCGGTGATCTTGCCTCCTCCCGGGGAATGAGCGCATCCCCTGCGGCCAGGAGCTATGCCCTGTCACGGGGCATCGACCTCTCCCGCGTCTCCGGAACCGGCAGCGGCGGGATGATCACCCTGAAAGATGTTCGAGATTTTCGTGAACAGCCCCCGGTGGGGGAGGCGCCTTTTCCGTCCATCCAGGCACCGGCTGTCCCGAATGCAGGGACCACGCCGTTATCAACCATGAGAAAGGCGGTTGCTGCTACGGTTAGCCACAGCAAGCGAACCATCCCTCATTTTTACCTCAGTTATGATATCGAGATGTCCGCTGCACTGGATCGGCTTGGACGGCTCAACCAGAATAAAAGCGACGATGAAAAAGTCACCATCAATGATGTGCTTATCAAGGCCGCGGCCACAATCCTTAAAAACTATCCATACCTGAATGCACTCTATCCGGAACAGAGACTGTTGCTGAAGCAAGAAGTCAACATGGGGATCGTGATCGGCCTGCCCGAGGGCCTGATCATCCCGGTGCTCAAGCGTGCCGATGCATTGAGCCTGGAGGACATTTCCCGCGGGGTTAAAACACTTCGAAAAAAAGCCGAGGCCGGCAAATTCTCCTCGGACGATCTCACCGACGGGACGTTCACCATCAGCAACCTCGGCATGCTCGGCGTATCCGATTTCGCCGCCATCATCTATCCGCCGCAGACGGCAATCCTGGCGGTAAGCGCCATTAAAGACACGCCGGTGGTAAAAAATGGAGCGCTGACCGCTGCAAAGATTATGAGGGTCACCCTCTCCATGGACCACCGGGTGGTTGACGGCATCGTGGCCGCACATTTTCTGCGGGACCTTGCGAACTACCTTGAAAAGGCTGATTTCGAAACGGCGGAAAAGCCCTGCTGCACCGTTGAAGATGATTGAGCATCGCGCCAGAAGATGGCGTCGCGCTGCTGAGCGCAAAAAACCCCTCCACTGCACACAGCAGTGAGGGGTTTTCTATAATCGCCGCGAGCCGACGCTGACCGCCACCCGGCCGAGACGCGTTTTATTCTATCACGATACTCCCCCGGTGTTCCGTTCCCAGCCCTCCCTGCGCAGGCAAGTAGAAGGTCCTGGAAACCTTTACAATAAAATCATACTTCCCCTTCTCGGTAAAACAGAGGCTTGCGGTGCTCCCGAACGGAATCTTGCCCGATTCATACGCCCCGTCCTTGCCGACAAAAAAGTTGACCGGCGATCCGCATGCCAGGGTAACCTTTTTGTCAAGAAAGAGCACCTCCAGGGGAGACCGGGAATGAT
>CAZWCD010000273.1:0-2397 GCA_964632275.1 uncultured Thermodesulfobacteriota bacterium
CTACGAGGTGCGGACCATTCCCAAGGTGCTGCATTGCTGGGCGCCTACCATGGGCAACGAATACGATGTTTTCAAGTATCAAGAAGCGGAAGACCCTGATTCCATTTTTGGCTATTGGGTGAACTTTCTGCACACCTTCTATCACGGCGGCAGGGCCAATGTGACTGCCGTGGTGCACAACGTAATAGAACAGTTCTTCAATTACCCGTATGACGGCATAAGAGTCGTTCCTTCACTGGGATAAAAAACATTGAGGGATAAGCAGCATTACAGGAGGCGGAACAGTTATTGTTCTGCCTCTTGCTTTATGGGGTTGGCCGGGATACCCCGCCTTCATTCCTGCCGTAATCACCATTCAAGGAAATGGGGGGCGTATGGCCATACGCCCTTACATATGTTCCATCCGCAGTGACCACCCCTGTCATACCTCTGTGGTAAAATGTATTCAAATGACAGAAGTCAGGAGACAGCAGGAAAGAGGGCAGGAGGGTATCTGACCCTGTGCCCTGTCCCCTGAACCCTCAGTTTCATGGTTTGCCGGATCACTGATCAACTGTCTCACGTTTCTCAGGCAACCCTAAAAGGAGGCAATTATTATGCAAAAGCTGATTTCCGATTATTTGTCTCGCATCACCATGGGCGCTGAGCAGCGCTACAAGAACATGGTCATCTTCCCGCTGCTATCCGAACAGAAAAACGCTGTTAACTATTTGCTCCTGGACGAGGCGCTGAACGCCAACCTTGTCCTGATTACGGAGGTGGGGGAGGGCGGAAGCGTTCCCGAACTCAAGGTGGAAAACCGGTCAGACCAGAAGCTGCTTATACTGGACGGCGAAGAGCTGGTAGGCGCCAAGCAGAACCGCATTGTAAACGTGACGCTATTGATTGCCGCCCACACCTCTCTTACCATACCGGTAAGCTGCGTGGAGCAGGGGAGATGGTCCTACCGGAGCCGGCACTTCATGAGCGAAGAGCGAGTGATGCCGCCGCGCATGCGCATGAGAAAGAACGCGGCCGTCTACAACTCACTTCAGACCCGCGGAAGGTTTGAGGGGAACCAGGGTGAAACTTGGAACCTGATCCAGGATAAACTTGCCACGCTCAAGGTCAATTCTGAAACCGCAGCCTTACGTGACGCCTACGAACAGGAGCACGGGTCAATCGATGCGTATCTGAAGCACTTTATCAGGCAAGACCGGCAGACCGGCATGCTGGTGATGATCAACAACCGGGTGATCGGGTGCGACTGCTTTGCCCGGCATGACACCTTTGATAAAATCTTTTCCAGGCTGGTCAAGAGCTATGTGCTGGATGCCATTGAGGTGCAGGAGGACACCAGGGAAACGCTGACGGCAAACCTGCAGGCAACTGCGTTTATCGATGATGTGGGAAAGTGCCCGGTGGAGGAGCGGCCATCCCTGTCGCTCGGCACCGACGTGCGGCTCATGTCTCAAACGGTTATCGGCGCTGCCCTATCACTTGGCGATGAAATAATGCATCTTACCGCGTTTGCGCGGGACGAACAGGGCGTCGAAAGAGGAATCGGGTTTTATCAGCGGGCAAGCAGGCGAAGGCCCAGGGGCGGATTCAGGGAGTAGGTTTCAGGTGGTTCAATGAAAAACTGCAACCACGAAACCACGAAGACCACGAAGGGAGAAGCACGAGGAACACGAAGAAAAAAATGTTAAGAGGTTGATGGGCGGGAGCCGCAGGCTTTAGCCTGCGAGTGTGTATAATAAAACAAGTATGATGATGCGCAAGCTGAAGCTTGCGGCTACACGCGACTTTCTGACCCCGGAACCCTCATCTCTAAAGGAGGTCCCCATGAAAAAAATGCTATTGGTCCTGCTTGTTATGGGATGTTCGTTGAGCTCCGCCCTTGCCGACGACTATGTATATGACAGTCCCTACGGCGGCAAAAAGATCGGGAAGGTTGATGAGGACGGGTACATTTATGACAGTCCCTATGGAGGGAAAAAGATAGGACGGGTGAAGGATGGTTTCGTGTATAACAGCCCCTACGGCGGCAAAAAAGTGGGGCGGATCGAAGACAACGGTAAGGTCTATGACGAGCCTTACGGCGGCAAGGCGGTTGGGAGATATGATAAGGGGAAGGTGTATAATGACCCCTACGGCGGAAAGGCCATAGGCTCATCCGACAGCAGGGAAGGCGCCGGTTACTTTCTCCTCAGGGAGAAGAACCCGGAATGCAGGAAGAAATAAAGGATGCCGGAACCGGTCCGTCATCCTATATTTTTATGCACCACTTCAATTGTGCGAACAGCTACACCACTTTTATCCTGCAGGTTTCTCCCGGTTCGACCTCCACCTTTACCCCCACGTTGCTTGCGAATCCCGACCAGACCGGAATGCACCATTTGTTATGCACATCCTCCC
>CAZWCD010000274.1:0-2378 GCA_964632275.1 uncultured Thermodesulfobacteriota bacterium
AAGTATGCTTCAAGGCTCTGCGAATGCTGCGCCCCCAGCTGGTTGCCTCCGCCTCCCGGCATGCGGATGACCAGCGGCACCTTTGTCGCGCCGCCGAACATGTAGCGGATTTTTGCAGCGTGATTGACGATCTGGTCCATGGCCAGAAGGGCGAAATTGACGGTCATCAGCTCCGCGACCGGCCGCAATCCGGCCATGGCCGCGCCGATTGCCGCCCCGACGATGAGGCCTTCGGCGATGGGCATGTCAATTGCCCGCTTCTCGCCGAATTCTGCATAGAGCCCTTCGGTGACTTTGAAGGCGCCGCCGTAGAGGCCGACATCCTCGCCCAGGATGAATACGGAGGGGTCCCGCTGCATCTCCTCCCTCAGCGCGTCATTCAAGGCTTCGCGATAGGTTATCTCCGGCATGAAGGTCGTGCTCCGTTCTCTCAGCCAAGGCTGCCCACGACGCGGCACTCGGTGGTAAGAGTTTTGTTAACCGGGCAGCGGTCCGCGATTTCCAGGAGGTGCTGGCGCTGTTCCTGGGTCAGGTCACCCTTGAGATAAATGGTTTTTGAAATCTGGTCCAGCTTCCCCTCCCGGGTTGTGCATTCATCGCAATCGGTGGCGTGGATTTTCTCGTGGGTCAGCTTTACCTGCACCCCGTCCAGCGCCCATCCCTTGCGGCGCGCGTACATGGTGATGGTCATGGCGGTGCAGCCGCCGAGGGCGGACAGGAGCAGATCATAGGGATCAGGCCCCTTGCCGTCGCCTCCCACGTCCTTGGCTTCATCAATGAGTATGGTGTGCTGGCTGGTTCGTGCTTCCTGCTGGTAATTTTTAATGTGACGTACCACCACTTCCTTCATCAGGCGCGCTCCTTAGATTCGTTTAATCGACATAGATGTCTTTCATCAGCTCTTCCGACTCCGGCCAGGGGCTGTTGTCTGCGAAGCGTATTGCTTCATTCACCGTTGCATTGATTTCTTCCTGGAGCTCTTTGAGATCGTCGGGGGAGGTTACCGCCTGGTCTCTCAGCTGCTTGGCGAGCCTGACAATGGGGTCCCGCTCCTTCCAGATTTTTTCCTCCCGCTTGGTCCGGTAATCATCGGGATCCGACATGGAATGGCCGCGGTACCGATAGGTTAGCGCCTCGATGAATGACGGCCCGTCACCCTCCCGCGCCCGGTCCACCGCCCGCTCGGTTGCCTCGCGCACCGCCAGTACATCCATGCCGTCAACCTGCTCCCCGGGCATTTCATACGCCTTGGCCCGCTTGTAGAGTTCCTTTGAGGGAGCTACACGATCCAGGGAGGTGCCGATGGCAAAAAAGTTGTTTTCACAGATGAAAACGATGGGAAGGTTCCGCGCCGCGGCAACCGTCAGCGATTCATGAAAGGCCCCCGCGTTGGTTGCCCCGTCGCCGAAGAAGCTGGTTATCACCGAGTCCTCCTCCTTATACTGCAAAGCCATGCCAATGCCGACGGTAATCGGCAGCCCGCCGCCGACGATGCCGTACCCACCGAGAAACCGCAGCTTGGTATCGAAAAGGTGCATGGAGCCGCCTTTCCCCCTGCTGACGCCGGTTGCCCGGCCGAACAATTCCGCCATCACCGCCCGCGGATCGGCGCCCTTGGCCAGGCAGTGACCGTGGTCGCGATAGGAACTGATCACATAGTCCTTTTCGCTCAGCGCGGAAATGGCCCCGACCGCGACCGCCTCTTCACCGATATACAGATGGGAAAATCCGGTAATTTTGCCGCGGGCATACATGTCCGAGGCCTGCTCCTCAAACCGCCTGATGAGGAACATCATTTTGTAGAGGCTGACCAGCTCATCGCCGGTCAACGAGCGCTTCCGGGCCATGGTTGTTGTCCTCGGGCAGGGCTGGGCACGGTTACTTGATGCTTTTAGGCTTGCAGAGGAGGTTCCGGCTTACGGCAATGCGGCCGCAGGCATCACAGAAATACCGCGCGTTCTCCACTTTGGGCTTGCAGAGGTGGAGCGGGTTGGTCGCGCCGGCGCCGCAGTATTCGCAGGAGTACGCGGCTTCAATCCTGCCGGGATTGCACAGATGCTTCCGGTCGGTGGTGGTTCTGCCGCAGGTCCGGCAGGTATAGACGCTCCTGGTTCGCGCCGCCGCGGTCTTCTTGCGTGCCGTTCCCGGTTTTGCCCTCTTGACTGCCGCTTGCTTGGTGGCTGCCATGACGTGCCTCCTTTCCGATCAGGATTGCCGCAGACAGGATGTGCTGTTTCTGTACAGCATAGGCTAGGATGACGGCCTTTGTCAAGATGTGCTTTTACCGCATGAGTGTGCGTCTGAAGTCAGGAAGAAAGGTTACAGCTGCCGTTTGAGTTTCTTCTCGTGTTTTTTAAGCATCAGGTCTATGCCCTCCC
>CAZWCD010000275.1:0-2370 GCA_964632275.1 uncultured Thermodesulfobacteriota bacterium
ACGGTGATGGGGCGATCATCGACCGAGGTCAGCTCATAGCGCCAGATGCGGGAGAAGGTCACCCCGTAGCGGTTGATGCGCTGCCCCAGGCTTATCCCCGACTCCCGGGACTGAATCTCGGCGAGCAGCCTCTTGTATTCCCACTCCATTTTGCGGACGGCTTCAAGGTATTCCCTTGAAAAACCTTCCCGCTCTTTCAGGGACCGGATCTGCTCCTCCAGAAACAGGCTTGTTTTGGAGGCCCGGTCCGCCGAGGCCAGGGATTCATTCCTGACGATGATCTCATTGAGGCACCCGGTCTGAACCCCGCTTGCCTTCTGCCGACCCTGCTCCAATTGTTTCAGCCCCTGGCTGATCTCCTTTTTCCATGCCGGGATGTCCGCCACCGGCGTATGGTGAAAAAGCTCATACCGGTATTGCCAGAGGTTCTTCAAATCATTGCGAAAGGTAATCAGCTGGCCCACCACCATCACCTGGGCATTGCTGGCATCGTACCAGAGCTTGAGGCTTTCAATTTCCTTGTCACGCGCCTGCGCATCGGCCGGGGGCTGGTCCTCCCGGGCGGGCTGCTTGGCGGCTTTCTGCCACCTCAATTCCGCCCGCCCTTTTTTTTCCTTGGCCTGCTCCAGGCGGTTCCTCAATCCGGCTATTTCCTTGTCAATCGCCGACAGTTGCGCATCAAGCTCCTCGCGGGTAAAGCGGACGCGTCCCTGGATCGCCTCGATCTGAGAGCGCTGGCGGGCAATCTTGAGCTGATGGATAGCATGCTCAACCCGTTCATTTTCCATGTACAGCTTCCGCAGTTCCAGTTCCTCCTCGGCCAGCCGCCGGGACCACTGGGCAACCATGACCGCGGGAGAACGAAGGGGATCCTCACTGCCCTTCTCATGATCCTCCCGGATGCGGCGAAAAGCCTGCTCCTTATCCTTCACTTTATCACGCGCCGTCAGGTATGCTTCATCGGCCGTCTTCAGCTCCTCTGCAAACGACACCGCCTGTTCTTCCAGCAGGAAGAGTTTATTCCTCAGCTCATCGAGATAGGAGAAGGGATAATACCCCTCCACCAGCTTCGAGGGGTCCGGTCCCGGGACGGTCTCGTTTTTAAACTTCTCAAGCGCTTGGGAGAGTTCCGGTGATCGCTTGCTTTGCACAAGCTGCTGCTCGTAGACGATGGAAATTTTTTGCAGCTGGTCCAGAAGCTCGGCGTATAATTTCCGCTCCTCGTCTCCCGGCGCCCCGGCAAGCACCCCCTCGGCCTTTTTTATCTCCTCCTGCAGGAGGGCCTTGTTCTCCTCAATCTTCTTCTGCAGCGCTTCAGGCGAATCGGCAGCAGCCTCGCCGGCGGTTTCTCCCCGGCAGATACCCGGCAGCAGCACAAGCGCGGCAAGCAGTATCAGGGCGAAGCGCATCCGGCGTACTGGTGTTGTGGTATTCATGCCATTCCCTTATGAGGTCAGCAAGGCAAGGGCCTCTTTGACCGATATCCCCCGGTGCACCATGGCGCAGGCGGCCTTCACCAGCCTGCTGGGATGCTCGTGCTGGAAGGCATTTCTCCCCATGGAGATGCCCGCCGCGCCCGCCTTCATCGCGCCCTCAATCATTTCCAGCGTCTCGCGGTCGGAGGTCTTTGAGCCGCCGGCGATGACCACCGGCACCAGGCTGCCTTCCACCACCTCCCGGAAGCTCTCCGCGCTCCCGGTGTAGGGGCACTTGACAATGTCTGCGCCCAGCTCGCCGCCGACGCGGGCCGCGTGCTTTACCAGATCCACATCGCGCTCCCGCGCCTCATCGATTTGCGATCCCCGCGGGTACATCATGGCCAGCAGGGGCATGCCCCATTCCATGCATTCGATGGCCACCCGCCCCAGGTCTTCCAGCATTTTTGCCTCGTCATCCGCCCCGATGTTGATGTGCACCGAAACCCCGTCAGCGCCCAGCTTGACCGCCCGCTGCACGGTGTTGACCAGCACCTTGTGGGTGGGATCGGGGGCAAGGGAGGTCGAGGCCGACAGATGCAGCATCAGGCCGATGTCCTTGCCGGCGCCGCGGTGGCCGTGCAGGGGAAGCCCCAGGTGGCCGATGACCGCGTTGGCGCCGCCCTCGGCTATCATGTCCACCGTCCTGCCCATGGAAATCAGCCCCTTTATGGGGCCGACCGTCACCCCGTGATCCAGCGGCACAATCACCGTCTTCCGGGTATTGCGATCCAGGATCCTTTCCAATCTGATCAGTTTGCCCATCATAGCCGGTTACCTCCTTCTCTAAAAATTAAACAATGCGTTTGACCGCTCGGATAATCGAATCCGCATCGGGCAGGTACAGGCGCTCCAGGCGCGGACTGCCGGGTACCGGAATCATCGGCGCCGCCAC
>CAZWCD010000276.1:0-2351 GCA_964632275.1 uncultured Thermodesulfobacteriota bacterium
CGGCCATCGATCGACTGCTGGAACGGCGCGATCAGCTCGGCACGATTGAGGGCAGAGCCATCAAGACCGCGACCGGCGGCGTATGGGGCGATATCATTGCCCGGGAGGAAACGCCCTGGGGCAGCGTTATCATCGGCGGCAGAGGGCCAAGCTACTACCGGGACATCACCCCCCTGCTGATCATTGATCTGGGAGGGGATGACGAATATCAGAACATTGCCGCCTCACCATCCCTCTCTCCGTTCAATGCGGCGGCAAGCGTGACCATTGATCTCGGGGGCAACGATCTCTACCGCTCGACCAAAAAATTCAGCCAGGGAAGCGGCGTCTTCGGATGCAGCTTTCTCATTGACTGCGACGGCGACGACACCTATCTCGCGGCCGACTTCTCCCAGGGATGCGGATTCTTCGGCGTCGGGGTTCTCGATGACCGGAAGGGAAATGACCGCTATCGCGCCGACACCATGGCCCAGGGCGCGGCCGCATTCGGCATCGGCATCATCGCCGACCGCGAGGGCAATGACTCCTACCAGGGAAGCCTCTATAACCAGGGCTCCGCTTTTACCGGCGGGGTTGGACTTCTAATCGACGGGCGGGGTGACGACACCTTTTTCGCCGGGGGCACCTATCCCGACTCCCGCGAACCCGAGGGCGCATTCGTTAGTTTCTCCCAGGGATGCGGCTTTGGAGACAGGAATTATGCCTCGGGAGGACTGGGCATACTCTGGAACGGCAGCGGCACTGATAGCTACAGCGGTAGCTACTTCACCCAGGGAGCGGGCTACTGGCTGGGCGCGGGGCTGCTCATCGACCGCGCGGGAAACGATCGCTACGAGGCCCGGCGCTATGCGCAGGGGGCGGCGACCCACCGGGCGGTGGGGGCGCTGGCCGACCATTCGGGAAATGATACATACGTTTCGTGGGGGGCGACCCAGGGATGCGGCTACGACTATGCCCAGGGGCTGCTTTCCGATGCGGAGGGGGACGATGTCTACCATGCGGAATGGTTTGCCCAAGGCGTCGGAGGCAAGTCCGGGACCGGCATGCTCATCGACCGCCGGGGCGATGATTCCTACCGGAGCGGTTCATTCTGCAGCCAGGGCGACGGACAATACTGGGATGAGGAGAAGACCGGGAGCATCGGATTGGTGCTTGACTGTGGGGGGCGAGACGCTTACAGCGGAGCGGGACACCACAATCACCTCTGGCGTCAGGGACAATACGGCGGCGGCATCGATACCTCAGCCCGGCTCGCTGTAACGAAGGTTCCTACAGTGCCGGCGGCGAACGAAGTGCACCGCACAGCGGATCGCCCCGGTCCCGCCACCCAGGCCTTGTTCGAGCGCTCTGAGCCGCTGCCGGAGTTGGAGATCGATCTCAACTATGAAGATGCGCGACAGGCGGCCGTCCGGCAGCTTGTGGCAGCCGGGCCGTCAATCATGCCCCGTCTGCTCGAGTACGTCAGGATCAACGATGTACAGCTGTCCTTTACGGTACGAGAAATCATCGCCAGGATGGGAGCTGATGCCGCTCCCGCCCTGCGGGAGGCGCTGAAGGAGCAGGCGCAGGATCCGGTTGTCGCATCATTCATCCTTTCCCTGCTCGGCGATCTGAAGGATGACCGCTCCGGTGAAGCCTTTCTTTCCTTCCTGCAATCAGAGGATGGGCGGGTAAGAACCGCATCCATCAGGGGCATCAGCCGGCTGCCGCACCGCCCTCCCCCCGGCGCGCTCATCCCTTTCGCGGCAGACAGCTCACCCGCGGTGAGAAAATTTTGCGCCATTGCCCTGGGAAGCAGCAAAGAGGCCGAAACGCTCAAAGCCCTGACCCGCATGTTAGGCGATGACCATTATGTAGTGCGCTTCGCCGCTTTTGAATCTTTGCGCGACAAACTGCCGGAAGCGGGACCGTATCTGCAAGAGATGATTCATCAGCCTGAAGGGTTTCCTGAATATACGCGGGAACTGGCGAAGGATCTCCTGGTGGGAAACAGCGGTCAGAACAAGCAGGACGGAAAAACGATTAGAGGTACGCCTTGACAAAATTGCTTATCACGTTTGCGGCGGCCGGCTCAACCATCATGAAGTCGATGCCCATGCCTTTTGCGTCCTTCCCGTGATGCACAACCCTGCCCTCCACCTCGATGTAAACATCCTCGTACTCATCCTTTCCGGGGATTTCAAAGGCAAGCGGTATCCTGGTATCGACCGGCAGGGGGGGGAATCCGTCCGCCTCCTTGACGAAGCAGCCGCCCACGGAAATATCCGACATGGTGGACACGGCATTGGTTTCTTTGTTGGTAACCTTGATGCCGAATTCCAGTCGCGGGTGCTTTCTCCACTCAGCCATAT
>CAZWCD010000277.1:0-2340 GCA_964632275.1 uncultured Thermodesulfobacteriota bacterium
ATATTGATATCCAGCACCTTGGGCGAGCTGATGCGCGCAAGAACCTTCTTCACGGTGGCAAAGCTGAATGGAAAGCCCCGGTGGGCACAGGCGAAGCCGAGCAGCACCAGGTTGCTCACGACCAGCGAACCCAGCTCATGCGCTATCGCGCCGGCATCTATCGCGCCCGCATCATTGGCGGCGGCGTTCACGTAGACCTGCCCCCCGGTCTTTTTCAATAGGTGGATGTTCCTTTCCACCTCGGAGTCGGCGAGCGCCAGGATAATGTCAGCCTGCCCCGACCTGATGAGGGGTGATGCAAAGGGACCGATCCTGATGGAGGAAACAACTGAACCTCCGCGCATGGCCATGCCGTGCGTTTCAGACGAGATAACGTTCCTCCCTTCCGCGAGGGCCACTTCATCCAGGATCCGGGTGAGAAACAGAACACCCTGCCCTCCCCTTCCGCAGATGATTACTTGTACGCCTTTGCCGTTTTCCGTCATGTGCTATTCCGCAATCTCAATGGCGCCCGCAGGACATGCATGCACACACAACCCGCAGCCCGTGCAGAGCAAATGGTTTATGGTAACACGATCATCGTCGCCGACGACCAGCGCCGGGCACTCAAAATTCTTAATGCAGGTCCGGCACCCGATACACTTCTCCGTCACTGTCACCGCATATCGCTTGCCTTCCCTGACGTTCATGATGCAGGGGTGGCGGGCGATGATCACCGCAATGCCGCCCTTTTCGGAACCGGCAAAGGATTGGGCATCATGCAGCAGCGTGATAAAGCCCCGCACATCATAGGGATCGGCCACCCTGAGGAAGCCGATGCCCATTCCCTCAATCAGCTTCTCCAGGCTGATCCTGTTTCCCGCCGAGCCGTCGGCGCGTATGCCGGTGGCCGCGGTGGGCTGGTTGCCGGTCATGGCGGTGGTGCTGTTATCCAGGATGACCAGGATGAACCGGGCCTTGTTGTACACCGCATTGATCAGGGCGGCGCTTCCCGAATGGATGAAGGTCGAATCCCCGATGGTGGCAACGATCGGCGGCAGCTCAGCGCCGCTGGTTGCATAAGAATGGTACAGGCCCGCCGCCTGGTTGATGGAGGCTCCCATGCACAGACAGGTGTCAACCCCCCCGATATTAATGCCCAGGGTATAGCAGCCGATATCCCCGGGATAGATGCCGCGGGGGAACGCCTTCCTGATGGCAAAATACGATGCCCGGTGGGGGCAGCCGGGACAGAGGGTCGGCCGCTGCCCCCCCGGCGCCGGCGCTTTCACCCGTTTGAAAGATGCGCCCGAAAACTTCGCAATGATGGGATGCAAAACATCCGGTGTCAGCTCGCCCTCCCGCGGCACACATCCATTCAGCTTTCCCCGGACCGCGCGCCGGTCGGGAATCTGCAGCTCTATCACCGGATAGGTTTCTTCAACAACCAGCACCTGCTTATAGCTTGCGGCAAGCTGTCCTAAAAAAGCCGGGGAAAGGGGATAGGGCATCGCCGCCTTATAGAGCGCAACCTTCTCGAGCAGCTTAAGCTCGCTCAGCAAGTCGAGTACGGAGGCGCAGGCCGCGCCGGAGGATATAATGCAGAGCCGGGATGCGCGTGCCCGCCGGTTGATCAAAACCGGCCGGTGCCGTGGACTCTTGCTGATAGCATCAAGCTTCCGGTTGAGCTCCCTGTGGAGGACATATCTAAACTTCGGCGTTGCCGCCAGGCGGGAAGGATTCTTCACGAAAGCCGCTTTCCGCTTCAGCCTGATCGCAGCCCCATCTCCCACATTCTGGCGGGCGTGACAGACCATGGTGGTGGGCCGCAGCATCACCGGCAGCGAGTACTGCTCGGAAAGCTCAAGGCCCATCCTGACCATTTCATAAGCCTCTCTTGGTGAAGAAGGATCCAGCACCGGTATCTTGGCAAACATGGCCATGAAGCGGCTGTCCTGCTCGGTCTGGGAGCTGTGGGGACCCGGGTCATCGGCGGCGATGAGCAGGAACCCCCCGGCCACGCCGGTGTACGCCGCGCTCATCAGCGAGTCGGACGCAACGTTAAGCCCCACCTGCTTCATGGCCACGGCAGACCGGCACCCGGCATAGCTGTTGGTCAGTGCCACCTCGAACGCGGACTTTTCGTTGACCGACCACTCGCGATAGACCGGCAGGCTGCCTTCCCTGGCACACCGGTCAACCGCGGCTAAAATTTCGGTTGCCGGCGTTCCGGGATAGGAGGTGGCCACGGTGCAGCCGCACGCTACAATGGCGCGGCCGATGGCCTCGTTTCCCAGCAGTATCTTCTCCCGCTTTACCGTCCTTTTCATAGACTCCTGCGCAATGCACGTTCGCACGATT
>CAZWCD010000278.1:0-2307 GCA_964632275.1 uncultured Thermodesulfobacteriota bacterium
GGTTTTGACATGGTGCTGGTCGACCGGCAGATCGTGGAGGAGCTGGGCAGGATCACCGAGAAGAACACCAATATCATGAGCCTCATCTTCTGGCTGGGCTATGAGCGGGGCTCGGTTTCATACGTCAGGCAGCAACGGGAGGCCGGCGTCTCCCGCTGGACGGTGGCCAAGAAAATAAAACTGTTCATCGACACCTTCATCAATTTCTCATACGCCCCCATACGATTCATCTCCGCCATCGGCCTGTTGACCGCGTTGCTGAGCTTTTCCTATGGCCTGCTGGTGATACTGCTCAGATGCTTGGGCACCATCTTGCTCCCCGGCTGGACCATCCTGGTGGTCATCCTCACCTTTCTGCTGGGGCTGATCATGATCATGCTCGGGATCATCGGCGAGTACCTGTGGCGCATTTTGGATGAGAGCCGGAAGCGGCCCCCGTACGTTGTCGATAAAGTCATCGGCGATTAAACAGAACAAGGGAGATGGTGTGACCGACCGCATGCTTGACCAGGTACAATGTATTGCCCTTCCCTCGGTTGCGGATGCGCGGGGGGTGCTCACCGCCATTGAAGGCGCCCGGGACATCCCCTTCGACATCAAGCGGGTTTTTTACATGCATCATATCGTCCAGGACCGGGGCGGGCATGCCCACCGGGACACGGACCAGGTGGTGGTTGCCGCGGCCGGGTCCTTCTCACTCGAGGTGTGTGACGGGAGAGCCACCAAATGTTTTGACATGAATGACCCCACCCGGGGCCTCTATATTCCCCGCATGATTTTTATCAGCATGACCCGTTTTGCCCCGGGCAGCGTGTGCCTGGTCATCGCCAACAGTTATTATGACATGTCGCGATCCTTTCGTTCGAAAGAAGAGTACCTTCGTTTTATCAATGCGTAGCCTTCCGTGCCTATGAGCTGCCCGTCCCTGCAACAGGAGCTTTTGCGATCGGCCTTGACCACCGAAGGGGCGTTCTTCACCGAGGAACAGTTCCTCACCTGGTTTGCCGCGCAATCTGAACGGTGCGCCTGCGCGGTCAGGCAGATTCCCTTTGCGGAACTCAATGACTGGTATTGTGATCCCGCCACCGGCAACCTGGCGCATCGCTCCGGCAGGTTTTTCACCATCCACGGCATTGCGGTGCACACCAATTACCCCGGGGAGCTGGCCTGGGAGCAGCCCATTATCAGCCAGCCCGAGATCGGCATCCTCGGCATCATCGCCAGGTCATTTGACGGGGTCCTGCACTTTCTCATGCAGGCAAAAATGGAGCCGGGGAATGTCAACCTGGTCCAGCTCTCACCGACGCTCCAGGCAACCAAAAGCAATTATACCCAGGTGCACCGGGGGAAGCTGCCCCGCTACTATGAATTTTTCGAAGGCAGCCCCAGGGGCGCCATCGTGGTTGACCAGCTGCAGTCGGAGCAGGGGGCGCGGTACCTGAACAAGCGCAACCGCAACATCATCCTTCTGGTTGAGGATGCGGTGGACGCGCAGGAAAACTTCTGCTGGCTCACCCTGGGCCAGCTCAAACGGCTCCTGCGTTATGACAACCTGGTAAACATGGATTCGCGCACCGTGCTGTCCGGCATCCAGTATGTCGATGGAACGGGTGACGGCGTATGCCCGGATGACGAGTCGGCTTCCATTGTCCTGTTTGATAGGAGGATTGAGGGCTTCCAGCGAAATCTTTACCGCTCGCTGACGGCAAAGGATAAAACCCTCTACCGCTTTGAGGATATCATCAGCTGGTTTACCAGGTTGAAGGCAAACGCCGAGATCCAGGTGCAGCCGATACCGCTCCACACCGTCAGGGGGTGGCATAAAAATGACTATGAGATATACCACGAATCGCGGCACTACTTTTCGGTGATGGCGGTTGCCGTGAATGCCGGCACCCGGGAAGTGGCCTCGTGGACGCAGCCGCTGCTCAAGCATTTTTCCCATGGCATCGTCGGCTTCCTGGCGGCGCCCATCAACGGCGTCCTGCACTTCCTGGTTGAGGCGCGCATGTGCCCCGGCTACCGGGATTTCATCGAGATGGGTCCCACCGTCTCCTGCGGCGAGGCCGACTATCGCATGGGGTCGAATACCGCCCCGCCCTTCACCGAATATTTTTATCATGCCGATGAAAAGGCGGTCCGTTTCTCCGCCGTCCTCTCCGAGGAGGGCGGGCGATTTTACCATTACCAGAACCGGTACATGGTGGTGGAACTTGATTCGCCTGACCGGGTTGCCGTTCCGGGAAATTATATCTGGATGACCTACGGTCAGCTGCTGGATTTTATTCGCCATACCAACTACATTAA
>CAZWCD010000279.1:0-2291 GCA_964632275.1 uncultured Thermodesulfobacteriota bacterium
CGGGAGGTGATGGAGGAACACGGCAAGCGGCTGTACTACGTCTTTGACAATATCTCCATCCTGGCGCGGCAATGGGGAAGCGACGAGTCGCTCGCCAATTTCTTCCGCACCGCCTGCCCCCGGCTGTTCGAGCTCGACACCATCGCCTATTTCTGCATGCTCCGGGGAAGCCACAACAACCAGACCATCGCCCGCATCGGGGACACCACCCAGCTGCTCATCGATTTCTACGTGCAAAACGGCCAGTCCTACATCCGGCCGATCAAGGTGTGGGATCGCTATTCGCCCACCATGTTTGACACCCACCTGCTCATATCGCCGGTGGGCAAGGCGCCGGAGGGTCCCTGGGAATCAATCGAGCGGGTCTCACAGCTGCGCGATGACCAAAGCCCGCCCAAATCGGAGTACCTGCAGCCCATTGATACCATGCTGCGGCACCTGAAAAGCCGCTCCTGCTGGTCGCCGGCCAACTGCGAGGCCCTGCGCATGGAGCTGATCAAGACGGTGATCAGCCAGCGCTCCGAGTACTTCGCCATCGCCAGAAAATATTTCTCCCTGGAGGACATCGAAAAGATCCGCGAGCGGCTGGTGGGCTCGGGCCGGATCGGCGGCAAGGCCGCCGGGATGCTGCTGGCCCGCAAGATGCTCGAGCTGGCCTCGGAAGCGGACATGCCGGTGCTGAAGGAGATGCTGCTGGACCACGATTCATATTACATCGGCACCGATGTCTTCTTTGAATTTCTGCTGGACAACGACCTGCTCTACCTCTTAAGCCAGCAGTACAAAAACCGGGATGAAATCGTCTCCGAGTATCCCAAGATACGATCGCTTTTTCTGGCGGGCTCGTTCCGGCCGGAAACCCTGAACGGGCTGCGCCGGGTGCTGGAGCATTTCGGCACCCAGCCGGTGATTGTCCGCTCCTCGAGCCTGCTCGAGGACAACTTCGGCTACGCCTTCGCCGGCAAGTACGAGAGCGTGTTCTGCACCAACCAGGGCGATTTCGAAGACCGCTTCCATGATTTTTTGAACGCCGTCAAGATGGTATACAGCAGCGTTTTGCGGCCGGACGCCCTGCTCTACCGGATCAAGCACAAGCTCATCTACACCGACGAGCAAATGGCCATCCTGGTGATGCGGGTGGAGGGGAGGCGGGTGGAGAACAAGCTGATGCCCATGATCGCGGGGGTGGGCTTCTCCCGGAATTTCCATCCCTGGTCGCCGCGCATTAATACCAACCAGGGATTGCTGCGGATTGTCTTCGGCATGGGCACGCGCGCGGTTGACCGGGTGGGCAATGATTATCCCCGCATGATCGCGCTCAGCCATCCCAAGCTGCGCCCGGTGCTCTACGAATCGGAAATCAGGCACTATTCGCAGCATTCGGTGGATGTGGTGGACCTGCCTTCAAACCAGTTTAAAACCCTGGATTTAAGCGAGGTACTTGAGGGCGAGGACCTCCCGGTGTATCAGTATATCTTTTCATTATTGCATGAGGGCGTCATCACTGAAGCCGTCAGCTTCATGCATTTGAAGGACTCGAAAAACCGCATCATTACCTTTAACAGCCTGATCAATAAAACATCCTTCACCTCCATCATGGATAAAATCCTGCGCAAGCTGGAAGAGGGCTACGGCATCCCGGTGGACATCGAGTTTGTGGCCGATCTGGATCAGGGAGGCACGGTAAAGCTGAACCTCCTGCAGTGCCGGCCGTTAAGCGAGGTGCGCGACCAGGAAAACATAACCCTGCCGGAGCAGATTGATCCCGGTGAGATCATTTTCCAGACCGACAGCTGCGTCAATACCGCCGAGGTTGATGCGGTGCGCTATCTTGTCTACGTCGATACCGACGGCTATCACGAACTGCCGGAGGGTGACAAACACCAGGTGGGCCGCGCCATCGGCCAGATAAACAGCTTTATGGATGCCGCCGATGAACGGTATATTCTGGTGGGACCGGGCCGCTGGGGAAGCAGCAATATCGATCTGGGTGTGCCGGTGAGCTATGCCGATATCGACAACGCTGCGGCGATTGTTGAAGTGGCCAAGAACTCGGAAGGGTATGTGCCCGAAGTGTCCTACGGCACCCACTTCTTCCAGGACCTGGTGGAGGACCGGATTTACTATCTGGCGGTCTATCCGGGGCTGGCGCACAATTCCCTCAATGAAGCGTATTTCAGCGCCGCCTCGAACCTGTTCCCGGCCATGGCCCCCGAGCACAAAAAGCTTGCCGCCCTCATCCGGGTCATACAGTCGGACGGGGACGGCAAGGGGTTTCGCCTGGTGATGCA
>CAZWCD010000280.1:0-2271 GCA_964632275.1 uncultured Thermodesulfobacteriota bacterium
ACCCGCGACCCTCAGCTTGGAAGGCTGACGCTCTAGCCAACTGAGCTACTCCCGCCCAGTACAGTATAGAATGAATCTGCAAGTGTTGTGGTGGAGAGGGGAGGATTCGAACCTCCGAAGGTTGCACCAACAGATTTACAGTCTGCCCCCTTTGGCCACTCGGGAACCTCTCCCCGCTGCTCATTCATGGAGCTGGCGATGGGATTTGAACCCGCAACCTGCTGATTACAAATCAGCTGCTCTGCCGTTGAGCTACGCCAGCATAACCGCATGATTATATTTATATAAGATAAAAAAGCAACAATTTTTTTTAATATTTTTTACCGGCAGAGCAGATAGCTTCCAATTAACTGTTTTTATTATCATATTTACGATGGGGTCGGCCCACGGCTCCCGTGCGCCGCGCCGATCCGGTGTGCCCGGTCAGCCCCCGCAAGGGACAGGGCCCGCAGTTCTGAGCCGGCCGGCAGAAGTGTTTCCCCACGTACACGATAAGGGCGTGATATTCGTTGAACAGCCGGACATCGCTTTCCAGATTTTCCATAAACAGCTTCTGTATGTCCTCGTAGCCGGCATCTTCCGCAATGAGCCGGTGCCGCAGAAGGATTCGTCTGGTGTAGGCGTCGACCACGAAAACCGGCTTCTCCCCGGCGTAGAGCAATATGCTGTCCACCGTTTCCGGTCCCAATCCGTTGATCCGGAGCAGTTTCGCCCGCAGGATCCCGGTTTCTTCGGCAAACATCCGCGCCAAGTCTCCCTGATACTGTCTGAATAGAAACCGGAGAAATGCCCTGATCCGTTTTGCCTTGAGGTTAAAAAAGCCGGAGGACCGGATGGCTCCGGCCAGGGTTTTCTCTTTGATGCCATAGAGCCGGCGGGGACGGAGCAGATCCCTCTCTTTCAGCGCGGTGATGGCCTTTTCAACATTGGTCCACGCGGTGTTCTGGGTTAATATTGCCCCGATGATCACTTCAAAAGGGGAATCAGCCGGCCACCAATGCAAGGGACCGATGGCTCGGTACAGCGTCTCATACAGGATATGCAGCAGTTCCCGGTTATGGCGTGCGCTCATGTCAAAGAACAATCCGGCGGCAGCAGGCGGGCTGTCCCTTGATGCTGCCCGATGACGGTATCAGCTTGATTTATCAAATCATTAATGCTATGAAGATATCAATTAACTTTTGGCTGTAGGAAAAGGGTGGCGCTCTGTAGAACGTATTGAAAGTATTTCACGGTGAATGCCGCCGGCCGCAACGGCAGGTGGCATGCAGGGCAAACGCTGCATCAGGGATTGTTGCTCAATGGAAGCATGGTGGGCGATACTGGATTCGAACCAGTGACTTCTACCGTGTGAAGGTAGCACTCTCCCGCTGAGTTAATCGCCCGCGCTTTTCCTGTATATAAGAATCCGGGAAAAAGTTCAATAAGAATTTTACGAAAGGGGGAATAAAGTCATGCAGCAAAAAATCGGTTTCATCGGCGGCGGCAACATGGGGGAGGCGTTGATAAAGGGCATTCTTAAAGCCGGGGTGAGTTCCCGCCAGGCGGTTTTCGTTTCCGACATCAGGGGCGAACGGCTCAAAGCCCTGCAGAAAAGTTACGGCATAAAAATCTGCAAGGACAATCTGGCCGTCGCCGCTCAGGCTGACATCATTATTTTATGCGTCAAGCCCCAGAACATGGAGGTGGTACTCTCGGGGCTGGCTCCCGCCATCAGCGGCAGGCACCTGATCATTTCGGTCGCCGCCGGCATCCCCAGCGATTTCATTTCCCGCCATTTCAAAAGCAGCATACCCGTCATCCGGGTCATGCCCAATACCCCGGCGCTGATCGGGGAAGGAGCGTCAGCGCTCTGCAAGGGCAGGAATGCCACCGACAGCAACCTTAAAATCGCCCAGAGCATTTTCAGCGCGGTGGGCAAGGTGGTCATTGTCGATGAAGCGCTGATGGATGCGGTCACCGGCTTAAGTGGCAGCGGTCCCGCCTATGTATTCCTGATCATTGAGGCGCTGGCGGACGCGGGGGTCAAGATGGGACTGACCCGCGAGGTGTCCCTGCTCCTCGCCACCCAGACCTGCCTGGGGTCGGCAAAAATGATCGCCGAGACCGGTGAACATCCCGCCCGGCTGCGCGACATGGTCACCTCCCCGGGGGGCACCACCATCAGCGGGCTGCACAAGCTGGAAGCGGGCCGCCTCCGATCAGCCCTGATGGATGCGGTTGAGGCGGCGACCAAACGGTCACAGGAGCTGGGCGCCGCGAGGAGATAAA
>CAZWCD010000281.1:0-2263 GCA_964632275.1 uncultured Thermodesulfobacteriota bacterium
CCCTGGCCGGTGCATACCATGGATGCCTACCGCTACCTCGGCTACGCTGAAGGTTCATTTCCCCACACCGAGGACGCGGCCAAAGAAATCTTCTCCCTTCCCATGTACCCCTCCCTCAGTGAAGACGAGCAGCTCAGGGTGATCGAGCTGCTCAAGGACTGCTGCAATGTTTGAAAAAGGGGACGTTGGTTCTCAGTGCAACTTATTGGCAACCGGTGCGCGCTTGATTTTGGTCGAGGTGAATAATCCTTTATTCGTGCCGCGCTGCGATGAGTGGGTAGCGGCGATTAAGTTGCTTTCAGAACGAACGTCCCCCTCTTAATATGCATTGTAGATGATCAATGACGGGGGAGGGTTCTTGACGCGGATGAAGCCGACGGGATCGTCGCCGACCATCGCCGGTTCCATGGCCAGCGCCGGATCAGTTTTGAGGTATTGCATCCAGTGGTAGCTGATGACGATCTCGCCGTCCTCGGGGACAACGTCGGTCAGTTCCAGCCGGTTGTAATCAGCGTCTATCCTGCCGCTGCCCCTGAGAAAGAATGAGGGGGGTCTTTTCACCTCGTAAAGGGTGAATCTGTCGATATCGCCCGCCTTCGCAAGATATTCCGGGAAGCGGTCAAAAACCTGCTTCGATTCATCGCACCAGCAGACAATCCACCTGACATTATAAAGGTCAAAGTCCCGCTCCAGTTCCCCGATGGTGTAGTCCCCGATCTTTTTTTCAAAGAGCATTCCCGCGGTGAAGCTGGCGTAGCTGTGCTTGATGGGGTACATGGGCCGGGGGCCGCAGAGATATTCCCGCTTTACCGATTCGGGGAATAGCGCGGGGAAATGCGCCCCGTAGAAGCGGTGATCGGTATCGCACTCCGAATCCTCGATGAGGATCCTGCCCTCGCGGGTGGTGTTGGTGTCGAGCCAGGCGAGCAGCTCGGTGAGCGGCGGCGGAAAATCGCAGCTCAAACGGTAGAGATTATACCCGTACACCGTCTTTAAGGGTTTAAGGACCGGATGCACCAGAAGTGCGAAGATGATCATGCCCGAGAAAAGCCTGACAGGGGTGCGGCGGTCCTTAAAAAGCAGGGTAAGCAGCGCGGCCAGCCCGGCGCCGGCGGGTATAATCAGCAGAAGATTCAAGGGAATGGTAAATCGCTGCGGCTGGAGCTGGGCGAAAAATTCGGTGCGGGAGCCGCAGTAGGCGATGACGAACAGGAAGGCCGCGCCGCCCAGGAGGGGAAGCATGAGCTTCCCCCGTGCTTCTTTCTTCCAGCGGTATAGACCGGCTACGGCAGTGAGCAGGATGAACACATCCATGAAGGTGCTGTTGAGCGCGGGGTCTTTCTTATGCAGGATGCTCATCTTCTGGGTGAGATACACCCGGATCGGCTCATACAAGCTGTCGATCTGCAGGGTGAAGCGATAGTGTTCCGGCCGGGTGGTCTTGTCCTGGAAAAATTGCATGACCGGTATCAGCCAGAAGCTGTTGACCGCGAGCGCCACGACCGCGGTCAGCGCAAGCGCGAGGTGGTGGCGGCGTTCGAGGGTTCTGAAGTGCGCGAGGTAGAGGAGGAGCAGCGGGGGACCCAGGAGCAGGGGGGAGAGGATGTGCATCAGCAGCAGCAGCGATGAGAGTATGGTGGTGACGAGCCAGCGCGCCCAGGTGAATGCTTCGAAGAGCCGGCAGAATAGGGAAAAGAGGTAGAGAGCAAGAAAACAGGCAAAGATGTACGACACCATCCCCCAGGACACGAAATCGACGGCCAGGGAAAGATGGAAGAAGAGCATGCCCAGAAGGGCGGTGAGAAAAGCGGCATTTGATGAAAGGTGAAAGTTTCGTGCAGCGGCATAGGTGAGGAAGGGATAGAGCAGAAGCAGAAGGAGCAGGTAGAGCTTGAAGGCGAGTCCCGCCGGGAGCCAGGGGGAAAGCGTATACACAAGCATCTCCCATGCCTTGTTGTCGGCGTTGACCAGCGCCCCGTTGGGGAATCCCGCGAGAAAGAAGGGGTCGTATCCCCAGCAGCTGCCGAATGATGAAAGAAAGCGCTTGGTGGAGAGGCACTGGGCAAAGTGCATGGAATAATCATCGGTGTAAACCGGGGCGTCGGAAAGGATGTCGGCGGGCGCCAGGAACACGGTGATGCCATATGCCGAAAGGGCAAGGAGCAGGAGCAGCTTTTTCATGAGGATCTCATCATGTCATTTCGAATGCTTCGCTGTGTCATTCTTCTATGTTGAAAAGCAAGTCTCTTTTTACATAGCAGTA
>CAZWCD010000282.1:0-2246 GCA_964632275.1 uncultured Thermodesulfobacteriota bacterium
TCTGGATGACCTACGGTCAGCTGCTGGATTTTATTCGCCATACCAACTACATTAACGTCGAGGCGCGCAGCCTGATCGCGTGCTTAAGTTTCATCTAGGATAACCAGCTGTCATTTCGAAGAAGCCGGGCAGCGGCGACTGAGAAATCTCTAAGATTTCTCACAGTCTTTCGAAATGACACAGCGGGGAGGTCATTCTGTGATGTGATCGCATGATCCACTGAAAAATAGAAGCTTGATTCTGCGATCAAGCCGCAGAATGACCCTGCGGAGAACGAACCATAGAAGATGTGAGGCGGTTACCATGCATGTGCTGCTTATCGGCTATTCACGGATCGCACGGAAACGGGTGATCGGCGCGCTTGCCGCAACCGGGAAGGTAACCGCCCTGGATATTGCGACCGCCTCTTCCGCTGCGACCGCGCGTGAGGAACAGCAGATACCCGGCGCGGTGTTCGCCTCCTATGACATCGCCCTGGAGAAGAGCGGCGCTGATTTGGTCTATATTTCACTGCCCAACAGCCTGCACGCAACGTGGGCTGAAAGGGCCCTGCGCAGCGGCCGCCATGTGATCGTGGACAAGCCGGGATGCACCTCGTGCGATGACGCGCAGCGGCTGTGCGATTTCGCGCGTGCAAAAAACCTGCTCCTGGCCGAGGCGAACGTTTTTGCCCATCATCCCCAGATTGAACGGGTGCAAAACGAATTTCGCGCTGCCGCGACCGCTCCCACCCGGATAACCGCCCTCTTTTCCTTTCCCCCGCTCAAGCAAGATGATTTCCGCTACCAGGAACGCCACGGCGGGGGGGCGCTCAATGACCTCGGCCCCTATGCCGTCAGTTCCGGCGCGGTATTTTTCGGGGAGTATCCCTCCGCCATGTTCTGCCGGATCAACAACCGGGCGGAGAACGGCATCGAAACCGCGTTCAGCCTCACTGCCGTCTACCCCCGGGGGAGATCCATGGTGGGGCATTTCGGGTTTGACACCGAGTATCAGAACACCATCACCGTCCTGGGGCCGTCCCTCTGCGTTCGGTTTGACCGGGTGTTCACCATTACCGCCGACTGCGCGAACACGCTGTATGTTCGACGCAATGATCAGACGGCCGAAGCGGTGCTATCGCCCGCCGACTGCTTTTTAAACTTTTTCAATTACCTGTTTGCCGCCTGCCGGGACAAGCAGCTCGATGACCTGTATGAAACCTGGCTGTCACAGGCCCGGGCGCTCCATATGCTCAGGCAGGCCGCCAAAGGGGATGCAGATAATGATTAAGGTGTGGGACTATCTCAAAGAGTACGGCGATGAAAAAGAAGAAATACAGGCGGCCATCGAGTCGGTGCTCTCATCGGGGTGGCTGATCCTGGGCGAGCAGGTGAAGGCGTTTGAAAAGGCCTTTGCCGGCTATTGCGGCGTGTCATACGGCGTGGGGGTCAATTCCGGCACCGATGCACTCTTCCTCGCCTTAAAGGCACTGAACCTCGGACCGGGCGACGAGGTGATCACCGTCCCCAACACGGCGGTCCCCACCGTGTCCGCCATCGTCTCAGCCGGCGCGACACCGGTGTTTGTGGACATTGATCCGCGCACCTGTCTCATGGATACCTCGCTGCTTGAAAAGGCGATCACCGCAAAGACTAAATGCATTCTGCCGGTTCACCTGTACGGCCAGATGGTGCATATGGACGAAGTCAACGCTATCGCCCGGCGCCATTCCCTCGCGGTGCTGGAGGATTGCGCGCAGAGTCATGGCGCTGAGTACAACGGAAGGAAGGCCGGCTCCCTTTCCACCCTGGCCGCTTTTTCGTTCTATCCCACCAAGGTGCTGGGAGGCTACGGCGATGGCGGCATGGTGGTGACGAATGATGAAGCGCTTTATAAAAAGCTCCTGCGGCTCCGGTTCTACGGGATGGAAAAAACCTATTATGCGCTTGAACACGGGTATAACTCCCGTCTTGACGAGCTGCACGCCGCCATCCTGCTCAAAAAGCTGACGCATCTTGATGCCTATATCGACCGTCGAAGAGCCATTGCCGATCGCTACGATGCCCTGCTCTCCGGCACCCCGCTGGTGCTCCCCCACCGTGACCCCCGCGGCCGGCACGTGTTTTACCTCTATGTCTGCCGGCATGCAAAGCGCGATGCGATCATCGCCCGGCTTGCCCAGGAAAAAATCTTCGTGAATGTCAGCTATCCCTGGCCGGTGCATACCATGGATGCCTACCGCTACCTCGGCTACGCTGAAGGTT
>CAZWCD010000283.1:0-2224 GCA_964632275.1 uncultured Thermodesulfobacteriota bacterium
CCAGGCAAGAATGCGCAAGCTAAAGCTTGCGGCTACTGCTGCTGAAGCCGGTATCCTCTTCGTTTGCTCGTGATCTGCCATTTTCTTCGAAGCTGCATTTCTTTCCCTTCATTGTTGTCAGTTACGGGTTGACATTGGGATGTGTCTGGGGCTAATGTGTTGTACGCGATGATTTTCAGCATTACATAGCCAGTAGTGCTATCTGTGCTGCGGGATGTGCGGTGTGCGATGTGGGATGTGCAATCTGCGAAATGCCGGTAGGAGCGGCTTTAGCCGCGAATGATAGGCTATAGTAGCCAGAAGTCAGAACAAGCATCCACCATCCCCGCTTTACGTCGTACCCCAAAGGAGGATATTCATGCAAAAACCTGCAATAAGCCCGGACGGACAAGCGATTGTGGATCAGCTGCTGCAGTTCACCCCCGCCATGATGAAGAAGGCGCGGGAGGAAAAGCTGCTGGACATCCTTTCCCTGCTCATGACTGCGGAAGGGGTCAAGGAGGCCGGGCGGGACCTGGCCATCAAGGCGGCAAAATATGTGGTGGATAAGGGCTATGATCCCCTGTTTCAAATGTGGGAAAACATGGCGGAGTATAAAAGGGTGGTGCTTGACACCTACGACAGCAAAGAGGCGGACAATGCCCGGCGTATTCTGGTCAAGCGCTGGGAGCGTCCCGCACTGGGCAAGCCGGCAAAGGCCCCCCGGGACATGAAGATAATTGCCTTCTGTGCCAGCCCGCGCAAAAACGGCAATACGGACATGCTGGTTAAGGAAGCCATCAAAGGGGCGAAAAGCGCCGGCGCGCAGGGCGAGAAGATCATGCTGCAGGAGATAAAAATGGGATTCTGCCTTGGCTGCAGGAAATGCAAGGACCAGGGCTACGAGGGAATGTGTCTTGTCAAAGACGACATGACCGGGATCTATCAGAAGGTAATCGATGCAGATGTCATCGTTATCGGCTTCCCCATTTATACCGGCCGGGAGTGCGCCCAGCTTTCCACTTTTCTGGACCGCTGGGACTGTTTTGAACGCTTCAAGTTCCAGCCCAGCCTGAAGCCGGGCCGGCGGGCGATGGTCATCGGCACCTGGGGATATCCCTATGATGACACCTATGATTTTGTGATGCAGAATATCATGGTTGTTCTGAAGCTGCACGGGATCGAGACGGCGGAGGCGCTTTCAGCATGCGGATTCGAGGGCATGTGCCATGGACTGGATACAAACAAAAAAGGTGTCGTGGCAGCGCATCCCGACCAGCTGAAGAAGGCATTTGACGCCGGTGTGGGGCTGGTAATGGGAGCGTAGGGATAAATCTGAAACACGCAACCACGAAGAGCACGAAGGGGAAAAACACGAAGAACACGAAGAAGGATTTACCTGCCTACGGTAAACTTCACTTGTGACGCCGGCACCCTGATCCCTGAACCCTGAACCCAAGAGACTTCCTCTATGCAACTTCTCGTATCCTGGCTCATTCTTACCTTTGCCGTCTATGTTACCGCCTATATTTTGCCGGGCGTATCGGTGAACGGTATTTTCCCGACCATTGTAACCGCCATGTTTATCGGAATCGTTAACACGTTCTTGAGGCCGGTCCTGTTGATACTGACCCTGCCGGTGAATATCCTGACGCTGGGTCTGTTTACCTTCGTGATCAATGCGCTTTTGGTTTTGCTGGTGTCAGCCATTGTGCCGGATTTTCACGTGGACAGCTTCTGGTGGGCGATGGCCTTCAGCATCATTTTGTCCCTGGTGAATGGATTGTTATCAGCAGTGGTGCGAAAATAGAGGGTACAGGGTTCAGGGTTGAGGGTGCAGAGGGAAAAAGAAGGGTGCAGGGTTCAGGGTCAAAAAGAGAAGTTTACAGTTTGCGGTTGATAGTTGACGGTTGCCGGGTACCATCTTTCTTCGTGATCTTTATGTTTCTCTCTTCGTGCACATCGTCGTTCAAAGAACTGAGTGACTGGTGTAGTGGAGTGATGGTTATAAAAGCCGGCTGGGGAGGGACGAACGCCGTTTTGTCCAAATATGATTCGCGGCCGCGACAGAGCGTGACCCTCCACTGCCACTATTCTCTGTGGCCCCGGTAGTTTTGGACATTTGAAATTATGATTTTGACATTGTTTCGGATTTCGTGCTTCGGATTTCGGATTTGCCTTTCATCCTGTATCCTGCCCATTGAATTTTCTATGCATTTCCTTCCAACCTGAGGTACAATCCCGG
>CAZWCD010000284.1:0-2200 GCA_964632275.1 uncultured Thermodesulfobacteriota bacterium
TGAATCGTGGCCGACTATATAAACCTAACCGCGAGGGAGATTGACCGATTCCTTAAGAATAATCAGCACGGGATACTGTCCTTTGCCGGCAGCAAACCCTATGCCCTGCCCATGGGTTATTTCTATCGAAGGAAGGCCATCCTCTTAGGACTGGCCCCTGACGGCGGCATGGTCACCACCGGCCGGAAAATGAACTATCTCAAAAAGAGCAAGAACATCTGTTTTACCGTTTGCAAGCCGCGCTGGTTCGTGGAAAAACTCAAGGAGCCCTGCACCACCCTGGTGGTTGAGGGACGATTGGAGGAGGTAAAAGACAGGTCGTACTATGGTATCAAAAAGATGCCTGCAACGATTGAGCTGAAGCTGTATAAAATTAATGTGACGCAGATGGGGGCGCGAAAATGCAACCGGAGGCCCTGCGAGCTGCTGGCGGCACAGTCAAAGACAAAGCAAAAACAATAAGCTCCTTCGCTCACACTCAGGATGACAATCCTGACGCATCCTGGCCAAGATAACAAAGAGGGGCGCGCTGCAATACGCCCCTACTTTTTCATGCTGAGACTCTGCACCTGTCACGTCGCGCCCCTCGCTGCCGCCGGGCGGTTTCTGCGAAGCATCCCGTGTCCGCGTCAGATCATCTGCCCACAATTATTCATCAGCATCTTCCGCGGCATCAGCGCCCCTCTTAGCCTTTACCGCGCGGCAGAAGCCGTAGCGCGAGGGCTTCCGGATGAAGGCAACCAGCTGGCGGGTTTCCTCGCAGTCCGCCTCCCGCTCAATCTGCTGAAGCCGCTCCTCCAGCCTGAGCGTTGATCTGAACAGCATCGCATAGGCGCGCTTCAGCTGCGAAATGGCCTCCCGGCTGAAGCCGCGTCGCCGCAATCCCACCGTGTTTAACCCGTAGGCCTCGGCATTATACCCCACCGCCCGGATGAAGGGCGGAATGTTGGTATTGACCCGGGTGTTTCCCCCCACGTAGGCATGCCTGCCGATCCGGGCAAACTGCTGGACCACCACCCCCCCGGACACAAACCCGTAATCTTCCACCTCCACGTGGCCGGAAAGAAGGGCGCAGTTGCAAACAATCACGTGGTCAGCCAGATGACAGTTGTGGGCCACATGGGAGACCGCCATCAGCAGGTTGTGATTGCCGATGACCGTTACCGTCTCCGGTTCGGTACCGCGGTGAATGGTGGCAAATTCACGGATGGTGTTGTGGTCCCCGATGCGCACATAGCTCGCCGTGCCCTGCTTGAACGCCAGGTCCTGGGGATCCTCACCGATCATGGCATGGGGGTGAATGATGTTATGTCTGCCGATGCTGGTCCCTTTGCGGACGATGGTGTGCGCGTCAACCCGGGTGCCGCTTCCGATGCTCACCCCGTCCTCGATGATCACCCATGGTCCGATAACCGCATCGTCAGCGATGTGCGCACCGGCGCCGATGCGTGCCGTGGAATCAATAGTGCTCATCTACTCCTCCGCGACCTGCCGCCGCGTCCCTCGTTCCGCGGCCTCGGTTTCAATCACCGCGACCAGCCGGTCAATTTCTTTCACAATCTTGCGGGAAAGCAGACCGGAGATTTCTATCTCCCGCTTGATCGTCCGCAACACCCCGAGGCAGCGGTTGATGGTGGCCGTGCGCCGCTTCTTTTCCTCCTCCTCGGATTCCCCGCCGGCATATGCTTCCAGGATGTTCTTGAGCTTGTAGCGAACCTCTTTTGGCTCTTCGCCCTTCTCCAGCACGCTGTCCCTGAGCGACCGGTAGTCGTCGGCATCAAGGTTCTGCCGGTTGCGCGCCCGCCGCAGGATGTCCACCGAATCCACGCTGGGCAGGGCAACCACCTTTTCCGTTTCCGACAGCCGTTCCTTGAGAAACGCCGGCTCCTCGCTTTCGAGAAAATAATACGAACGCAGCAACTTCAGGGCGGTGGTGGTTTTAATGGCTATTTCCCGGCTGCAATAGCTTTCAAAGCTGGTGTAGCCCCAGCGCTTGTAGTGCTTGTCCTGAAACACCGCCTGCAGGTAATTGCCCAGCTCAATCCACGATGTCTTGAAGGCGCGCGCCGATTGCAGTACCCGGTAGCGCAGGGAGGTCTCGTCAAGCTCCTCCATTTTCCCTTCAATCTGCGAAATTGCCTTTGTCTTGGTGAGTGTCATGGATTATATCCTGAGGTAGGGATGTTTATAAAGCAGCATG
>CAZWCD010000285.1:0-2178 GCA_964632275.1 uncultured Thermodesulfobacteriota bacterium
CAAAGAGCCGCCGTGCTAGAAAGAACACCATCAACATCGTGCTTAGATTTACCAGCAGCAGGCCGAGATGAATGGCCTCAATGGTTTGTCCGAACAGTGCCATGATCAGGGCATAGGCAGCGTAGGTGCCCGGGAGCTTCATGTTGGCGGCGAGCGAGTATGGCGGGATGCCCTGAAGCATCAGCTGCCCCATGTAGGCAAATTCCCCTTCGTCACGCTCGAGGGGGATACTTAACAGCCTGATGCGAATTATCGCAACAAATAGCATGGACAAGAGCACGAGCCCCCAGGTTATAATTTTGTCATATCTAAGCGATGTATCGGGACGGCTCGGTGATGCGGGCGTTTTTCTCGATTCTTGTCCCTGCTTTCTTTTATTTGTTCGTTTTGTCATGGGCATAGAGGTCAGCACATCATCCGCTGCGATGCTCTGCCGCACATAAGATATGGGCCAGGCAAAAAATCCATCATTCAAACTCCTCTGATTCCTCGGCAGTATAAAAAAGATAGCGGTCTTCGTCGGCGATGCCGTCCCGGTGGCCGCCCAGGAGATATTCCTCCGCCCTTGCCCGGAACGACTCCGCCTCCCGCTGCATCACCGCCAGCTTTTTCTTCACTCCATGCTCGTCCAGAATGGATTTGGCAGTTTGAAAAAGGATTTCGCTGCCGTATAACAGCTCTCCTTCGTCGAGGATTTTGCATGCGATCATCCGCTTGAACGTATCAAAAGCGGCCTGCTCCCGCACCCGCTCCAGCTTTTTTACGATATAGTCAATTTCTTCCCGCATTGAGGGATTGATCAGATAGCGATATTTCTCCCGGTAGACCACTTCATCGAGGTCCTGCATTACTTCATCGGGCACCCGGTCATCCAGTATGAAAACGAGATCAAGGTCCGAGCCTTGTATCATTTTGCCGGTGCTTCGCTCAGGGCGGGGAACATCATGGGCCATGTCATACACAATGTCGCCGGCAATAACAACGCACAGGTCCTCATTCCTTATTCTGCGGTGGGTACACTGGCCCGCCACCGCGGCGACAATGCCGCGGGCTAGATCACGCTTGCCGGTGCTGACCTGAAGGATATGCGCCAGCAGTTCCCGCGCCCGCCGCTCCAGCTCCTCCGTATCGTTTGCAAGGCCGATGACTGAATAGGTTAAAAACTCCCGCATGATTGACGGCGAGAGCCGGGCGAAGCCGGCAACCTTCTGATCAAGCCTCAGAAAACGCTTTCCGACGTTGCGGACGGTCAGCCGGGGAGCGCACATGCATGTCTTCCAGAGCAGATAGGGATCCCCGCCGAGCAGGCCGAGCAATTCCGCCCCGGTCAAAGGGCCTTTCTTCTTAACGTGATTGCTGATTTTGCGTTCCATGGTCGCTCGTGGGGAAGGGGCGATGGTGAAGCCCTGAGCTCGTGTAGTGCGTCCAAAACTTCTTTACGTAACGTGCGTTGCGTTACGACATGCGCGCTGTAAGGGAGATTCTGTGGTTCATGGGGAGGGGGCTTTTATAGCCACAACAATGTATTTGGCAGCTTACGTCACGACCCCTTCCCTTACGACTTAAACCGAGTGCAGGCAGCTTCATGAGACTCCGATACAGGCTGTTGCCATAGGGGTCTGTGCGAACCAAGTGAGAGAGACACTGCCGTTCGACCGGTTCAGAAGCATGTGTTGTGGCGTTAAATGCCCCCTCTCCATGAACCACCTACAGATAAAGAATCGATGACGCACTACACGAGGTTCGTGAGGCATGCTGCGCTCGCTGCTCACCCCATGAGGTTGGTGAGGGCATTGCGGGTGAATGCAAGGTCGGAAACTTTTTCATAGGGGGTGCTGCGCGTGTCAATGATGGAATATCCCCTTCTCTGCACCTCGTCTCCCCGGGCAAGCACCTCAGCCGCCGCATCCTCGTCGAGCACATAGATCATGATGCCGCCTCCTGCCGCGTATTTCTGGCCATAGCTTATGGGGACATCAGCGGTAACCGCTCCGAGTATCGATTCGGCAACCGGGCCGGTTTTCCGCCCCCCGTTGGCCAGCAGCACAATCTTCCGGGCCTTGTATACCAGCTCGGCGCCCATGGAGATGGCATACCAGGGGCTTTTCTCCTTTGAGGGAAAATGGCCGTCCTTGACCGCGTTGGCAACGGTATTGTCATCGAGCTTTACCAGGAGCA
>CAZWCD010000286.1:0-2174 GCA_964632275.1 uncultured Thermodesulfobacteriota bacterium
AGGCTGTTGAACATACACTTCTCACCCCCACAGGAGCGACCATTGTATGTTTGAGCCACTTGTCAGCATTGAAAGCCTCCACAAAACATTCTTCCGCGATTCCATTGAAATCAGAGTACTCGACGACATCAACCTTGAGATCGGAAGCGGCGAGTTTGTCGGCCTGATGGGGCCGTCCGGGTCCGGTAAAACCACCCTCCTTAATATCATATCTGCAATCGATACTCCCACCTCCGGCAACGTGGTTATAGACGGCCGCGAGATAAACGCCATGGGGGAACAGCACCTGGGAAAATGGCGCAACCGCACCATCGGTTTCATCTTTCAGCTGTACAATCTCATCCCGGTTTTAACCGCCTACGAAAATGTTGAGCTTCCGCTCCTGCTCACCAGCCTGAATGGCAGAGAGCGGAGGGAACACGTGGAAACGGCGCTGCGTCTGGTGGGACTGGAGGACAGGATGGACCACTATCCCCGTCAGCTTTCGGGCGGGCAGGAACAGCGCGTCGCCATAGCCCGGGCCATCGCCACCGATCCCAAGATTATCCTGGCCGATGAACCCACCGGCGACCTGGATTCCAGGGCGGCCCGCGAGATTCTGGACCTCATGAAATTGCTCAATGAAGAGTTCAACAAAACCTTTGTCATGGTGACACATGACCCGGAGGCATTGAACTATGCAGGCCGAAAGCTGCAACTGCTGAAGGGACGGCTGGTGGAGGAATAGGATGGAAAGTTTACAGTTTACAGGTTACGGTTGACAGTTGACAGAAAAGACAGACGTTGGCAGTTGACAGTTTGCAGGTGAAGCACCGCAAAAGAGATTGATTCGGTACCAGGTCAATTCCAAATGACTATTGCATTGTGTTGACGGCTATTCCTCTTTTTGCTGTAAGCTGCGAACTGTAAACCCTCAACCAGATAAACAGCTAGCCGGGAAATCATCTTCTAGTTGACAGTTACCGGCCCCCTGCTCACTGTTTCCTGTCAACGGTAAACTGAAAACCGCAAACTATAAGGTTCTGCCTTTGGCCATCCCCCTTAAATACAGCGTCCGCAGCCTTCTCACCCGGCGAGTCAGCACCGCGCTCATCACTCTCGGCATCGCCCTGGTGGTTTTTATTTTTATCTCCATGATCGCCACCGCCCAGAGCATGAAACAGGCCATTCTGCATACCGGATCAGAACAGAATATCATCATCAAGAATAAGGCGGTGCCCGCGGTTGAGTTTGGCCTGTTATCCGAAGATGTATTGAACGTCATCAAATATCTTCCGGGCATCGCCAGGAACAGCCGGAATATGCCGCTGGTCTCCCCCGAGCTCTACAACCGAAAGTTCATCAAATTCGGTGAACAGGATAAGGTCATCTGGCTCCGGATACGGGGCATTACCCCCACCGCGTTCGAGGTGTACCCGCAGGTTGCGGTTGTGCAAGGAAGGCTCCCCCGCCGGGGGGAGGTCATGATCGGCAAAGAGGTGGCGGTCAAATTCGGAAAGACCTTTGCCCTCGGGGACACGCTCCAGGTGGGCAAGGAGAATCACCGCATCTCCGGAATTTTTGAGTCCGGGGGCAGCACCTTTGAAGGGGAAATCTGGATGGACAAGGAAGATATGAAGGCTGATTTCGACATGCGCGGCCTTTCACAGGTAACCGTAACGATCGAGTCACCCGGACTGAAAGCAGCCTTCATTCAGGATCTCAATCATAACCTGCGGCTCCCCGCTGCTGATGCCGTTGGTGAAAAGGAGTACTTCGCCTCAGAAGCGCAGAGTTCCACGTTTGTCCTGGTCATGGGAATCATTATTGCCGTCCTCATGGCGCTGGGGGCAATTTTCGGCGGCATGAACCTGATGTATATGACCATTGCCGCCCGGACAAGAGAAATCGGCACGCTCCGGGCGCTCGGATTCAGCCGCTCCCATATTCTTGCCTCCCTGATGGCTGAGTCGGTTATTATTGCGCTGCTGGGGGGTATTGCCGGCGGATTGCTCAGCATCATCGTAAACGGTTATTCCCTGGAGCTGTTCGAGGTTGCCTTCAGCATTACCATCGCGCCGGCCACGCTGCTCCTGGGGCTCATGGTCTCCCTGCTCATCGGCATCGGCGGCGGATTGCTTCCCGGCATGAACGCCTCCCGCATGAAGATTGTGGAGGCCTTGCGTCATGTGTAA
>CAZWCD010000287.1:0-2150 GCA_964632275.1 uncultured Thermodesulfobacteriota bacterium
TCCTGGTGGCAATCGACGCAGGCGTCATGATACGCATTCATCAGTGCATCTTTATCCCTCTCATCCTTCTCCTTGGGAAAGGTAAAAAGGAGCTTTTCATCTGTATCCTTGGGGTGGCAGAGGGTGCAGCCGTCCTTTTCCAGGGTGCGGGCATGTTTATCGTGGTTGAACTTCACCGGGGGCCGGTCCAGTTCCTTAAAAATCTCCGGGACGGATATGAAGCGGACGCGCTCCGGCAATTCCTTTTGTTCTGCCACGGCCGGCTGAACATCGGGCGCAAGCGACTCTTCCCTGATGCCGCTTTCCTGAACCACCGCATCCCCTTTCTCTTCCTCCGAGGAAACAACCACTTTCCTTCCGAAGATACCAAGGCAGAGGAGGCAAAACGCCGCCGCGACTGTAACTGCCATCCATGTCTTATTCATCACGTTACCAACCTGCTTTCAGCATCCGCTATATCGCGGGGCGCGGCAGCAGCCCGGCCTTTTGGACAATCTCCGGGACACGGTGCTCCCACTCGATTGCCATGAGGTGGACCCCGGCAACCCCTTTCATGGTTTTGAATTCCTCGATCTGCTCGCAGCAGATGGCAATGCCCTCGGCCGCCTGTTGTTTTTTCTCAACCCCTTCGATCCGCTTGATCACCCAGTCGGGGACGTCCATGCCCGGAACATTTTTCTGCATGTAGCGCGCCATGCCCAGCGACTTCATGGGGGTGACGCCGGCCAGGATGTAGGCCTTTTCGGTGAGTCCCATGTCGCGCGCCTGGGTGATCCACGCCCGGAAGCGCTCCATGTTATAGATGCACTGGGTCTGGATGAAGTCGACCCCCGCCGCTATCTTCTTGGCCAGGCGGTGGACCCTGAATTCATAGGGCTCGGCGAAGGGGTTGGCGGCGGCCCCGATAAACATTTCGGGCGGCTTGGTCAGCGCCTCGCCGTTTAAAAATGTCTTCTCGTCGCGCATCTTTTTGACCATGCCGATGAGCTGGACTGAATCAATGTCAAACACCTTGCGGCTTTTGGGATGGTCGCCGAAGATCTGGTGGTCGCCGGAAAGGCAGAGCATGTTTCTGATGCCCAGGGTACTTGCTCCCAGTATGTCGGACTGCATGGCAATCCGGTTCCGGTCCCGGCAGACCATCTGGTAGTTGGGCTCAAGCCCCTCACGGATGAGCAGGGTGCAGGCCGCCCAGCTGGCCATGCGCACCACCGCGGTCTGGTTGTCGGTAATGTTAATGGCGTCAACCGTGCCTCTGAAATGCTGCGCCTTTTCCTTTATAACTTCCGCGTCTGCGCCGCGGGGAGGGCCGAGCTCCCCGGTCACCGCGAATTGACCCGCACTGAGCACCTTTTCCAGATTGCTTCCTGCTTTCATCTCCCGGCTCCTGTTTTGATACGATGGCCCGTAGTGGCGCAGGCTGATAGCGTTAGCACCATAGTTTGTGGCGCAGGGGAAGGGGGCTTTCAGGGCTTGGATGTGTATCTGTCCCGGTACTCTTCCAGAATGCCGCTTCTTTGCACCTGGTCCCGCCACTCGCGGGGCGCATATATTTTATGAATGTTTTCCAGCCTGCCCTGCGCCTTCAGCCGTTCGTAGATATTCACCCAGGCGCAGGGGATGTCCGCGCTCACCTCGCAATGGCCCTCTTTGGGCCCGCCGCAGGGCCCGTTAAAGAGCGATTTGGCGCACATGGTCACCGGGCAAATGCCGGCGGTCATGTCCAGCACGCAGTCGCCGCAGCACTTGCAGCGCTCTTCATACCAGCCCACATCCCGGTTGACACCCACAAAGGTGGTGTTCACCGCCGGGAACACCGGCTTGTCGGGAAAGCGCTCCGCCAGGAATTGAATGCCGGCGCCGCAGGCCATGGAGAGCAGGGCCTGGTAGGGCTTCACCATCCGGTCCAGCTCCGCCAGAAAGGGCACCTCGCACTGGCGCTCGACGGTATAGCCATCGATGCTGACGGGGACTGCCTCGCCTTTGCATGAGAGCGACAGCCGCAGGTTGAGGTTGTCCACCTCCTTCTGGCCACCCGCCAGGCAGACGGCCACGCACCCCCCGCATCCCACGTTGAGCACCCGCCCGTAGCCCTTGAGCATGGCCTTGATCTCTTCCAGTGGCTTGATTTCCGCTATTACCATTGCTTA
>CAZWCD010000288.1:0-2124 GCA_964632275.1 uncultured Thermodesulfobacteriota bacterium
CCTCACCGGGGGAGAGGGTTAGGGTGAGGGGGTAAAAAATATTTCTGGATAAGACCCGGTCCCCACGTACCTAGATATCCCGATCGGCTGCAAAGCATGCATAGCGGATCAAAGGATTCTTCACAATACACACGACGGAGATGCGGAGCCATGAATAAAATCCTGATCATCGACGATGACGGCCGCCTGGTCAAAAACGTGCAGACCTATCTCAAGGATTTTGACTACCGGATCGAGTTTGCCTTAAACGGTCTGGAAGGGCTGCAGAAGGTGAAGGAATTCAAGCCGGACCTGGTCATTCTCGACCTGATGATGCCCGAGCTCGACGGCCTGGAGGTATTAAAGGAAATCCGCAAGGACAATCCCGTTCCCATCATCATGCTCACCGCGCGGGGTGAGGAATCCGATATCGTCGCCTGCCTGGAGGTGGGGGCGGATGACTATCTTACCAAGCCCTTCAGCCTCCGCGAGCTGGCGGCGCGGGTCAAGGCCCAGCTGCGCCGGACCGCGCCGCGGACCGCCCTGCCTTCAGCCAGGGAAAAGCCGCTGGTGCTCGGCGACCTGACCATCGATCCCCTGAAACGGGAGGTTCTCAAGAAAAAGAAGAAAATAGAGCTGACCAGCACCGAATTCAATCTCCTCTGGATCCTTGCCTCCCGGCCGGGCGTGGTATTCAGCCGGGACCGGCTGCTTGAAGAAGTGCGCAACCGCGAGCTGGAGCTTTTTGACCGCTCGATTGATGCGCACATCAGCAACGTGCGGAAAAAAATAGAAGACTCGCCCAAAAATCCCCGCTACATACTCACCGTCTGGGGAACCGGCTACAAATTCGGGGAAGAATGACATGTTCGGCTTCCGGCAAAGCATCTACTGGAAACTGCTTTTTTCCTTTCTGCTCAGCATTGCCCTGTCTTCCATGGTCATTTTCCTGATGTTTTCCAGCTACGGGCCCCATACCGAGATTCACCCCGCCATCAAAAAAAGCCTGATCATCGAAACCGAAAGCCTGGCCCGGCAGTTGGGCGAGCGACTGGCGACCTCGTCCGAACCGCTTGCCGACATCGTCAGGAACTTGTACCAGCAGGAAGGCGTCAGCATCAGGGTGTTCGATGAAAGGGGCGATGAGCTGGCGGCCGCCACCGCCGGAAAGCTTGCGAAGGTAAAAACCATCTCCCCTTCCCTGCTTGATGCGGTGCGCCGCGGCAGCGAGCACTTTGAAAGCATTTACCAGGACTGGCGGTGGGTCTATTCAGTGTCACTCCCGGTGATCATCGGCGGGAAGGCCGCGGTCCTCCAGTGCTACTATCCGCGCACCAAGGAGGACCGGATCATCATGCCGCGCGGGCTGGTCACGGCATTGGTACTGATTGCCCTGTTCACCGCGATCATCACCCGCTTCCTGACACGGCCCATTCGCGAGCTCACCCGGGCGGCGAAGGAATTGTCGAGGGGTCGCTTCGGGGTGACGGTCCGGGTGCGTTCGCGGGATGAAATCAGCCAGCTGAGAAGGACCTTCAATGAGATGTCGCAGCGGCTGGCCGCTTTCCATCAGTCGCGCAAAGAGCTTTTCGCCGACATATCCCACGAAATACGCTCACCCCTGGCAAGGATCCAGTCCGACGCCGAACTGCTCATCGACCGCGAGATGTCAAAGGAAGAGCGCGAGGAACACCTGCAGGCGATTTGCGAGGAAGTGGAGGGCATCAGCCGTCTGGTGGAGGATCTCTCCATCATGTCCCAGATTGAAGACAACCAGCTCCGGCTCGAAATCTCCCCCTCGCCGCTGCAGCAACTGCTCATCCGGGAGGCGGGAAAATTCCGCCCGCAATTCGGGGAAAAATCGGTCACCCTCCGTCAGATCATGCCCGAAGACATTTCTCCGGTGATGATGGACGATAAGCGCATCGGGCAGGTCATCTCCAACCTGCTCACCAATGCCCTGCGCTACACGCCGCCGGGCGGCACCATCGAGCTGGGCGTGCGGGTAAACGGGAACATGGCCACGGTGTGGGTCAGGGACACCGGCCCGGGCATTCCGCCGGAAGCGCTGCCCCGCATCTTTGACCGGTTCTACCGGGTTGACCCGTCCCGCTCGCGCATCTCGGGCGGCGCCGGGCTCGGCCT
>CAZWCD010000289.1:0-2117 GCA_964632275.1 uncultured Thermodesulfobacteriota bacterium
AGCAGGGAACGCTGCTCAATCCTCCTGAGCACGCCTGCCAGCATGTTGCAGGGCACGCTGCAGACAAAATCAATACCCTCAGCCAGCATGCAGTCCACAATTGCGTCATCAATAGTATTTCGGATTTCGGAATGCGGATTTCGGATTTGGTCGCTCATAGTGAAATGGACCCTGCGATCAAGTCGCAGGATGGCACATTCCTTTCGCTTCTTTAGATTCTCATGTCCGTTTGGCCGTTGCATTGGCTGTCATGACCCTGCCCTGCTCGTATACCGGAACCGCATCATACCGGTCAATCGTGCAGACAAACTTCACATCCGCACTGTAGCCGATGCTGATAAGATGCTGTGCCGCGGGTGACTGGAGGATCATCTGCCGGATTAGGCTATTGCCCACTTTCACCCCCTTCACCTTGAGCAGCAGCGCCATGGCCACCCCCAGGTCTTCCACCATGCCGTGGGGTCCGCCCACGGCCACAATGTTCACATCCGCATCCGCCATGACCTTGCTGACCGCCGTCAGGTTGAGGCTCGAGCATATGACGGCCCTGCGGCATGCAGCCAGCACACGGGTCAGGTTGCTGGTGGTCAGGGCCATTTTGCCGATGGCGCGTTTCCTCAAGGCCCGCAGCAATTCCACGGGGGAATTCCCCAGGTCAAATCCCGGCACCATAAGGCACTGCCGCTCCCCGGCTACAACATAGTGTTGCTTGCGCAGCGCCAGCGCCTCGGCCACAGCGGAAACCGCGTGGATTTCCCTGACACCGTGGGAGAGCGCCGTCACCATGGTGCTCGACGCCCGCAATACATCGATGACCACGCACTGCTCAGCGGGTTTTGTTCCCTGCGCACCCTTGAAGCCGGAACTGATTCTACATCTGGCCAAGCGTATCCCCCCTCAGTCCCCTACGCAACGTTTCCAGGGGTATGACGTCATCCGGCCGGATATTCCCAAGATTGGCATTGCCGCCAAGCGTCAGGATGAGATGGGTCTGCTGGCTTTTTTCCGGGGCCTCGAAAATAATATTGTCCGGGCCGATTGCGTCAACCAGCGATGTCACCATATCCCCCTTTACATTTCCTCGGTCATCGTATATCCCCAGGTCCTTTCCGCCCTCCCGTGCCTCAATGATTATTTTGGATGCCCCGGCCGCCATATCACTCTTTGCCTCCTTCACTCGCTCCTCTATTGAAAGACGGGCATCTTCGAGCGGATCTTTTCTCCCTATTTCAGACACTACCTCGAAACCCCGCGACCTGGCATCGGCAATCAGCTTCTGTTTCGCTTCCCCGCCGATGGGAACCACGCCGTTTGACACCTCGATCACATTCAATCCGATCCTGTGCGCTGATTCGAAAAACTCTTTCGTCTTACCCTGCTGATAGGCAATTTCCAAAAACGTGCCGCCGTTGCATACCGAAATGGCGCTGCCGGTGAAAAGCGCTATCTTCTTCCTGATCACTGCTTCCGGGATTAACCGGGCGGTCCCCCACCCCAGTTTGACCAGGTCAATGTATTCCGCAGCCTGTTCCACCAGGTCCATTGCGGCATAATAGCCCAATCCCTTGTCAAGTACGCTGGTTATCCCCCGCGCCCGGGGCTTCTCCTCCCTCGGGGGAATGGTGATCATGGCAAATGCTTTCATGAGGCATCCTTTTCTGAAAAACCGGAAGCAACCATTTTGAGCCCGAGCGCTCTTCGCGTACCAGCGCAGCACCTGGCCTTTACTTGTATATGATTATTCAGTACTTTTCAACTGATAACTGTGTGGCAGGAAATCAAATGGCGTCGCATGGTTGAGCGAGGGATGATTAGTGGAATTACCTTCTGATCCCTCACACCTGACTCCTGATGCTGTACCTGCAGCCGCAGTAGGTCTGGCGGTAAAAGTTATAGTGCCTGCTCAGCTCGCAGCTCTTCTTGAAACCGTCGTGCTTTTTAAAGTCGGCTTCATAAAAAATCCGGTCGTACTGCTTCCCGGCCTCCCGCCCGATGCGGTTGACAATGAGGGCCTTTTTGTGCGGGCTGACGGTCAGGGTGGTGGCAAAATGTTCCATGGCATAAGCCTGCGCGGCCTGCGCCGTTTTCTCAAGCCGGAAGCGATAGCATAGTTCACA
>CAZWCD010000290.1:0-2096 GCA_964632275.1 uncultured Thermodesulfobacteriota bacterium
GCTGCGTGGGCTGCCGGCTCTGTGAGCTTGCCTGTTCCGGAAGCCGCCTCGGCGTGTTTGATCCCTCCCGCTCAAATATTACCGTTGAAATGGAGGGAATCCCCGAGCTGCCGGTACCGCGCATCAAGGATACCTGCGATGCCTGCAACGGCGACCCCGCCTGCATTAAAGTCTGTCCGGCGCGGGTGATCATCTGGGACAAGGACGGCGCGCGCAAGGGCATAAAAACCAAGCGGCCGGGCGCGCTGCGCAGGCTGGCGCGAAGGCTGAATCCCTTTACCCGGACCCCGGCTGCCTGCGACAACCTCTGCGGGGCGTATCCCCAGGGTTGTCCCACCTGCGACCAGAACATAGAGCGAAAGAACGAGGATGCCAAAGGAGTGGCCGCATGAGCAGAGCAATGCTGTATAAAGGTTACACGAGGAAAATCCTGCGGGTGAACCTTACCACCGCATCGGTCACACCCGAGGAGCTTCCCAACGGGCAGCTCAAAAAATACATCGGCGGTGCGGGCCTTGCCGCCCGCATGCTCTATGACGAGCTGCTGCCGGGCATTGATCCCCTCTCCCCGGCGAACAAGGTGCTTTTTCTCGCGGGCCCGCTTGCCGGCACCATGGCCCCCACCGGCAGCCGCCTTGGCGTGTACTCCAAATCCCCGCTCACCGGGGGATTTTTCCACTCCTCGGCGGGGGGACACTTTGCCCCCGAGATGAAATATGCCGGCTACGACGGGGTGATCATTGAAGGGGTGAGCGCCTCCCCGGTCTATCTCTATATCGACAACCAGCGCGCGGAGCTGCGCGATGCCACGCGGGTCTGGGGGGAGCGGACTGACGCAACCCAGCACTGGCTGAAACGGGACATCGGCGATGAGGCTGCGCAGCTTGCGGTCATCGGGCCGGCCGGGGAACGGATGGTGCGATTTGCAAATATTGTGGTGGGATGCCGGGCGCTGGGCAGGGGGGGCATCGGCGCCGTCCTCGGCTCAAAAAAGTTTAAAGGGCTGGTGGTACGGGGCAAAGGAAAACTTGCGGTGCATGACATGCCCGGGACGCTCAAACTCTCCCGCGAGATTTGCGAGATCATGCGCGGCCATCCTTCCACCGGGCAGGTATTGCCCACGTTCGGCACACCGGTGCTGGTAAACGCCAACAACAGCCTGGGCGTGTTCGGCTCGCGCAACTGGCAGAGCGAAACCTTCGAAGGCGCGGAGAACTTAAGCGCCGAGACCATGCGCGACAAGATCGTGGTGCGCGACAAATCCTGCTTTGCCTGCCCGATCAAGTGCGGCAAATACAGCGTGGTCATCACCACCCCCTTTGAAGGACGCACGGTGGAGGGCCCTGAATATGAGAACATCTTTTCCTTCGGATCCATGTGCGGCATTGATTCCATCGAAGCGGTTGCCGCGGCGGAACGCGAGTGCGACGACCTGGGCATGGACGCGATCGAAACCGGCGTCAGCATCGCCTTTGCCATGGAGAATTTTGAAAAGGGCAACCTCACCACTGCCGACACCGATGGCATGGAACTTACCTTCGGCAGAACCGAACTGCTGCTCCCGCTGATCAATAAAATCAGCATGCGCGAGGGCATCGGTTCCCTGCTGGCAGAGGGTGTCAAGCGGGCGGCCGATAAGATCGGCAAAGGGTCGCAAGCCTTTGCCATGCAGAACAAGGGCATGAGCTTTGCCGGGCACTCGGCACGCGGACTGCCCGGCTTTGCCCTCGGGTATGCAACCGGCCCGCGCGGCGGTTCCCATCATGACAGCCGGCCCACGGGAGAGCGCACCGGCATCCTGCCCCGGGAGACCATCGAAGGCAAGGCGGACTACACGGTGAAAGTGAACCATCTCATGGTCCTCACCGATTCGATGATCGTCTGCCACCTTGCCGAGTCCATCTGGGGTCCGGTCGAGATCAATCAGGTGGTGGTGGACATTCTGAACACGGTAACCGGCATGGAGCTGACCGTGGCGGAGGCGGAGCTCACCGCGGAGCGCATCTGGAATGTGATGCGCGCGTTTGCGGTGCGGGAGGGGCTGCGCCGGAAGGACGATTCGCTGCCCAAGCGCTTCCTCACCGAACCCATCCCCG
>CAZWCD010000291.1:0-2090 GCA_964632275.1 uncultured Thermodesulfobacteriota bacterium
GGAAGTTGCCATGGCTGCTTCGCGGTTGGACGGCATCGAGCACGTAACCCTGACCACCGGCGCCCAGGCTGACGAAACGGAGGAAATCACCCATCTCGCCTCGTGCTGCAGTGCCATAAAGTCGCAAACTGCGCTTCTCGTGCATGTGCAGATAATGCCCCCGAAAGATCCTGGGCTGCTGGAGCTGCTCAAGGAAGCGGGCGCTGATACCGTCGGCATACACATTGAAAGCTTTGATGCCGCTGTTCTGAAAAAAGCGGCGCCCGGCAAGGCGAGCATCGACAGAAACCGCTTCATCCGCAGCTGGCGGGATGCGGTTGCCCTGTTCGGCAAAAACCAGGTCAGTTCCTTCCTTATTGCCGGACTGGGTGAATCGCCGGTATCCATGATCGAGGGAGCCGCCCTGCTCTGCGATCTGGGGGTGTATCCCTTCATCGTCCCCTTACGGCCCATCCCCGGAACGATGCTTGAATCGCATGCGCCACCTGACCCCGACATCATGATAGACATCTACGAAAAGGCAGCAGCGCTTCTAGCGGCAAGCGGCCTGTCATGGAGAAAAAGCAAGGCAGGCTGCGTGCGCTGCGGCGCCTGCTCCGGCCTGCCCGATTTTGAAAAACAGTAAAACACGGGCAGCTGATTGCTTGACATGCACAACAATCTCTGAACGCCTCGTGATGCATAGGGTCACCGGTATAATCCATGGCAACGAGCTTTCGGGAAATACGGTTGCATAGCGATAAACCTCCGCAGGATTTTTTGTGCGAACTGATGCATCAGGAGAAAATGCACGTTGTGTTGCGCTATCACTCAACGGAGCCATACGCGTTCGGTACTGTCATAATTGATAGAGGAACCGTCACCATAGCCCACTACTGGGAAGACAGAAACTACATTCTCTGGATATTTAAAAAACCGGATGCTTCGCTCATCGGTTATCTCTTTCACATTGCGCGTGATGTTGAAATAGGCGCAGACTATGTCCGCTACATGGATCTTGAGCTGGATATCTGGTTCAGTCCCGATGGTACGCCGACGGTACTTGATGAAAACGAAGTAATGGATTATTATCATAAAGGCATCTTTGATGAACGGACGCTTAGCTTAATCGAGGGGCAAAAAATGGAAATCCTGAAAAATTTCCGTGCCATTGCAAAAGATGTCTTGACCGATGAGGAGCACCATTAGCCCATGGCAAAGTCAATTGTTGCCGCGATACAAATGAACAGCGGTTCCGATAAAGAAAAAAATCTGCGGCTGGCCGCTGATCTTGTTGCTGAGGCGGCCCACAAAGGGGCCCGACTGGTGGCCCTGCCCGAACTCTTTAGCTGGCAGGGCAGTTCACGCCAGATCCCCCTGGCCAGCGAACCCATCCCGGGGTATACCTCAACGCGCATGGCAGAGCTTGCCGCCAAACGTAAGATATTCCTGCTGTGCGGCTCCATCCTGGAACAAAATCCTCGTCGTTCCAGGCCTTTTAACACCAGCATACTGATTAACCCTTCAGGCAGGATCACCGCCCGGTACCGCAAGCTTCACCTCTTCAAGGTGAGATTAGCTGACGGGACTTATTTGAATGAAATGGCCTCCTCCACGGCCGGGACCGGCATCGCTACTGCCCCGACACCCCTGGGCAGGATCGGATTCAGCATATGCTACGACATGCGTTTCCCCGAGCTCTATCGCGCCCTGGTGGACCGGGGTGCAACGATTATAACAGTGCCTTCCTCATTCACCTACACCACCGGCAAGGATCACTGGGAAGTGCTGCTCAGGGCCCGCGCCATTGAAAACCAGGTGTATATAATCGCACCCAACCAGCACGGCAAGGATCCCCAGGGGATCAGGCGGTATGGCCATTCCATGATAGTCGACCCATGGGGAAACATTCTGGCATCACATGGGGATGGAAATGGCGTGATCTACGCGCAGATTGACCTCACGTTGCTGAGGCAGGTGAGACATAACCTGCCCTGCCTCGGCCAGAGGAGAAATGATTTACTATAAAAACATACTGAGCATACCCCCTCACCCCAACCCCTGGTCGCCTTCGGCGCCGCCATAGGCGGGTAAACCTCTCCCGCGGCGGG
>CAZWCD010000292.1:0-2089 GCA_964632275.1 uncultured Thermodesulfobacteriota bacterium
CTTTTCCGCCTGGGCCCTGGTGTCGTTCATGATCCGCCCCGCCGCCACTTTCGCCTCGCTGATGATAAGCTCCGCCTCCCGCTGGGCGTTTCGTTTCAGGTCTTCCGAAACCTTCTGCGTGGACATGATGGTCTGCTGGATTACCCGCTCGTTCTGGCGGAAATCCACCAGTTGCCCCTCGCACTTTTCCAGTTCGGCCTTCAGACCCGCGTTCTCCTGCAGCAGCGATCCAACATCCTCGGAAACCAGCTCCAGAAAGGTTTCCACCTCCTGCCGGTCAAAGCCCCGCCATGTTACCTTAAACCGCTGCTGGAGTATATCCAGGGGAGTCAGTTTCATATCCTTCTCCTTATCAGGCGATGCGTCCCGCATCCGCCCCGATCAATGAATGCGCAATGCGATGTCCCGCAAGGTTTGCACCAGAAAGCCATCGAGAAACATGATGATGATAAAAACGATAATGGGAGACAGGTCAATGCCCAGCCCCTGAAAAGGCAGGAACCGTCGCACCCGGTAGAGCACCGGCTCGGTGACCTGGTAGAGAAAACTTACAATGGGGTTGTAGGGATCGGGATTGACCCAGGAAAGAATCGCGCGGATGATGATCAGCCACATGTAGGCGTTGAGCAGGAAGTGCAGGATAGTGGCTACAGCATTGAGCAGGTTGACAACGATGAACATCGCGATTCTCCGGTCACTGGTTTTTCCGGTAAATAATCCTGAGCCCCTCCAGGGTCAGGTACGTGTCAACCGCGTCAATGGTCCCGGATTCACTGGCGATGACCGGTGCAAGCCCGCCGGTGGCGACAACCAAAGGATTCCCCCCCATCTCTTTCTTAATCCGGTTGACCATGCCGTCAATCAGCCCGACGTATCCGAAGATGATGCCCGCCTGCATGCTGGAAACCGTGTTCTTCCCGATGGCCTTCTCGGGCTTCACCAGCTCCACCCGGGGCAGTTTCGATGTCCTGCTGAAGAGCGCCTCGGAGGAAATCATGATGCCGGGCGCAATGGCGCCCCCCAGGTACTCCCCGCGATCGGATACGCAGTCAAAGGTGGTTGCCGTACCGAGGTCAATAATGATCAGGCTCTTGCGGTACTTTTCGTATCCGGCGGCGGCATTGACGATCCGGTCAGCGCCCACCTCTCGCGGATTCTCGTAGAGAACGGTGATGCCCGTCTTTACCCCGGCGTCTATCACGAAGGGTTCACGATGAAAATATTTTCGCGAGATCTCCTCCAGGGTGCCCAGCAGCGGCGGAATGACGCAGGCAATGATGACCGCCTCGGTTTCTTCAGGCTCCAGGTTCGCCGAGCTGAATAAATTCCGAAACAGAATGCCGTATTCATCAGCCGTCTTGCGCGCCTCGGTCAGGAGGCGCCAGTCATACACCAGCCGGTCATCCATGAAAACACCGGCCAGAATGTTTGAATTACCCGCGTCAATTGCCAGCAGCATGGCGGTCACCGGTTGCAGATACGATGGGGTGATTTCATCTCGGGCACTCGTTGATCTTCATGCTTATATCCGCCGCCGGCGCTGAATGGGTGAGGGCGCCGACCGAAATAAAGTCAACCCCGGTTGCCGCTATTGCTTCAGCCGTTTCCAGGCGAACGTTGCCCGAGGCTTCGATGATCGCCCGCTTATTGATAAGCGTTACCGCTTCCCGCATCATGTCGGTGCTCATGTTGTCGAGCATGATGGTACTGGCGCCGATCGCCAGGGCCTCCCGCACTTCCGCAAGGGTTCGTGTCTCCACCTCAATCGGAAATCCCGCGGGCAGTTTCGCCTTCACCCGCCGCACCGCCTCTTCAATGCTGCCGGCGGCCTTGATGTGGTTATCCTTGATCAACACCGCGTCAAACAGCCCGATGCGATGGTTGGTGCCGCCGCCCATCTTAACCGCGTACTTTTCAAGCGCCCTCCAGCCGGGTGTGGTTTTACGGGTATCGCAGATCTTGACCGGGTAGGACCTGACCCTGGCGACAAAGCTCTCGGTCAGGGTGGCAATGCCGCTTAACCGCTGAATGAAATTCAAGGCAATGCGCTCACCGGCAAGAAGCGCCGCGGCCGATCCTTCAACCTCCA
>CAZWCD010000293.1:0-2057 GCA_964632275.1 uncultured Thermodesulfobacteriota bacterium
TGCCTGTCGCGGGATTTCCAATACCACACGCGCATCATACGAGGCGGCTCGTACGTGGCGTTCGACCGGTTCGGGATGCCGGACATGCCCGATGAAAGCCGCGCGGCATCGCTTATGAAGCTGCTTGATGCCGGATACGCCTCCCGCCTCATGGTCTCCCACGATTCGGTCTGGTACTGGGCGAACGGACCGAGCATCGGCACCGGCGCTTACAAGAACTGGGTGCCCACCAACTTCTTCCAGCGGGTCATCCCCATGCTCCGCTTCGGCGGCGCAACCGACGAGCAGATCGAAACCATGCTCACCGAAAATCCGCGGCGTTTTTTCGCGGGCGAAGCGCAGCGTTAAAATTCATGCTTCGTGCACCTTGCAGGGATATGGAGGTTTTGCCTGAAAACCATTAGGGGCGACCGGCCGGTCGCCCCTACATTCAAATGAGACTTGTAAAAGGGGAGTGTTCTTTCCTAAGGCGCATCGATAAAACCGTAATGCCGCCCCATCCAGTAGGGCAGAATGAAATCGAGACCGATGCCCTCATTCAGGCCCTCGGTGTTGATCGGTCCGTCACCGGTTTGGAACGGATCCCTCTGCCAGATAAAATAGCCCGTCGGTTCGCGCAAATGCACCGGCACAACATAATCGCTCACATCCCCGTAGAGCAGCACCGGTCGAGGCGGATAATGGTCCTCGCCGTGCAGCGGTGAACTCCAGTTGCGCAGCGGCCTCAGCGACAGCTCTCGCAGGCTGCGTGCCGCTTCATCCAGCCTCGACAGATCACCTGAAGCGACGGCATACAAAAAGATAAAATGGGTGTTGCGGTGGTCCTGAACGTACCGCCAGACATGCTTTTGCATGTAGTCCACCACCGTATCCCTGCGCTGCTGGTCCTTTTCAAGAAGGTGAACGATAAAGCTGCGGGCAAACCTGAGATTGAAGGAATAATAGCCGTCAAGCAGGCTTCCGCGGTTAAACAGCGCGGCGGCATCGCCATCGTTCAAGCTGAAAGCCCGGGCAAATGCCCTTCTGTAACGCCGGTTAATGCGCTTGTACTCCTGACTATCGACACCCTCGCGCACCTCCAGTGCCGCCCGGTATACCGCCAGCAGCTGCAGCCTCAGCAGCCCGGTCACCAGACTGGCCGTCGTCCCGGTTTTGCCTTCCTGATCCCTGATGACAAATCCGGTCGACTCGAGCCGCCCCCAGACCGCACGGATCACTTCCTGCAGGATCTCCCTGACCTCGAGCATATCCGCCGCCGTCTCACCGTTGTAGTCCGCAGGATCAAGCTCCGCAAGGGCGACGCCAACACCATACAGAATCCCGGTGAGCTGGTCCCTGGTGGCGCGGGTATAATAGATCATCACCGGATAGCTCGCCGAGGGATTGCCGATGTCCGGAATATCAGCCGAACTCTCGTAGACGTAGCCGTTGTCGATCCGCTCCTGCCAGGCCTCGGGATAGCGCCACTCCGCTGCCCGCGCGGCAGGGAACGCACACCGGGCAATCACGCCCGGCGTACCGCTTATGTGGGTGAGGATATGCAGGCCGCGCGCGGCTTCAAATGCCGCCTGCAGATCCCGCGCCTGTCCGGTGGTGCGAAAACGGTAGACCGCGCCGGCCAGATAAAACCCGGTGAATATGGCGCTGTCGCCGCCGTTGCCGTAGAGGCTAGGCAGTTCATCCTCCGCCTCCGCATACTTGGCCTCCCAGAGAATGCCGTTTACGCAGTGATGCTCCTGGTAGTTCTCCTCGAGCACAACGGCCCGGTCATACAGATCCCGGTTGGTGACCGTATCGGGATCAAGATCCAGGAGATAGCTTAAATCCTGCGCGTGGACCGTTGCCGCCGAAAATATCCCCTGAGAAGGGAGACAGAGGGCACCCAGCGACTGGCAGCCTGCCAGCGCCACAATCACCAGCAGCCGCACAAAAAGCTTTTGCATGCTTCCTCCTCAAGGCCGCAGCATTTTCAACTGCAGAAGAATACTCACCACATGACGATGTTATTCCAAGTCAAAATCCGAAGGTGCGATCATAGCTGGACTTCATCGTCTCCT
>CAZWCD010000294.1:0-2036 GCA_964632275.1 uncultured Thermodesulfobacteriota bacterium
CCGGTTACGGCAGAAGATCCACTCCTGTACAACATCAATGTAACCGGTCAATAGTCGCGTGGTATAGCCCCGGCGGTGTTTCCAACTGCAAGGTCTGGATTAGGGAAGGACCCGCCATACCAAGAGAGAAGGAGAGGTTGACGGCCATTGTACACCCCCCTCCATGGCTATCGCCTCTCTCTTCTATTTTCTGATCACCGGTGCTACTTCACCTTCTCCAGGGCGACCTTGGTAACATCCCGCTCCTCAACGCCGTTATTCACCGACACCGCATCGACCTTGATGAGCGTCTTATTGGTTTTCTGCACGTTTTCCACCTCCGCCTCCTTCCAGAACCAGATTCCCGCTACCTGCTGCCAGGTGACGGTCAGGACCCTGGATAGATTGGCTTTGCGGTCGTAGTATTCCACCCGCAGCGGGATGAACGCCTGCTGATCGATGGAGCTTACGCGCTTTCCGTATTTCTTCCCGCCTTGCATCGGCACGCTCTCTACCACATAACAGGGTTTCCCCTGCACGGTTTCATTCTTAAGCAGCGTGTGCCGTTCCTCGCCCGGATTAATCTCCACGTAATCGTCAAGATTAAAATCAAACTCGGCCTGGGAGCGAATCCGCTCGAGATCGGAGATGCGCTGAGCGACGGTCATGCCGAAGGCAAAGTACCAGTAGTCCCTCCTGCCGTCCGTATAATTCCAGGTAAGGGTTGATCTCCTGCTGATCTTGGCCGGATCACGGTAGCGGATGACCGACTTGAAGTTGAGACCCTCCCTGCCGCGGTAGTTCTTTCTCGTCTCGTCGCACTTCATGCTGTTGCGTTCTTTTCCCCCGGTCATGAACGTCCATGACGTGGAGCGGGTAAAGTCATCCCCCTGATTTCTTTCATAAGCCATGGTCATGATCTTTGATCCGTCCATCTTCGGCGCAGGCGATTCCTGGGCATGGGTCAGCGCCACAGTCGTAACACCTGCAAGCAACAACCAGATGACATGAAGCCTTGATTTTTTTATCATGTGACACCCTCCCTGGTGAAGGCACAAATAAGAGAAGTTCAATCGTATGGCGGTAGATCTTCCCCCTTCATGCCGGTGTGAGGATTTTCATAATGGTTGTATCATATCATTACCATAGCGGTATCTCAACGAGATTGTCAGCGGTGCAATCCGTCAGTTTTTCATCCGGTCATCTGCAAAAACCATCCGCGCGGTTTTCCTTTGCCGGGGCGCAGGCATCAGCTGCGGCAACGCGCGCCGGCAGGGCCATGTAAGTTATAGCTCCGCACTGTAAAAAATATTTCTATTTTTATAATCTAGTGATATAGAGCTTGCTATACCGGTATGGCATATACTATTGAATAACCCGAGAACAACAGAAAGCCGGGTGGGAGTCGCGCAATGGGAAACAAATGGGTAGCCTGCTTATTTTCCTGGATTGTTGCCGCGGGCCTGCCGGTTTTTTTTATGGCCGGCTGCGCCAAGGAGCAGAAGGTTGAGCCGCCGCCCCCGGAGGTGACGGTGCTTGCTATCAAGCAGCAGGATGTGCCGGTCAGCTTCGAATATGTGGCGCATACCCAAAGCTCGCGCGAAGTCAATATCCAGGCCCGGGTGAACGGATTCCTCGAAAAGCGGGTCTATACCGAGGGTTCTATCGTGAAGGCGGGGCAGGTCCTCTTCCTCATGGACAAAAAGCCCTTCGAAGCGCAGGTGGGTGCGGCGGCGGCGGCGCTCGCCCGGCAGCAGGCGGCGATGGAAACCGCCCGGCTGAACCTGGAGCGGACCAAACCGCTGGCCGCCAGGAACGCCCTTTCCCAGAAAGACCTGGACAACGCGACCGGCCAGTTCGAGGCCTCGGCTGCAAACGTGGAGCAGGCAAGGGCCCAGCTCGAAACAGCACAGCTCAATTTGTCGTATTGCACCATTACCTCGCCGGTGACCGGCATCACCGGCGCTGCACTGCAGCAGGACGGCACCTACATCAATGTGATGAACAGCCAGCTCACCACCGTGGCGGAACTGTCGCCCATGTGGGTGAACTTCAGC
>CAZWCD010000295.1:0-2028 GCA_964632275.1 uncultured Thermodesulfobacteriota bacterium
GCTCAAACCCTCTCCCACACCCCGGGGATGCGGTGTCCGCAGGCGGGGCATGCCCCTTTCTTCAGCACATTCTTGACGATGTGGAACCCCACCCTGCCGATCACCACCTGATGACACTTCGGACAATAGGTATTTTCCCCCTCATGGCCCGGGACATTCCCCAGGTATACATAGTGCAGACCCGCCTCGCGGGCAATGGCACGGGCGTCCTCCAGGGTTTGTACCGGCGTGGACGGCAGGTTCTGTATTTTATACATGGGGTGAAAGCGGGTAAAATGGAGCGGCACCTCGACCCCCAGCTCCGCTTTGATCCATTGACACATCCGCCTGATGTCATCCCGGCTGTCATTGAGCGTGGGAATGAGCAGCACCACGATTTCATACCAGATGCCTATCCGGCGAAGGCGCTTCAGGGTATCGAGAACCGGCTGCAGCTCACCGCTGCAATATTCCCTGTAAAACGTTTCACTGAAACCCTTCAGGTCAATTTTAACCCCGGTCACATGCCGGCACAGTTCCACCAGGGGCGCTTCATTAATATAGCCGTTTGATATCATCACGCTGCCGATGCCCTCGCGGCGCGCCAGCTGCGCCGTGTCGTACATGTATTCGTAAAACACCACCGGCTCGGAATAGGTGTAGGCGATGGTCGGACAGTTCTTCTCTTTGGCCAGGGAAACAACCTTCGCCGGCGGCAGGTAAAACCCGTCCACCTGCTCAGGACGGTACTGCGCGATATTCCAGTTTTGACAGAACTTGCACTCGAAGTTGCAGCCGGCGGCCGCAATGGAGAATGCCTCGGTGGACGGCAGGTAATGAAAGAGCGGCTTTTTCTCTATGGGATCGATATGGGCGCTGCAGCAGTTTCCGTAGACCAGGCTGTAGTAGATGCCCTTGCGGTTCTCCTTGTTGCCGCAGTACCCCCTCTCCAGGTCGGCAATCTCACATTTTCTCGGACATATCTCGCAGCGGATCTTGGCGTCAGGAAGTTTGGTATAAAACGTCACCTCAAACGGCGGAATCGCATCCTGCGCCAGGGCCGGCGAAGGCGAGAGCATGCCGCAGAGGCCCAGCCCGCAGGCGGATTGGGCGAGGCGGGTAAAGAATTCTCGTCGGCTGCAATGAGTATCCATAGTACGTTCCCTAAAGCTTCCGGAAGAACGTTCAGAAAAATCTTATCCGCAGGTAGAGGCGACCGGCCGGTCACCCCTACAAAGACCTTTTTGCTTGTTACATCGACACCACTTCGATCCGCGCCGGATCGTCCATGCCCAGCCCTCTCCGGGCCGCCGTGGTGATATGCGCCGGATCCCTGCCTGCATCCCGGAGAGAGGGAAGCCCTTTCTCCCTGCGCTTCTCTTCTATCAGCCTGCAGCCGATGCGGTCAACGGCAACCGGATCGGTTCCGAACACAAGGGTGGAAAAGGATTCATGCCACTGCGGCTTGAAGGCCGGCCCCCCGTTGTATTGCATGGTAAGCCCATCACAGATGGTGAGCCGCAGCTTGTCCTTTAGATACGGATGGGTGTTGAGATCGGCGATGTAGGGATCGCAGTTATGGTCGTGATACTTGTTGGGATTATGGATGGCGCCGTAGAAGTTTTTCAGGCCCAGGGAAACCCCGGAGAGGTCATGATCCTTCAGCACCGGCACATTAATCAGGGCGGTGCAGCGCGATGACACCAGGGTGCTGAAGCAGCTTCCGATGGATCCGGCGGTTTCGGGATATGAGTCATAGTCCCGGTCGGTGCCAAAACACCTGGCGCCCGGCCCCGACTGGTTGATAACGTATCCGGCCTTCTGCAATTCATCGGTCAGCCGGTCCCAGACAATGATATTTTCTTCGCGGATTCCCGCCCTTCTCAGTCCCGAAACGATGGCAGCAACCACGCCGGGGCGGGTTGCGCTCAGCGTTCCCCCCATGGCGTTGACCTTGATCCCCACCACGTCACCGGGCCTGAAGAGCTTCTTCCAGGCGGCATCAACGCCGGATTCCCCGGTCAACCGCAGCATGCCGTCGGTTACCAT
>CAZWCD010000296.1:0-1963 GCA_964632275.1 uncultured Thermodesulfobacteriota bacterium
CTTGCCTTTTTCTTTTTTCAAAATGTGATTACCCATCTCAAGCATAAGGTCTGAGTGAAACGAAGGATCTGGTTTTTTAATTTCGCTTTGACATACGGCATTTTCTTGCATCTTGCATCACTTTGTGCAACATCTAACCTGCAACGTGTAACCCGTAAGGAGGCAACCATAATGGACTGGGGAATGCAAAATCGCTTGTCGCAGATTATTAAACCGGAGAGCGGACACACCGTCATGCTGGCCGTTGATCACGGCTACTTCCAGGGACCGACCAGCGGTCTGGAGGAACCGGGCAAGACCATTGCGCCGCTTCTTCCCCTGGCCGATGCGTTAATGCCCACCCGCGGGGTACTTCGTGAATGCGTGGATCCGAATACCGGCACCGCTATTGTGCTCAGGGTTTCGGGCGGCAACAGCATGGCTCGCCCCGACGAACTCTCCGATGAGGTGATTACCACGTCGGTAGAGGACGCGGTGCGCCTTAACGTTGCCGCAGTGGCGGTGTCCATCTATGTCGGCTCGCCCCACCAGAAGCAGACCCTGCAGAACCTCTCGGATGTGGTCAATGAGGCCATGCGCTACGCCATGCCGGTCCTGGCAGTTACCGCGGTGGGAAAGGAGATGGTGCGAGACAACAGGTACCTGGGATTAAGCTGCAGGATAGCGGCAGAGCTCGGCGCTTCCATGGTTAAAACGTACTATTGTGAAGGGTTTGAGGAAGTGGTGCGGGGATGTCCGGTGCCCATCGTGATGGCTGGGGGCAAGAAGCTTCCGGAAAAGGATGCCCTGACCCTCACCTACAATGCCATGCAGGGCGGCGCCAAGGGAGTGGACATGGGTAGGAATATTTTCCGCTCCGACGATCCGGTTGCCATGATCAAGGCGGTGCGGGCCATCGTGCATGAGAACACCTCGGTGAATGAGGCATACGCGCAGTATCAGAAGGAATCCGGCAAGGCGAAAGAGAAGGGAACCCGGGGTAAAAAGTAGGGACGACCTGTCTTCCGTGTTGACAATCAATGGAGGGACGCATTTTGTTGCGTCCGCTTAAAATAAACAGCCACGACAGAGCGTGGCCCTCCATATTGCGTTACCCGGCATATGCATGTCATTTCGAGCGCAAGCGAGAAATCTTGTTTTTATTCATAGTACGAGGTCATCCTGCGACTTGATCGCAGGAGCCACTGAAATACATTCAAACTGGATTCTGCGGTCGAGCCGCAGCACGACCTTTTGATTATGAGCATTCATTGATCTGGCAGTTACTACTGTAGTTACTACTCGCTCTCCCCGCTCTCTGAATTTTTCTTTTTCTCCATCGCTTTTTCCACCACCTGCTCGACATCATCCCCCAGGTCTTCTCCCATTTCTTTCCCCATCTTTCTCATCCACCGGGCAACGCTTTGCGGGTCATTTTCATCAAAGCCGGAGAGCTTTGAAGGATCGGCAAGCGATTCAAGGCGGCTCTCCTCCGATTTCATCACCCGCACCCGCGAGATGAGCCGGTCAAGCTCCCGGCTTTGACATTTCGGGCAGGAAACGGGTTCAGTGCTTCCCGAACTGAGATGGATGTGCTCAAACTTTTTCCGGCACTGCCGGCAGCGGTATTCATAGATGGGCATGGATGAACCTTTTGAGATAATAAGATTTTTCTTTCAAACTTAAAATTTTAAGGTTGCCCCCCCCAGCGTCATCAATATAAAACGACCGCAGTTCAAGCAGGTAATTATGCTTGCATTGATGGCCAGAACGCAATAGCGAACTTATATCACAATGAATAAAAACAGCTAAGCGTTTTTTTAAATCACCACCCATGCACTGGGACTTCATTCAGACAACGCCACAGGTGCGCCCTGCCGGGCGCACATAAAAAAAGCCTTCCATAATTAAAAATGGAAGGCTTTATACATCAATCCCCGGCGGCGTCCTACTCTCCCACACAGTTACCCATGCAGTACCATCA
>CAZWCD010000297.1:0-1959 GCA_964632275.1 uncultured Thermodesulfobacteriota bacterium
GAGGCGCGCCTGAAGGAACGATTGGTCAAGAAGGAAGGCAAGAAGTATTTTCTGCGCTGCGCCATAAGCGTGGAAGACGGAGGGTACGCGGTTACCACCACCGGCGGGCAGGGATCGGGCATCCTGCTTTCCATGGTGAAGGCCGACGGCCTGATCGTTTTACCGGAGACACAGTCGGAATTTGCCGCGGGGACCATGGTCAGGGTTCAGGTAATAAACCGGGATTTTGAATGGAGTGAGAAGGCCGCCTATGAGTGAGCCGCTGGGTACGGACAAAAGAAGCCATTATTGCGGAGAACTGCGGGCAACCGATATCGGCAGGGAAGCGGTGCTCATGGGGTGGGTGCAGAGCCGCAGAAACCACGGGGGTCTTATTTTCATCGACTTGCGGGACCGCGAGGGGATCGTGCAGATTTCCTTCAATCCCGCGGTTGCCGCCGAGGCCCATGTCAAGGCGAACAGCCTGCGCAATGAATATGTCATCGCGGTGAAGGGCCGCGTGGCGGCGCGTCCGGAAGGGACCGCCAATCCCAATATGAAGACGGGAGAAATCGAGGTGCTGGCCACGGAGCTCACCATCTTAAATGAATCGAAAACCCCGCCCTTCGAAATTATCGCCCGCCATGCGGTTTCAGAGGATGTGCGGCTCAAGTACCGCTACCTTGACCTGAGACGGCCGGAGCTGCAGGGCAATCTCATGACGCGGCACAAGATCACGCACCTTGCCCGGAACTATTTCAATCAGCAGGGCTTTATCGAGGTGGAGACGCCGTTTCTCACCAAGAGCACACCGGAAGGGGCGCGGGATTACCTGGTGCCGAGCCGGGTCAATCCGGGCCGGTTCTACGCGTTGCCCCAGTCCCCGCAGCTGTTCAAGCAGCTGCTCATGGTTTCCGGCTATGACCGCTATTACCAGGTGGTGAAATGCTTTCGCGATGAGGACCTGCGCGCCGACCGGCAGCCGGAGTTTACCCAGATCGACCTGGAACTTTCGTTCGTCCGTGAGGAGGACATCTACTCGCTCATCGAGGGACTGCTGGTTCTCCTGTTTAAAGAGGTGAAGGGGTTGTCGATTCCCAGCCCGTTTCCCCGGCTCACCTATCAGGAGGCGATGTCCCGCTACGGGCTGGACAAGCCGGACGCCCGCTTCGGTCTGGAGCTCAACGAGCTGACCGCGCACCTGGCATCCTCTCCTTTTAAAGTGTTCTCGGAGGCGGCTGCCGGCGGGGCTATTATCGGGCTCAATGCCAAGGGATGCGCCGAGTTTTCCCGCAAGGAACTGGATGATCTGGCCGGGCTGGCGCGGGTATACGGCGCCGGCGGACTGGTCTGGTTCAAAGTTACCGCTGACGGTATGCAGTCGCCGGTCGCCAAATTTCTCAGCGACGGGGAGCGCGAACAGCTCATGAAGGCGCTCGACGGACAGGTTGGAGACCTGCTGCTGGTGGTTGCCGATGCAAAGCCCAAGGTTGCCTGCACCGCCCTGGGGCAGTTGCGGCTGCACCTGGGGCAGAAGCTGAAGCTGATCGACAGCGAGAAATGGTGCCCGCTCTGGGTGACCGATTTCCCGCTGCTCGAGTACAACGAAGAGGAAAAACGGTTTGAGGCGCTTCATCACCCCTTTACCTCGCCGGTTGAAGAGGACCTGGCATATTTGCAGCAGGATCCGGGGCGGGTAAAGGCCCGGGCCTACGACCTGGTCCTAAACGGCAACGAAGTGGGCGGCGGCAGCATCAGGATTCACCGCCGGGAGGTGCAGCAGGCGATGTTCTCGGCGCTGGCCATCGGGGAGGAGGAGGCGCGCATCAAGTTCGGCTTTCTCCTTGATGCCCTGGAGTACGGCGCACCGCCGCACGGCGGCATCGCGCTCGGCCTGGACCGGCTGGTCATGCTGCTCTGCGGCATTGATTCCATCAGGGACGCCATTGCCTTTCCCAAGACCCAGAAGGCGACCTGCCT
>CAZWCD010000298.1:0-1952 GCA_964632275.1 uncultured Thermodesulfobacteriota bacterium
CTGGACTGCGGGCAAGACCTCTGTTTCAGACCTCGCTCCCGAGGAATTTGCGTCGCTGCTCACCTACCGGTTTCCTGAACAGGCTCGCATGATGGACCGGCATGCGGGCCTGCTTGCCCCATTGGCCGCCTCGGTTTCGCTGGACTGGCGAAACTATAACGGCGGCAACTGGATAAGCCCCATCAAAAACCAGCGGCGCTGCGGCAGCTGTTACTCATTCGCCACTTCCGGCACATTGGAAACGCTCATCAAATTGTCGCAAGGCAACCCCGATTTTTTCATCGATCTGGCCGAGCAGTACATTGTATCCTGCGGTCCCAGCGGCACACGAGGCGGCTATGAGTATGGCGGCTGCTACGGCAATTACACCAATCTGGTGGCGGATTTTCTCATAAGCACCGGCGTCCCCGACGAAACGTGTTTTCCCTATGCATCATCCCAGCAATCCGGCAGTGAACCGCCCTGTTACAACGCCTGTGCTGATGCAGCAGCACGATCCTATAAACTGTCCGGGTATTCGTTCATCGCCGGCGAAGCCGGCTACATACCGTATCCGGATTATATAAAGGCAGTGCTGGTAAATAAACCCGTGCCGTGCGGAATGCTGGCATACCAGGATTTTGCCTATTACACCGGAGGAATTTATGAGCCGGTTCCGCAAACCGATGAGCAGGGAGGCGGACATCTGGTGTATATCATCGGCTACGATGACAGCCAGCAGTGCTGGATTGTTAAAAACAGCTGGGGCACCGACTGGGGCGAAACCGCTTCATTCACGCCGTATACGCCTGGCGCGGGCGACGGCGGTTTTTTCCGGATTTCCTACGTCACGTCCGAGGATTCGCTGACCCTGTTTGGCACCGATGCAGCCGATTTAAGCTTTGCGGGAGCAGCGATCACCACCACCATCAGCCCCTTCACCACCACGGTCTTTTCTTCCACCACCACCACCACCGCGGGGGGGAGTTGTCCGCCTCCGGGCGAACCGGACTACACGGTTGATTGCGGCAACAATTTGTGCTGTCCCTACTTTTATCCCATCTGCTGTGACGACGGCTACTGCTATACCTACCAGGAGTATTGCCCCTCATCCGGCATCACCACAACCACCGTCAACGTTGGCTGCCCGGCGGATTACCCGGTTGATTGTAATAACGGGTGGTGCTGTCCCGTAAACTATCCCTATTGCGGTACCGGCCGGAGAACCGGCATGTGTTATACCGGTCCTCCCGGGCCCTGCGCGGCTGAAGTCGCGCTGGACAATGATGAGACCAAGATTGCCATCCTGAGAACCTTCCGCGATGACGTGCTCAGCAAAACACCCGAAGGCCAAGCATTAATCAAGCTGTATTACGATTGGAGCCCCGCGATGGTGAGGATGATCGAACAGGATGAGGGGTACAAACAGGAGATCAAGAGGATCATTGACGGCATCGTGCCGATGATAGAAAAGTAATCCGTGTGCGCTGTTGTTGATAGAACGCTTCCGCACACCGGCTCGGCTCCCGGTGTGCCGCTGCGTGTATACGGTGCTTCCCTGCTTCGTCCTGAAGACGCTTTTTCAACAACCGGCTAGTGTGCCTTGGGCGATACCTCTATAACCTGGTTAATGGCGGCCGGTTCCGCCTTCGCTGCTTCGTTCATCTTTTCGAGCAGCGCTTGAACCTTATCCGGCTGGGCGTTGGTTTGTTTTAAAGCGTCATATGACTTTTGTGCCCATGCTTTATCGCCCCGCTCGACAAAAAAGAGCCCTGCCTTGTAATAGTGCTCCGACGCTGAGTGCATATTCCCCTTGCTAAAATAGCATTCAGCCAGATTGAAGTGCGCGTAGGGAAAATTAAAGTTCTTGGAAAGTATCTGTTTAAATTCGGTCATGGCTTCATCGATCATGCCCTTTTTCTTGTAGATGGTGCCCAGATTGTTTTGTGCGGCATAATAGTCGGGCTTGATGG
>CAZWCD010000299.1:0-1847 GCA_964632275.1 uncultured Thermodesulfobacteriota bacterium
GGAAGCTGTTCCACACCATCAAGGAGGGGCTGGTCGACGGCGGCATGCTGCTGTTCGAAACCTACACCCTGGAGCAAGCCCGCTTCGGCAGGCCGCGCAATCGTGAATTTCTTCTAAAACCCAACGAACTCCTGCACAGCTTCAGCGATCTCCATATCATTTATTACCATGAGCGCATAGACCGCTCAGGAACAGCAACTCGGGCCATTGCCAGCCTGCTGGCCGAAAAGCGAGGCTGCATATAATGCATCTTAACGGCGCCCGCTGCTACTCTATTATCGCGGCGAAAGCCGCTCCTACCAGTATTATTCATGCTCATAAGTAACGGCGGACCGGAGCCGCTTCTTCTGGGCGTCGCGATGCTTTTCCTCCAGCACTTTCTCCTTCGCCCGCTTGGAGCGTTTTCGTTTTTGCCGCCTTATTTTTTCAATCCTTCGTTTCTCCTCATCGATGATTCCCGTCTGCATCCGCTCTATCTTGTCCAGGAGCAACCTTCTGGCTAAAAACCGATTGAGCGATTGGGAGCGCTCACGCTGGCATTTCACCGAGAGGCCGGTCGGCAGATGCCGTATAAACACGCAGGTGGATGTTTTGTTGACATTCTGCCCGCCCGGACCCGAAGAGCGGATGAAGCTCTCTTCCAAGTCGCATTCCCGAACACCCAGCCGCTGCATGCGCCCGCTTAACGCCGCCTCTTTCTCAATGGATATTTTAAACAGGGACATATGCAAATACTCGCAGAATTCGTTGCCGCCGGTCCACCCGTCTAACCTTTAGCACTTTATTTCGTATCTTGTTCCAGCAATAACCGATTATGAGAAATACCCTAAACCCGTCGTTGCGAGGAGTCCCGATTGCGCGGTACGACGATGCAATCCCTGTTTTAATAGCTGAATCAAAGCATCAGAAGATGATATTGCTTCGCGCTGATCGCAATGACTCTATTGCTGCGTTTTTAAACAAGACTGATTCTGCCCCGAGACTAGGCCTTAATTTTTTTCAGAAGCCAGGCCATATTGCGTCCCAGGGTTTTAAAGGTCACTATGCCTTCCTCATCCTTCTGCACCTCTCCCGGCTCCCGTCCAATTCCGAGATTCCAGTAGACCGAGCCAGGCACCATCATCTGCTGAATGAAGAAGAAAAAATTGATGGCGGAAAAGGCAAAGGTCGCCCCTGCCCTTCTCACCGCCACCACCGCAGCACCCGCTTTTCTGGCAAACAGGTAATCATTGGCCCTGGCAACCAGGCCGGCGCGGTCAATCAAAGCCTTTGTTTCACTGCTGATGTTACTGAAATACACAGGGGAGCCTATAATCATTCCATCCGCTTCGATCATTTTCCTGACGTAATCGTTTAACTCATCCTCGGTGATGACGCATTCCCGATTCTTGTTCTTAAAGCAGCCGTAGCAGGATGTGCAGCCGCGGAGGGGCTTCCCGCCCACCTGGACAATTTGGGTATCGATACCCGCCTGCTCCAGTTCATCGCATACCACCTTGAGTGATTGGAATGTGTTGCCTTCCTTTCTTGGACTGCCGTTAAATGCCACAACCTTCATATGAGCCCTCCTTCCTTGAATACGCCGTTATGTCTGCAGCGGCGCAGCCGGTTTGGTGAATCCGCAGGTTATTTTTCAATCCCGTCCCGGGCTACAATCCCTTTATGGTAGTAATGCTTGATATCCTTCATCTCGGTCACCAGGTCGGCGCGCTCAATCAGTCGCGGGTCCGCCTTTCTTCCGGTGAAAACAAGTTCAACCGAATCCGGCTTCCCGTCAATGAGGGCAAGCAGGTCTTCAACCGTGAGCAATGAAAAATAGACCGCTATATTTGCCTCATCGAGTATGA
>CAZWCD010000300.1:0-1812 GCA_964632275.1 uncultured Thermodesulfobacteriota bacterium
TGCCCTGCCGCAACGCCGTCTCCGCCTCCTCCCGGCTTACCGTTACCAGCAGCGCTTCGGCAGCCGTGCAGATGCAGCAGGAGAGCAGGAAGCACGCCGCAATCCTCATGCCGGTTTTCATGTCCTTCCTTTCGACGGCATGTTACACTGCGCCGGTTCAAAACGCATACTGCACGCCCAGGCTGATATAGTGGAGGCTGCCGTCAAGATCGTCGTTTTCCCGATCATTGTAGTCTCTCAGATTATAGGTAGCATAAAAGCTGATGGAAGGCTTGTACAGATAATCCAGCCCGAAGGACGCATCAAGCCGTTCGATGGTAAGGTCGGAAAATGCTCCCACGTTCGTATCATACACGCTGGAATCAAAGTCGGCGCGGGAATCGGTAAAGCTGAGGGTGCTGCTCAGGGCCAGGTTGGGAAGCAAGCGGTAGTTGAGCAGCAGGCTGTAAAAGTTGCTCCGGCCGTCATAGGGAACATGGTCGTCGGCGGTGATATCGCTGAGCCAGACCCCGTGAACCGTCCGGTAGGCGGTGCTCGCATCAATCCTGGTGTCAATGAGACCGTAGGTGCCGGTGACGGTGACGTTCTCCCGTGGGGCGTACCAGATGCTGAGCATGGCCTCGACCCGTTCCTCATCAATGTCATATCTGCTGCTGTCAGCCTGGTCACAGACGATGAACGAGGACAGGGACAGGTTTCCCCGGGGGCTCCAGTTGATCGCCATCCGCGCCTCATCGCGCCGGGTCGGCTCGCTGGTCATGAGCGACCTGAACAGCTTCCACTCTTCATTGACGAACGGATCGCGGGTTCTCTCGTTGCGATACCGCAGATTCAGATCAAGCGTCCGATGCAGCCTGCTGACAAAGGAAAGAGACGCGACCTCCCGCGCCGTCGATTCCTCGGCGCTGTCCCGGCGCTCCACCTCCTCCCAGCGGTATCCCCCGGTGAAAAAGCTCTTCTTCCAGGGCATGGTTTTAAAGGAAACCGAACTCCGGGTGAAATCCCGCTCCATGGCATCGGGAACATCCGTATCCATGTTGTAATCGTGATAGGTGAAGCTGAACGAAACATACTTGAAAGCAGCGGTGGAGAGACGGGCGGCGATGCTGTCAAAATCCCGCTCGGCCCCGCTGTCCCGGTTACGGTTGGTCCCCGCCCGGTAGTCGAGACTCAGCGACGAGCGCAGCGGCAGTACCGCCGTGGTGCGGAGGCGGTTGGTTGAAGTGCGTGAATCGGACACGCGACCATAATACTGGTATCCTTCCACCGGAAATGCCGGCGAGGAGAACCCGTAGTATGCCAGCGGCGGGGCACCTCCCTCGGCAAAGCTCCGCTGCAGATTGCTGTACTGGAAGGTGAGGAAACCCACGGTCATTTCCGCGCCGAGGTCACTATCGGTGGTGCGCTGGTTGATGCGCTTGTCCCTGGAGGTGACATGGCACTCGGTGCATTTGCTCACCGTGGTTGCCTGCTGGTGGCCCCGCTTATCGAGCTCCCGGAAATCAGCATGAAAGGTGAGGGTGGGAATGAAGGGGATGCGCAGGGTGTTTTCGCTTTTCATCTCCTCGCGGATGATGGCATTGCGGCTGAATGGGTCATGGTCGGTGTATGAATCCTGGTTGGCCAGGGAATCATGATCGAGGTAGTGCTTGAAGCGGGTGTAGGTCGTCTCGCTTTCAAATATCCTGCCGGCACCGAAATTAAGCAGATAGCGCTGGTCGTCCTCATCCCGCAGCGTCCCGACCGCGTCCAGGTACGTGCCCCTGCCGTAGGAATGGAGGGTAAAGCCGCCCTCCATGCCGGAATCGAGGG
>CAZWCD010000301.1:0-1791 GCA_964632275.1 uncultured Thermodesulfobacteriota bacterium
TGTCCCACCATTCAGACCCTGCGGGACGGGCTGATTCATGAATCAACAACCAATACGCCGCGCGGTGATAAAATCATCCATTACCGGATCATATCTTCCCCCCTCAAAGACAAGGAAGGCAGGATAACCTCAGCCGTAGAAATGGTTGATGACATCACCGAGCGGAGGCATTCTGAAGAACAAATACTTGATTATCAGAGCCAGCTAAAATCTCTGGCATCACAATTAATCACCTCTGAAGAACGGAACCGGCAGGACTTCGCATCATTCTTGCACGATCAAATCGGCCAGTCGTTATGCACCTTAAAAATCAAGCTGGAAATGCTGCAGCAGTCAGAATCTCTTCAGGAAAGCAGGTCGCTTTCAAGCGAAATGCTTTCCACCACTGCCCGGCTGATCGAAAACACCCGCTCCCTGACATACGAGCTGAATCCCCCTATTCTCCATGAACTGGGCCTCGGCGCCGGATTGGAATGGCTTGTTGAACAAATGCATAAGCGGGAAGGCATCACCGTGCAATTTGAAGATGACGGGCAGCCGCGATCGCTGGACAAGGAGATAAACATCCTCATCTTTAATGTCGTGCGTGAATTACTGATTAATATTGCGAAACATGCCAGGGCCGACCATGTAAAAGTTTCCCTTCAACGTGACCAGGAAGGTATGAAAGTACGTGTTGAAGATAACGGCATTGGATTTAATGCTCCCCAAACCGGTTTGCCCGCGACCAAAAGCAATTCGTTTGGACTTTTCAGCATCAAGGAGCGGTTAAACTATGTCGGCGGCAACCTGGACATTAAAACCGCACCCGGCAAAGGCACCCGCATAACCCTCCGCATACCGCATACGCAGTCCTGAAGAAATCCATTTCCGTCCTCCTGCCCGCGAAAATCCTTAGCAAACAATACTAACAGGTTGTTGAAAAAGTATTTTCAGCAGGTTGTTCAAAAACATCCAGATGCAAGGCACGCGAAATCCGTAAGGAATGCGGCGTACATGCAAGTACGCCGACTTGGCCGCGCCGTGCTCGGCCAGGGAGCTCAGCCAGGCAGTGACGAAGGATGAGCGTGTAACGCAGGGGATGGGTGTTTTTCAACAGCCTGCTCAGGGTTTTTGATGCTGCAAATCAGAGATTGCGACGGTCAAAAACAGGGAATCCCCGATTGAATTTTATGCGGGTTGGCCGTATCGTGTAATCGAGAAAACAGAATGGCAATCGGCTAACGGCACCATAACGGGAAGGGAGAAAAGACAATGACTACACTATCGATCCATCCAGTTGAATATTTCCGGGGCCACATGGATCATGCGCCCGGCCTGAAGAAAATGTTGCGCGTCCTGATGCTGATCGGTTTCACGCTCTGCCTTGTGGGGACGTTCTATGGCACGCTTGATCACCATGCGGCCCCCGCAAGAGATCTGCTGAAGCAAACCTATATGAATGCGTTTCCCTCGGCAATGCCTGATGTAATGATTGCTCCGGTAGTCTCCTTTTCCCACATCGCATTCTGATCGGTCAGTGCATCAGACCTCCCCAAAAGCGGGGATCCCGGTCGTATCCAAAAGCTAAGGGCGACCGGCCGGTCGCCCCTGCACTATTCTTTCGTCCCTCCGGGACTTTTGGGCTTTGCGCTTCAGCAGCCCGGCTCCCCGGGGTGGCCGCAGCAGTTCCGGCCGGTTTTGATCTTGATGAAATTGTTCCGGATAAAGAGGCGCAGCTTCTCCCGCCAGGGCAGGTTCCCGCGCATATTTGCCACAAAATCCTTCGGGCTGGGCCGTACCATCGGTGCC
>CAZWCD010000302.1:0-1789 GCA_964632275.1 uncultured Thermodesulfobacteriota bacterium
CGCCGGGATTCTTTATGCCGTAGGCTACCTCGCTCATCCCGCTTTCGCTGACCCATGTGTCGGTAATTTCCCAGGTGACGGTTGATTCATCGTTCATGGTTACCGTCCACGTGCCGATCCAGCCGGCAACTTGCGTCTGGGCAAAAACGAGTGGCGCGGACAGAACCAGGAGAAAGACAACGGCGGCAAGTGTTTTAGCTGTTTTCATCATCATACGCTCCTCCCTTTATAGAATAGTGTTTGAAGATCGCTTTGCAATCGGTATAAGCGCCGGGAAATGATCATGCCCGCGGCGCACCCGCAAGAGTCGTCAGGGGGCAATGATCGTGAGAGCGGCGGCAGCTGACTTCAGGATGATCCTCGCCACGCATTTACATAACGGGCTCCTGTCGATCACCGGCTGCAGCAGCGCGGAGGTTCTGCCGTACAGATCAATGATACGCCGGCCGGGCATGCTGTGCGCCAGGACTGCATCACGAAAATGGCGCATCCGTTCGGTCCGATAATCGGCTTCCCCGAGCAGCGCGGTGATGATACAGGGCGAAGCAGAAACATCAAAAACCTGAATTCGATTATTAAAGGTGTCCGCAACATAGATTGCGCCGGACGCGCCGACGCCTATGCCCATCGGCCAGTTGAACGCGCCGTAGTCGCTTCCCTCGGATCCCCACTCGGCTACAAACGTGCCGCCACTATCAAACTGCTGGATGCGGTTATTAAAGGTATCGGCAACCAACACATTGCCGGAGTCGTCAACCGCAATCCCCGAAGGGTAGGAGAATTCCCCCGGGTTGCTGCCGCTTATACCCCACGCCGTCATAAGGGCGCCGCTTGCGTCGAACTTCAGCACCCGGTTATTATAGTAGTCTGTGGCAAAAACGTTTCCGGCGGCGTCGATTGCCAGATAGGTGGGCCGGAAGGAAAGCATGCCCCCGTTTTCGTCAAGGGTGTCTCCCCAGGCAGTGATAAAGTTTCCTGAGGCATCATATTTGAGTATGAGCGACTGCCAGGCATCCGCAACAAAAACGTTGTCCGCCGCGTCAACCGCAATGCCCACCGGCTCGCGAATGAATCCCGTGCCGATCCCGCCGTCCGGGCCCCATGCGGTCAGATAATTGCCGTCGGCGTTAAATTTTTCAATGCGAAAATTTTCCGGATCCACGACATACACATTGCCCTCAGTATCAACGGCGACATCGCCCGGGCTTCCCAAATTGCCTTCCCCCTTCCCGGTTGACCCAAACGCGGTTACAAACCTTCCCCGGCGGTTAAACACCTGTATGCGGTCATTGCGGGTATCGGCAACATATATTCTTCCCGCGGCATCGACGGCAATGCCACTGGGCCCTCTGAACTGGCCTTCCTCGGAACCCGCTTCACCCCACATGGCACCCGCGGCAGCGGTCAACCGCGGCGCAGCGGCGTATGCCGGCACCGTACCTCCGCCCTCAAACGATGTGCCGCAGCAGATAATGAAAAAACAAAGCCATATGCTCAAAACGCCCTTTTTCATATGTGCCCCGGTTGTAATTGATGCATCCACGTGGGATGGAAAGGTTGCCAATGCGATGATGCGGCGCTGCTCCACATTTATTCAAGACGTCCGCAGAGCCCCTCCGCCCAGGCTTTTACAATGTCACCATTGAGAAGGTCGCCTGGTTCCTCCAATCCGGTTTGCCTGAGATTGATGACTTCAACCGGAAAAATCTCCCGGTAAAAATATTTACCCGGCATCAGACCGATTGGTTCAATGACGGTCAATTCAGGGAATTTGCTGAGGACGGATGAA
>CAZWCD010000303.1:0-1778 GCA_964632275.1 uncultured Thermodesulfobacteriota bacterium
GTCGCGATTTAATCCGGCCCCATTTTTTTGTCTCGTGCGGCAGCTGTATCTCGTCAAAGGCCGGCCAGTAGAAGTCGATGATGTTTTTGCACTGCATGCACACCATGTGATGGTGGGGTAAGGGATTCCCGTCAAACCGCGCCCGGTCGTCAATTGCCTGGACCTTGGAGATGATGCCGAGCTTCTCGAAGGTGAAGAGGGTGCGATAGACCGTGTCCAGCGACAGCGTGGGGAAGCGTGATACCAGCCGCTTGAAAATACTTTCCGCCGAAGGATGCTCTGAGGATGACGCCAGTTCGGAAAATATTTGAAGGCGCTGGTGGGTCATTTTAAGGCCGTTTTCCCTGCAAATTTTTTCAAAGGTATCCAGCTTGTTTTTGAAATCGGGATTTTTATCTTTCATCGCGGTGAGCCTACTTTTTAAGAATTGTTCTTATTTAATAATTAAAGCTTACAATAGTAACGCACCGGTGTCAAGGGCGGCCGAAAAAATAATGGGGAAACAGGCGATTGTAATCATGCACGCTATGTTTTGCATTTTGCGCTCGGGTGTGGTACAAGCGCTCGTCATTTACGTGAATAAGCTGCGGGTTGCTCAACCGTAAATAGCTTTTTATGACCGGCCTCGGCAGGAAATATCCCAGCTACTGCCAATTGCCTAAAAACCTTGACAATTGTTAGAAACATTTGCTATAAAAAACAGTTTTTTATAATGCCTTTTGCAATGAGCTTTCATGCACCTACAGGAATTCGATTATGATCTTCCCCCGGAACTGGTTGCGCAGCACCCGGCAGAAAAACGCGATCATTCCCGGCTCATGGTGCTGCACCGGCGTGACCGGCGCATTGAACACCGTTTGTTCTTTGAGATAACCGAGTATCTGCATGACGGGGATGTTCTGGTGTTGAATGATGCCAGGGTCATCCCTGCCCGTTTACTGGGGAGGAAAGAGACCGGCGGGAGGGCGGAGGTGTTCCTTCTCCGGCACCTTGCCAACGGCGGCGATCATGAAGCGGTGTGGCACTGCCTGGTGACCTGCAGCAAAAAGCCGCACCCCGGTACACGGATCCGGTTTCAGCCGTCGCTGGCCGCCGAGATCGTGGAGGTGATGGAAGAAGGATACGCGGTCCGGTTTACCGCTGAGGGAGCGGTGAAGGATGAGCTGGGACAGGCCGGATGGACGCCGCTTCCTCCCTATATCAGGCGGGACCACTCGGCGCGGGAAGAGGGTCTGGACCAGGACCGCTATCAGACGGTATATTCGCGGTCCGAGGGAGCGGTGGCGGCGCCGACGGCGGGGCTGCACTTTACCGAAGCCCTCCTTGATCGGATCAGGGGAAAAGGGGTGGAGGTGCTCATGCTTACCCTCGATGTGGGATGGGGCACCTTTCAGCCGGTGCGGGCTGAGCGCATTGAAGAGCACCATATGCACCGCGAGCGATACACCATTCCGCCCGCCGTGGCTGACGCCCTCAATGAGGCGCGGCGGCGGAACAAAAGGATGGTATGCGTTGGAACCACCGCGGTCCGCTCGCTTGAATCGGCGGTGACTGAAGACGGCGCCATCGCGCCCGGGGAGGGTCACACCGGCCTGTTTATCTATCCCGGCTACCGCTTCAAGGCAGTTGACGCCCTGGTTACCAATTTTCATTTGCCGCGATCCACCTTGATCATGCTGGTGGCAGCGTTCGCGGGCAGGGAATATATTTTTCAGGCATACCGGGAAGCGAGGGAGCGGGGCTACCGTTTTTACAGCTATGGCGATGCGATGCTAATA
>CAZWCD010000304.1:0-1778 GCA_964632275.1 uncultured Thermodesulfobacteriota bacterium
ATTATCCCTACGGCGAAAGCATTGCGGCAGGCGACCAGTATTCCGTTGCCCTGGTCTATTATTTTTCAAGGGATTGAGATGAAGGGAGGTGAGCGAGCGAGAGCCATCGTATGGAGATCTGACAGGATAGGTTGAACCGGTTGTACAATTCATGCATATCTGAAGGAGAAAGCTATGGCCATGAGACAGCAAGCAGCAAGCATTGCCCGATTCATCAGCCTTTGCGCGATACTAATGTTCACACTGGGCACATTGGCGGGCTGTACCCTTCCGCCGGCAATGACCATGGAACAATTGCAGACAGCCATTGCGAGCGGCGAAACTGCCCCGGGCGCGCAAAACCGTTTATTGGTTGTCGACGTCCGCACCAGCGCCGATTTCATCGCCGGCCATATCAAGGACGCCTTAACTGCGCCGCTGGATCTGATCGCTGACGGTTCCAATCCCTATTACACCAATGGTTATGATGAAGTGAGCATAACCGTCGAGCCGTCGATTGCGGCATCGTGGCTGGCGCACCTGCTGATCAATCAGCTTGTCAACGATTTTGTGAGCACCTATCAGGATTCCCGAATTGTTTTTTATGGCGACGCGGCGGCAGATGGGAGAAAGGCGGCCCGGATCGCCCGGGAGATCGGCTATACAAGTGTGTCCTACCTGTCCGGTGATTACCGCTCCTGGAGCTCACGCTACAGCAGTGATACTGCTCAATACTGTGCCGGCATTGAATCAGTCAATGAGGAAGAAGGTTCATTTATCATGAACGGCTATGTCAACAACACCAATTTTGCCAATGTCTCCACCCGGGGCACTCACAACTGCATCATTTATGACGGCGGCGGGCTCCATAACTTCGGTATGTTCCAGGTCAAGGTGTCCCCGTTCTGCTTTCAGGAACTGCTTACCAACCTGGGTGTCAGTCCGGAGGGCAACATGGCGGATGGCATCTATTTCGGAGAGATGGATGAATGGGGCAGCAAATTTCCTGATGGCGAGCCGATCGAGTATTCCATAACCTGGGACGGCGCTGCCCGGTTTTACACCCTTGACGAACTCTTTGAGGAAGGGCCCTCCGAGTTTCAGCCACCGCAACCACCTTTTGTGCCGGCGGGAATTGAAGCGCGCCTCGGGGGAACCAGGGACTCCAATCTCAACTTTAACCCGGGATGCATCTACTGCTCGTATGCCTGCGTGTGCGGCATTACCAGCAATGCCAGGGCCAATGAGGAAACCTGGTTCGGTGACGGCGGCACTTACGATGGCACTGATGATCCCCGAAACTATTACGCAGGACGATACTATCCGAGGAAGGACATTCTTCCGGGCGAGGGAGAGCCGGTGCGGATTAAGGTTAAGAAAGCCAATTAATGATTATTGTAAAAGCCGGAAGCGGGGTTCCGAACGCAAAAGGAGGGGGGACCCTGCTTCCGCATTTTTCCCCATGTGAGCTGTTGTCGATGTGCATGATGTCATGTCTCGCGTTTTACATTGTCGGGAATAAACTAATCTACTCATGGTAACTTATTACCTGATCATTGCTGCGTACCTGGCCATTCTCTGCCTGCTGACGGTGTATTGCATCCACCGGTATTACATTCTCTGCGCCTATTTCAAATATAAGAAGCAGCCTTGTACCGCTGCGCAGCGTCCCGCAGGGCTGCCCTTCGTCACCATTCAGCTCCCCATCTATAACGAGATGTATGTTATTCGAAGACTGCTCCATGCGGTGGCGGGTCTCCGCTATCCCAAAGAGCTGCTCGAGATTCAGGTGCTGGATG
>CAZWCD010000305.1:0-1758 GCA_964632275.1 uncultured Thermodesulfobacteriota bacterium
AGCTTTTTGTCAAGCGGCTGCCGCTCAATCCTGCCGCTGCTCAAATCCACCCGCAGTATGGTTCCCGCCCAGCCGTACATTGCCTATTCCTCCATCTGATACTATCTAAAAAACAATTAACCGGTTCGCTGTTTCTTTGATTGGCCGGTTGTTCGGCCCGTTAAGCGCTTTGTCGCACGTGTCAGTTCCAAGAGCGATCGCAAAGCCTCATTCACTGATGCGGAATCGCGAAAGGACTTGGCTATATCCGGATCAAGTATAGCCACATTCGATCCTTCCTCAAGCAGGCGCCGGCAATACTTTCCGCGGACCCCTTTTGAATAATCAAAATTGTATTCGGCTCGCAACTCATTGGTGTTGTGCATTCTCTTTTTATGCTTCATGAAATTCTATAGCTGGGATTCGCTCGAGGGGTGTCCTGCTCAGCAGTAGGCAAGGTCTTCCCAGATTGACGAATGTTTTTTCAAATCGAATTTTTTGACCTTCTTTTCGATCATCTTTACGCGGTTTGTCGAGACACTTCTTGATATGAGAACTCCCGGAGCCCTGCATTAGCTTTAGCATGTTCAATTGTCATACTCACGATATTACCCTTTTCATCGACATCTATATAGATATTTTCACTTATCTCCTTCGTCTCATGCACCCCCCTGTCCGTAAATTCTATGTGGGCAGTATCTGTATCAGTAAAGCATTTCACTTTCATGTTTTATCCCCGTCCTGCGGTACAACCATTTGCTTGCCTATAACCATAGCACAGACCGTCCTTGCAATCCATGCATTTTTGACCCTTGTATCATGCACATCGGGGAGAACCAGGAAAATAAAAATTGTTGATTTTTCAAAAGATTAGTGTTAATTGCCCTATATTTCCTGTGCTCATGAACATCCAGGAAAACAACGTGCATTGTCAGGAGGTTTTAAAAAATATGAGGGGACATATCATGGATCAAAAAATGTGGATCGGGCTCATATGCATGCTGAGCCTGCTTGCTTTTTTGGGTTGTGCGGGCACAGGCACGGTCAAAACCGCGGCCGCGCCTGCAGCGGCTGAGGAAAACAGCCTGCGCATAGGCGTCACGCCTTCGGCCCCGCCGCTTGTATTTTATCAGGAGAGTCGCGTTGCGGGAATCGAGGCGGATTTTGCCAATGCTCTTGCGCAATCACTGGGGGAACCCCCCCGTTTTGTGGTGCTGGCATGGGATGATCTCATTCCGGCGCTCCTGGAAAAGAAAATAGACATCATTATGTCGGGCATGTCCATTACCCGATTGAGGGAAACACGAATCAATTTTACCGCTCCGTATCTCAGGGCCGGCCAGATGGTCCTGGTGCGAAATCAGGATGTATCGTCCTACCCTTCTGCTTCGGCCATAAAAAATACCGAACGCAGAGTTGGTTTTGTGAAAGGAACCACCGGCGATTTCCTGGTTCAAAAGGAATTTCAGCTCACCACCCGGAAGATCCCCTATACGATGACCAAGGATGCCGTCCAGGCGTTGATAGAGGAGCGCATCGACATGGTGATCGGTGATGCTCCGGTTATCTGGTGGAACGCTACTGCCAAGGAACCTCAGGGACTTATGCTGATTCCCATCTTTTTAACTGAAGAGAATCTTGCATGGGGAGTTCGCAAAGATGATACCGCCCTGCTCGAATCCGCAAATCGCTTTCTTGAAACCTGGAAAAGCAGCGGAAAGCTGAAGAGCACCATCAAGCAATGGATTCCCTCGGCCCCGGCTGAGCGCATACCCTAGT
>CAZWCD010000306.1:0-1757 GCA_964632275.1 uncultured Thermodesulfobacteriota bacterium
ATATTCAATAACATCGTGGAAGGAGTCCGGGTCATTGACAAGGACTATAATGTGCTGCTGGTCAACAAAACCTTCGCCGCCCTGGCCGGCATCAGCGAGGAGGAAATGACCGGGAAAAAGTGCTACGAGGTGTTCAGCTGCCCGATGTGCCGCACCTCCGACTGTTTTTTAACGCGGATTCTCGCGGGAGAATCGCAGATCGCCTGTGACACGGAAATTCGCCGCAAGGATAACGCCAAAATACCCTGTGCCGTCACCGCCACGCCCTTCCAGGGAACCGCCAGCGAACCCATGGGCATTGTCGAAAATTTCCGCGATATCACCCAGCGGAAGCAGTCGGAGAAGGAACTGAAGGAGGCCAATGAATTTTTGGAGCAGGTGATTGAAAACAGCAAGGACGGCATATTGATTGTTGATACCATGGGCAACATCCTCGCGTGCAACACCGCCCTGGCCCAGATGAGCGGTTTCAGCAAGGAAGAGCTGATGGGCAAGCATGCTTCCACGCTGGTCATCGAAGACAGGGAAATGAGAAAAACGATTTTGGAAAATACCGCCGAGCTCTTCGAAAAAGGGTTCACCACCTACGAGCCGACCTTTAAGTCCAAGGAGGGGAAGCATATCGACGCCGAGTGCCTCTCCTCGATGGTGCGCAATGCCGAAGGCGAGTACATTGCCGGCGTATCCATAATCCGCGACATCACCGAAAGAAAGAAAATGGAACGGCACCTCATCCAGTCCGAGAAAATCAAGTCGCTGGAAGAGCTGGCCGGGGGGGTGGCCCACAACTTTAACAATATTCTTGCCGCCATCCTGGGAAGGGCCCAGCTGCTGATGATGAAATTCACCGACCAGCCGCATGTGCAGGAGCGAAGGAAGGCGATGATGGAGCTGAAGAAGAGTCTCGAGGTGATTGAGCAGGCCGCCCTGGAAGGCGCCCGCACCGTACAGCAAATCCAGGACTTCTCGCGCAAGCGGGAGGGCAGCTTTTTTACGCGGGTCAATCTGAATGAAATAATCGACCAGAGCCTGGAGCTGACCCGCGTTCGCTGGAAGGACGAAGCCCAGTGCAACGATATAAGCATCGCCATCAGGAAGGAGCTTTCCGATCTGCCGCCCGTCGAGGGGAACACCACCGAGCTGAAGGAGCTGTTTACCAATCTGTTCAACAACGCCTTTGATGCCATGCCCCGGGGCGGCGAGCTGAGCATCAAAACGTCCAGCGAAGACGGCTGGAATGTAATTATCGTGCGGGATACCGGCGCCGGCATTCCCGAGGACATACAGGATAAAATCTTTGATCCTTTTTTCACCACCAAGGGCGTGCAGTCGGTAGGGCTTGGTCTGAGCGCGTCTCACGGCATTATTACCCGTCACCGGGGAACCATCACGCTGGAAAGCGTGACGGAAACCGGATCGTGCTTTGTCATAAAGTTTCCGGCGGCAGCAAAGCCGATCGAGGCGCGCACGGCACAGGCTGCGTCCGGAAAATTGAGAAAGGCCTCCATCCTGGTCATTGAGGACGAGGACGATTTGCGAAATCTCCTCACCGACATCCTGAAAACGGAGGATCTTGAGGTGGAGGCCGCCGAAAACGGCCGGGAAGGAATCGCGTTATTTGCCGGCAAGCACTTTGACCTGGTGTTCACCGACCTGGGCATGCCCGAAATGTCCGGCTGGCAGGTGGCAAAGGAGATAAAGAAACTGGATGACCGGACGCCGGTGGCGCTCATCACCGGCTGGCACATTCAACTCAA
>CAZWCD010000307.1:0-1738 GCA_964632275.1 uncultured Thermodesulfobacteriota bacterium
CGGTTACCCGTACATTGAATAGAAAAATCATTTACACAGAATATCTGACACTCTCCTTCGTTGCACTCATGACAAAACAAACACATCCTGCATAATCACAGGGTCGCATGGCAATATGCCCCTACGAACGCAGGTACAGTCCTTGCATTGTCATTCCGAGCTCTTCACGGTGTCATTCTGAGCGAAGCGAAGAATCTCCGTTGATTGCGCAGAACAAGCTCCGCGAAGAATCTCTTACTTCCGGCCTTTATTTTCTCCGGTGGCGCCTCCGGAAGGATCGGCTTTGGCGCCGGGGTTTTTCCTCTTCCAAACCCCTCGGTCCCTTTCCCGTATCAGCCAATGTCAGGTTGATTTCATTCAGCTCCGTTTTGACGCTGTCGACCACCACCTTGACCGGATCACCCATCCTGAATATCCTGCCGGTGTGCCGCCCGATGATCCGGTATTGCTTTTCATCGTAGTGATAGTAATCATCGTCAACCGATGACAGGCGGACCATTCCTTCGGCGCCGAGATTGGTGAGCCGCACAAAAAAGCCGTATGCCACCGTGCCCGATATGATCCCCTCGAACTCGTCCCCCACATGCCGGGCCATGAAGGAGACCTGCTTGGTGCGCACCCCTTCCCGCTCGGCGGCCTCGGCCACCCGCTCGGTTTCCGAACAGCGCGCGCTCACCCGCTCGATAAGGCCGGTGACGCGGCGGGCGAAGGCGGCGGGATAGGTTCCCCCCTTGAGCCTGCGTATCAGCCGGTGCACCAGGAGATCGGGATAGCGCCGGATGGGCGAGGTGAAGTGGGTATAGTGGGTGAAGGCAAGCCCGAAGTGGCCTATGTTCTCGCCCTGGTAGATCGCCTTTTGCATTGAGCGCAGCATCAGCTCGTTGATGAAATCCTCCTCCGGCCGGCCCGTAACCTGCTGGAGGAAGCGGGCGAACTGAATCGGCTTGATCTGTTCTGATGTGCGAAAGGTATGACCGAGCCGCGCCATCATCTCGGAGAAAGCGGTCAGCTTGGCCATGGAAGGTTTTGCGTGGACCCGGTAGAGGAACGGCTGCCCGGTGTTGAAGGCCTCGAATGCCACCGCCCGGTTGGCGGCCAGCATGAACTCCTCGATCAACCGGTGCGATTCAAGCCGCACCTTGTCGCCCAGCTCGAGCACCTCTCCCTGCTTGTTCAGGATGATCTTCGCCTCGGGCAGGTCAAAATCAAGAGATCCCTCCAGGGCGCGCTGCCCCGTTAAAAGCGTTGCCAGCTCACGGGCCAGCAGCAAACTGTCGGCAACCCGTCGTACCGCGGGCGTGGCAGCCTGGCCGTTGAAGAAATCCTGCACCTCCTCGTATGATAGCTTTGCCTGTGAGCGTATCACCGTGTCCATGATCCGCCAGCCGAGCACCTTCCCGTGGCGGTCAAAGTCCATGATTACCGAGTGGGCGAGGCGTCGCCGGTTGGGGCGCAGCGAACAGACATCGTTTGACAGCACCTCGGGAAGCATGGGGATGACCATGCCGGGAAGGTAGACCGAGTTGCCCCGCTCCAATGATGCCGCGTCAAGCGCCGACCCCTCAGTCACATAAAACGACACATCGGCAATATGCACCCCCAGGCGATAGCCCTGGGGAGTTCGCGCGATGGAAATGGCGTCATCATGATCCTTGGCGTCAAAGGGGTCGATGGTGTAGATGCATTCGCGGGTGAGGTCGGTCCGGCGGGCTATTTCCTTTGAAATATCAAGAGCGGC
>CAZWCD010000308.1:0-1710 GCA_964632275.1 uncultured Thermodesulfobacteriota bacterium
GTTTCCCGCGGCGGCGGCTGATTGCGGTAGACAAGGGGCACCGCCTGCTGCCGGAGGAATCCCGCGCACAGCCAGTTGGTGAGTATCATCAGCTCGGATATGAGTATTTCGCTCGGCAGCTCCCGCTCCCTTTTGCAGATCTGGATGGCGCCGTCCTCAGCAACCGAAATGTTCAGCTCGGGTATGGGCAGCAGCAGTGCGCCGGCGCTGACTCTTTTTTCTCTCAGGCTGCAGGCCAGTTCATAGAGATGCGAAAAATCTCCCCGGTCGCTGATCAATCTGTTTGCCTCGGCATAGGTGAAGCGCCGGCTGACCCTGATCACGCTGGGGAAAACGGTGAAGCCGGTGAAGTTCAGGGAGCGGTCAAACTGGATGATCATGCTGACCGCCAGCCGGCTTTTCCCCTCGGCCAGGCTCAGGATGTCTTCGGAAAGCGGCGGGGGCAGCATGGGGATTTTGCCTTCCGGCAGGTACAGGGATGCGGTCCGTTCAGAGGATTCTTTATCAAGCGGCGTTCCCGGGAGGATGAATTCAGCGACATCGGCTATGTGAATTCCCACCCGGCTTCCCTCGTCTGAGAGCTCCAGGCTGACCGCGTCATCCACGTCCCGGGTGGTTTCGCTGTCGATGCTGAAGACCGCGAGGTCCTGCAGGTCTCTCCGCAGCGGATGCAATGGCGGCAGCGTCCCGATGAACGACTGACATATATGCTCGCATTGTTGCTGCGCCTCCGGGGGCCATCCGGAAGGAATGCCGTAGCGCTCCAGCAGGATGTTCTCATTTTCCCCCATCTCACCCATTTTGATCAGCAGTTTAAGCGCCGCGTCCGGTTGGTTGAGCTGCGCCCGCTGCAGGAGCTCGGATGCCTTTTGCGCCTCGGGGTATTCATCGCCGAAGACGGCCAGGCCTCGCAGAAGTTCCACATAGTGGCTTTTTCGGGCGGGGTCGTCCACCGGCGTGCCGGACCATTTCTTTTTGAGCCAGCTGCTTCCTTCCTCCAGTTCCCTTTTGTGCTCGGCCTCGCGCCGGAGCTTCGTTTCAATCTGCAGCACCTGTTCGGCAGTGTGAATGATGAAAGATCCCTGGTTGAACTTAAAGTGGATTTTATCATCGTAGAGGGCGCGGAGTGTCGCGGCGGCTTGTGCGGACGTGGGGGAACTTCCGAAAATCAATGCGGCGAGATAGGCTACATCCAGGCGCTCTGCTTCACCCTGGACCAGGTTCCAGAGTTCTTCGGTGTTGATGCCCGCCTTAAGCGCTTCCGCTTCCTCAAGCAGGGCTTTCAGTGTCCTGAGAAGAGTTTCGCGCGAGTTGTCAGTCTTAAGCGCAGTGGGAGCGCTGTGGATGATCCGGCTTGCCCCCAGGTTGATCTCCCGGTTCTGCTCGGTAAGCAGGTGCAGCCTGGCCTCTTTGCACTCCATGCAAATGGCGCTGGTAATCCTGTCCTTATCGAAATAGCTGACGATGGTGCCCGGTTTCATGGCGTCTCATAAGGGTTGCTGCAAAGGTGAGGCAGTTGTAGCACAATGCTCCGCAAAAGCAAGCGGTAAAAAGAGACAGTGACGGTATGGATTGACATGGGTCATAAATTGATTGATAATTAATTTATAAGCAGTGCAGCCTATGACAATCTGATTGTCGGGTGTCCGGTGGCCCTTCCTTACACAACCTTTGATCATACGGCAGATCTCGGCGTGGAAATCAGCGGCG
>CAZWCD010000309.1:0-1707 GCA_964632275.1 uncultured Thermodesulfobacteriota bacterium
CAGGCCCATAAGCGTAGCGAAAACGGCAACAATAACGGCGGACGATCGCACCTCATTTACATCGGCAAAGACATAGTCCGTCAGTACTCCGACCAGGGTGTTGCCGAGAGTGGTTGCCACCAGATTCAGGACAAGAAAGGCGATGGCCGTAATCTGGCCCCGCATTTCGTTGGGGGTGATCTCCTGCAGGGCGGCAGGACCGAGACCGCTGGGCATACCGGTGAAGAAAATGGTTCCCCCGATACAGAGAAGCACCCAGTAAGGATTGTCATAAACGCGCGCAAGGACAAGCGGAATGAGGACCAGGGCTTCGGCCGCCATCATCATCTTGATATAAACCGTTTTCCTTCCTGCGCGAATGTACTTGTTTGCCAGGAAGCCTGCCAGTGTAAGCCCGATTGTTCCAAATATAAAGATGGTGATCCCAAGGTGCAGTCCGATTTCCGCTTTATTCCATGCAAAACGGCGCTCAAGCCAGACGGGCGCCCACCCCAGCATGGCCATGTTGGCCATAGCCCCGAATGTCGTACCGCCGATGAGGGAACTGAAAGTGGCCCAATGCCGGTAAAGATACCGGAACATCAAAACACTGTCCGGTTTGCCTTTCTGCTCGTGTCGCGCCGGCTCTTTGATTGTTGCGATGGCCGCTATAAAAAATATTCCGGGCAGGCCGACAAGTATAAAGGCCAGCTGCCACGGCTGGACCGTGCCGAAAAAAAGGAGTTCCCTCGAGCCACCGCTTTGCGCGTACTGGGCAACCATGCCGCCGCAGATATTGGCCACCCCGGCCCCGAGCATGATGCCGCCGGAAAAAACGGTGAGCGGCAGGCTGCGTTTTTCCCGGGGGAAATAGTCCGTAATGAGGGAGTATGCGCAGGGTATCAGGCACGCCTCGCCGACACCGACGCCCATGCGTGTGAAAAACAGTTCCCAGAAGGTGGAAGCCTGGCCGCAGAGAATGGTCATGGCGCTCCACACCGCAACACCTGCCAGCAGCAGATTGCGCCTCGACCGGGCATCAGCCAGCCGGCCGACCGGGATGCCCATAAAAGCATAGAAAGCGACAAACGAAAAACCGGAAAGCAGGCTGAAATAAGTATCGTTGATCAGCAGATCCGCTTTAATCGGCTCTACCAGATAGGTAATGATGGCCCGGTCCAGAAAGGAGAAGGTGTAGCAGAGGTACAATATGACTACAACGTACCAGCCATACCCCGAGGATGAATAGCCGGCAGATTGCGTTGCTTGGCCCGTGGAAGATGAATCGGCGATATCAGTCATAGATCGTATTACCTTACAACCTGTCACGGCAGGGCCGCAATCAAAATCAATAAACCACGGTCAACCCCATAATATGTATGAAGTCCAATCGATAATCTCAAGTGCGGGGACGCGTGAAAATTCGCGATGTTATTGGTGACGAGAGGAATGCCTGACGATATCGCATGAGCGGCAATCAGCATATCTGAAAACGATCACCGATCTTTCGCTGCCCGATCTGCCCGGTTTCACGAAATACTCCTCGAAACACTAGGACAAAATTGAAGTCAAAGAGAGCAGCCGGATCGGGGGACAGAAAACCCGGGAATATGTCCTGGTCCCGACAGCGCCCGAGCAGCATACCATTCCGCCCATTGCATTTTCCTGCTTTGATCCGGACCGCAACAGGTATGAAACGGCCTCCACCCCGCTGCTCACGCTGATGGT
>CAZWCD010000310.1:0-1705 GCA_964632275.1 uncultured Thermodesulfobacteriota bacterium
ATGGGGAAGTCTGCAGCAAAAGCGCTGCAGACCTACTATAAGGCGCGGCGCAGCAAAGCCCGGGGTGACGGAGCCCGCGGAGCGGGCGAGGGAACCCCGGGTATCGATTAGAAATAAGCGGAGTCCCGCAGGAACGAAACAGACCGCGTAAGAATACCGTTGAAACATCAGACGCTAACCCTGCAACCCTGTAACCCTGTAACCCTTCACCTCATGCCTAATGAATTCCCCGAAAAAGTATTGGCAACCAGCGAGCCTGTTTCATTAGTAGAGTGCTGCTTTTCAGCACTCGAACTGCTGAAAACCATCGGAAATTTGACAGTGGGCAAGAGGCCGGACAGGCCGCGATTTTCTCCATATGGTGCAAACTCATGATTTAAAAGCACTTACACAAAGACAAGATTTTTTCACTCAGGCGAGAAAACCTGGCACGGCAATTGCTAACTGTCAGAGTGGACTTGTTGATGAATGCCCCAGAATAAAAACTATAGGAGAAGAAGTTCCATGAAGAATGAACAGGGATTTTCACTGATTGAGCTTTTGATCGTCGTGGCGATTATCGCCATCATCGCCGCCATCGCCGTCCCCAGCATGCTGCAGGCCAGAATGGCCGCCAACGAATCCGGCGCCATCCAGGGCTGCCGCACCGTGGGTTCCGCCGAAGTGGCCTTTGCCGCAGTTAACAACGCAAACTATGCCTCTCTCGAGGATCTGAGAACCGCGGGATTTGTGGACAGCCGGTTCACCGACACCGGTTTTAATGGCTACGGTTATGAGGATGGTACGGTAAATGGCGTGACTGATGCGGATGGGGGTGATGATTTCGCAGTTGTGGCAACGCCGGGATCCCCGGATAGATCCGGCCGCTACGTTTATGGAATCAGCACGGATCAAATCGTTCGATTTATCGAAGTGGCCGGCGATGCGGAGCCTCCCAGCTGCGGAAGCGGTCCCTGCACCGGCAACGAACCGATCGGCTCGACTGCGCCGGGAACGGCCGCAGGTTCCTAGTTTTCGATCACTCCTCCATAAAAAAGGCGGCGTCCCTTGGGACGCCGCCTTTCTTTTTTCCAGCTTCAAATCAAACCGGATAAACTCCCTCAATACTCAGGCTGCGGGCTCTAGGCGATGTCGGCGCCTTTGGTCTTGACCGGCTCCAGGTCCAGGCCGCCGCCCAGCAGGTCGGCTTCCAGGTCGGGCTCCGTTTCGGGCGCGGGCTCTTCCATGGGAACCACCGGCTCGGTGAGCTTGATGTTGTGGTAATAATCCATGCCGGTGCCGGCGGGGATCAGGCGGCCCATGATCACGTTCTCCTTCAGGCCGCGCAGGTAATCGACCTTGCCGCTGATGGCGGCTTCGGTGAGCACGCGCGTGGTTTCCTGGAAGGACGCGGCCGAGATGAAGCTGTCGGTCGAGAGCGACGCCTTGGTGATCCCCAGCAGCAACGGCCGGCCCTTGGCCGGGACGCCGCCCTGGGCTTCCACCCTCTCGTTCTCTTCGTAGAACCGGAACTTGTCCACCTGCTCGTCGAGCAGGAACTCCGTGTCGCCGACTTCCTCGACCTTGATCCAGCGCATCATCTGGCGGACGATCACCTCGATGTGCTTGTCGTTGATGTTGACGCCCTGCAGCCGGTAGACCTCCTGGATCTCGTTCACCAGGTAGCTCTGCAGCTCCTTCTCGCCCAGCACCCGGAGGATGTCGT
>CAZWCD010000311.1:0-1681 GCA_964632275.1 uncultured Thermodesulfobacteriota bacterium
GGCGTCCAGGTAAACGTAGCGGTAAGCCCGCTGCTTGTACTTCCACGTGGATCGTTCGAAAATCGCGGTCCATATGAAGACCGCATGGGCGTCATACGCCACCTCCTGGTCCAGCGCCGCCCGCGCCACCTTGATGCGATGGTCGCCCTGCGCGAGCTGCTCCAGCTGGTGCTTCTCTACCGCGTAATGATAGAGCCCGGGTGCAATTGATGCAACATGGTGCGCCGCGAGATACAGCTCAAGGGGATAGAGCGCACCCGCTGACGGCGCCGTCCGCAACCCATACCCCTGCACCCGGGCCGTGATGCCCTGGGCCGCCCAGAGCAGGCCGGAAAGCTGATCTGGGGAGATGGGTTTGTCCACAAATTCCCGCACGCTTCTTCGAGTCTTCATGGCATCCCAGACGGAGCAGCGCTGATCAAATGCCGGCTGCGGCAGATCAACCACGGGGGCATCGGGGTAGCGTTTATAGGTCTCCGGTTTCGTTCCCCAATCCAATCCTCCGCCCGGCAGTTTGCCCCGCCGGTATTTCGTTTCCTTTTGAAAGGAATCCCCGATGCCGTCTTTCATAGGGACAACTCCTTTTAATGCGCAGCGGGTCATTCTGCGGCTCAACCGCAGAATCCAGTTTTTATATTTCAGTGGATCCTGCGATCAAGTCGCAGGATGACTGGATGATGGGGATGAAGGAGTATTGGCATACCGGATACCTCCTTCTGACTTTTACTCCCTGAACCATGTTCCCTCGCCATAATAGACCATCACCATGTATTGTCAAGGTGTTTGGGCTTTACTTTCAGCTCCTTACAACCGATGAGTAACATGAATGTAAATCCGATTGGCAGCGGCCAATAACCGCACCACCAGAACCATTGAACACATTGCTGTAATCTTCCGCCATGATTGGTTCCCGCATCATGATTATGCTCCTTTGCGTTGTCGCCTTGCTCCCGGCGTGCCTATATCATAACGCCTCACACCGGAAAGCGGAAGGTATCATCGGTCCGCCCGAACAGCAAACAGGCGCTGATCCCCTGCAACTGCTGCTCGGACACCTGCGGCTTGCAGAGCAGGACCTGTCCATAGAGCTCCCGGAAGGCGGCCGGGATGCCCATTTCATCGGCACAACAGAGCAATTTCTCCGCGATCCTCTCACCATTGAAGCATATGCATCCGATCTCTCGCACCGGTTGGAAGCCGGTCGGACCGACCTGGCGCCGCTTCTGGCGATGGCGGTCAGCGAACTGGATATTGCTGCTGCCGACGCCCCTGCTAGCGGCAGCACATCCATTCCGGAATTGGAGAGCGGCAACACGCTGTCCGGCATTTCACCGGATGCACGGCGGGCACTCACGGAGCTGCTGTCCGAGATTATCACCTGCCGCAAGCGCATGAATGATGCGTTTGCGCCGCTCTCGCAGAAAGACATGCTGTTTCTCAAGAACTATTTTTCCGAGATGCTGCTGAAGGACAAAACGATGCTCTCCCGGGAAGCGCGCGGCCGTTCCGGCGCGCCCCAGCGGACGACGCTGAAACGCGACGAGCATTACGCAAAGGAAACCGCCTTCCGCCTGTCATCCACCATTCACCGGGATGCCCTGTACCGGTCATGCATTGCCCTTGCCACGGCCATCGATCGACTGCTGGAACGGCGCGATCAGCTCGGCACGATTGAGGGCAG
>CAZWCD010000312.1:0-1665 GCA_964632275.1 uncultured Thermodesulfobacteriota bacterium
ATATCCTTCCAGAAGAAAGTAAGGGACAACACATTTCCGGATTGTCCTTATGTGTTCTTCAGGGCGGGTAACAGAATTAACGATTTCCGGGGATCCTGGGATAAGGCCTGTAAAGATGCAGGGCTTGACGGAAGGATCTTCCATGACTTCCGGAGAACGGCAGTAAGGAATATGGTGCGAGCCGGGGTGCCCGAGAAGGTGGCAATGAAGATCTCCGGTCACAAAACAAGGTCTGTCTTTGACCGCTACAACATCGTCAACGAAACAGACCTCAAAAAGGCTGCGATGTGCCTAACCAGGTACCATGATGAAAATCACGGGCACACTTTGGGCACACCCAGCATATTCAGGAGGAAACGCGTCAATGAGAGAAGCGTCTAAGTTATTAAAAAATATGGTGCCGGCGGAGAGGATCGAACTCTCATGGGCGTGAGCCCGCGGGATTTTGAGTCCCGTGCGTCTACCAGTTTCACCACGCCGGCACAATGGAGGTTCAATGTCAAATGATACGTTCCAAAAGAAATCAATTCGCGGCTTCAAGCCGCTCCTACCGGATAGGTTGCAAATTAATGTAAAAATGCGGCAGATGTCAACACAAAAGTAGCTACCTTCATCCTGACCGGTACTGCAGCTCCAGCGCCTCCAGACGTTTTATCTCGTCGCGCAGTTCCGCCGCCTGCTCAAACTCCAGTTCACGTGCCGCCGCCTGCATCTGCTTCTGCAGCTGCTTGACCCTGCGGGGTATGTCATCGGCCTTGACATATTCCACTTCTTCTTCGGCGGCAAGGGAGACGGTGTAGTAGTCGGCCTCGTAGACGGAACTCAGAATATCCTGCACCGATTTTTTGATGCTCTCAGGGGTGATGTCATGTTCGCGGTTGAACGTGTCCTGGATGATCCTGCGGCGGTTTGTCTCATCAATGGCCTTCTTCATCGACCGGGTGGCGGTATCCGCGTACATGATTACCCGGCCCGAGAGGTTGCGCGCCGCCCGCCCGCAGGTCTGAATGAGTGACCGGTCCGAGCGCAGGAAGCCCTCCTTGTCGGCGTCCAGTATGGCCACCAGGGAAACCTCCGGGAGGTCCAGCCCTTCCCGCAAAAGGTTGATGCCGATGAGCACATCAAAGGTACCCAGCCGAAGATCCCGGATAATCTGCACCCGCTCCAGCGTATCGATATCCGAGTGGAGATACTTCACCTTAAGTCCCAGGTCGGCATAATACTCGGTCAGGTCCTCGGCCATGCGCTTGGTAAGGGTGGTCACCAGCGTTCGCTCCTGCCGCTCCACCTGCTTTCTCACTTCGCCGAGCAGGTCATCCACCTGGTTGGTTGCCGGCCGCACCTCAACCGCAGGATCGGTTAATCCCGTGGGCCTGATAATCTGCTCCACCACCTTGCCCCGGCTCTTCTGCAGTTCATACTCACCGGGCGTCGCCGAGACATACACCACCTGGTTGACCTTCTGCTCGAACTCCTCAAACGTAAGCGGCCGGTTGTCAACCGCCGAGGGCAGGCGGAAGCCGTACTCAACCAGCGTTCCCTTGCGGGATCGGTCGCCCCGGTACATGCCGTTCAGCTGGGGAACGGTGATGTGGCTTTCATCGATGAACAGCAGGAAGTCGTCAGGGAAGTAGTTCAGCAGCACCGCCGGCGGCTCGCCGGGCT
>CAZWCD010000313.1:0-1644 GCA_964632275.1 uncultured Thermodesulfobacteriota bacterium
ACGCCGAGGCGGCTTCCGGAACAGGCAAGCTCACAGAGCCGGCAGCCCACGCAGCGCTCGGGAATGACGTTGATCCGCTTGATCTTGCCCTGGAACACGCCGTGGGGGCAGGTGTCCCGGCATTCATAGCAGAGGGTGCAGGTGGCCGGCGCCTCGCCGATAGTTCTGATGGAGAGCTGTTCCTCCCCCTCGGGTTGCGACTGGAACTGGTAGCCCATGGTGCAGTGCGCTTCGGGCGGGCAATCAGGGCAGACCTGGCAACGCTCGGTTTTGAACGGCACGCGATACAGGGAAGGTTGTCCCAGGGTTACCCGGTAGCCGATATACCAGCAGAAATAGCGGCAGTATACCCGGTAGGCGAACAGAATCGATCCCAGAAACATGCCGTTGGTGAGCACCTTGGTCCACACCATCGGCTTCCAGAGGTTTTTCCAGTCGGGCGAACGGATCATCTCGGCGGAAGAGGCAAGCTGGAAGACCCGTTCAAAGGTGTAGACAACAATGATCAGTCCCACCATCAGGGCGGGGACATAAATGCGGTTGATCAGGGAGCGGAATTTATCCGAAATTTTAATGCCCTGGTAATTGGTAACGTGCTTCAGAATGCCGTCCTGCAGGGCGCCGACCGGGCAGAACCAGCCGCAGAACCAGCGGCCGATAAAAAACGGCAGCAGGAGCGAGCCCAGCAGCATGGCTAGCGCCCAGAAGAGCAGTTCGGGATTTTCGATGGGGCGCGCGGTCATGCCGTCGGCAAAAATTTCAAAATACCACACCAGCACAACGGTCTGGGTGAACATGCGCCATTTTTTTGTGGCCACGGTTTTGTGTGCCCGGGCCACCGGGTCGGGGGGCGTTTTCAAAAGCCGGTAGGCAATGTAAAAGGTATAGGCAAGCAGCGGGGTCAGCATCACCCAGTCGGTCCGGGGAAAGAGCATGGCGCCTTTTCCGCCGACGATCCAGTCGATAATGTCATTGGTCTGCAGCTTCCATGCCTCCGCGTTGACCGGGAAGCGGAACGGCTTGTAGTTTCCCATGCCGTAGATGAATACGAAAAACCAGAAGTATGCCGCGCCCCGCGTTCTGCCGTAGTAAAAATCGGTGAAAAACAGTGTCAGCGCGCACAGCCCCAGCATCAGGCACACCCAGTTGCTCACGTAACCGGTCAGTATCCCTCCCAGGTACAAGATCAGCGTTAGGAGCGCCATATTCCTCACATGCCGTACAAATTCCTCGCGGGTAAAGCCGGACCACGCCATCTTACATTCCTCCTCCGAACAGGTACTGGAACCGGGTTACGATATAATGATACTCCGCCGGGGCAATGCCGAAACCCATGCGCAAATAGATGATGATCGCGCCAAGATTGATCATCTGCAGCTTGAAGTAAGACTCCCGCGGCACCAGGTTGCGCTTGAAGAAACGGTGGGCGCAGATGAAATAAAGGACAAACCAGGAATACATGAATATCAGGGAGGCCACCCACCAGCTGTGCGCGCTTGCCTCGTTATTGGCCCTGACTTTGCCGTAGGCGGCAAGCAGCCCGGCGTTCTCCTCGGTGATCACGGTCCCCTTGACAAATGATCCGTAATCCTGCACCAGACTCTTTCCCACCAGTTCGGCGGGCGCGTCCTCATCAATGCGCAG
>CAZWCD010000314.1:0-1621 GCA_964632275.1 uncultured Thermodesulfobacteriota bacterium
AATGTACCCATGCGCTTATGGGTATGGTAGCTGATGGCATGATCCATGGTGAAAAAATCGTGCACCCGGTCCCACTTCTCCTCAATCGACATGTCCTTGATGTCCGGCTTCTTGGTCGTCCTCAGATGCGCCATGGTGCCTCCTTATTGCAGCAATCCATGAGCCATGTCCCCCTCACCCCATCCCTCTCCCACAGAGAGGAGAGGGCGTTTTGGGTTCGCTCTTTCTGTTAGGGCATGGAGGGTAACAAATAGTTCCCTCGCCCCACCGGGGGAGAGGGTTAGGGTGAGGGGGCATTCCAAATTTATTTTCGCATTAAAGCAAAAATACGAACTCCTTAGCGGTTCGCGAATCCCGCCTTGCGCGCCTTCAGCTCAATCTCATCCATCTCATTGGCAAGTCCCATCATCTTCTCCATCACGTCGGGTCGCTGTTCCGCGATGGTGGGGAAAAGTTCCGCGTACGCGCTGCCGATGGTTCCGAAGAGATTGTAGAAATTCATGGTTGAAGGGAACGGCTCCTTGATCAGGCTCGCCAGGTAATCAGTGGACGCGGCGTCAATATAATCATGCAGATGGATCGGCTTGAACTCAACCTGGCCGTGGGGCCCGTAGAACTTTTCATCCCACCACTGCAGGTAGCTCATGACGCCTTCCCGGTTTATCTTGCCGTCCAGCACCGCCAGGGTCACCGCGTTGGCCGCCTTCCAGCCGCAGAGAACGGCAAAGGGATTGCTCAATTCCATCAGCCAGGCGGCATCGCCCACGAAGAGCAGGTTGTCCTTGAACGGCTCCTTGATCGGCGCGAGGAGATTAACCACGCAGGCATGCTCCTCGGTCTTCTTGGCCCCTTTAAACCAGCCTGAATACACCGGGTCCTCGTAGACAAATTTATTGAGCCGCGCTCCCAGGTCATCGGCAGGGTTATAAGAAGAGGCTCCGACATGATAATTCTTTTCCCGGCAGACCCGGGACACGAAAAAGTTTCCATAGTCGGTGAGGATGAAGGATATGCCCACCACCTGGGGAAGATCAATGCCCTCGAGGTTCCACACCCGGTCCACCATGGTGGCGATAAACTTCCGATCCTTGTTAATGCCCATTAAGCGGGCAATCCGCGAGTTAATGCCGTCAGCGGCAATCACAAAGCTTCCCGTATAGGGTTTGCCGTTTCCGGTCACGGTTATGCCGTCCGCCCCGTGTTCGATGGCGGTGACGTTGGTATTAAGGAACAGCTCCGCCCCGGCCTCCCGGGCATCTTCGTACAGCCCCTTCAGCAGCAGCCCTTTGTCAATGGCCACCCCCACCCGGTTTTTCAACGGATCCTTGCTCAGCGTATCGTAGTCGCCGAAACAGATCCGGGTGCCGTTGGGTGAAAAGATGCGAAATCCGTAAAGGTCACGGTGTGGGCCGTCATACCGTACCGAAAAACCCGAGGCGGGAAACCCGATCCGCTTGGCCTGGGGGTTGAAGGTGAGTTTTTCCCCGCAGAGGTATTCGTTGATGGGAGAGAGGCCGCCGCCATCAACCCGTCGTACCGTGGTCAGGGTGGTTTTCCTTTCCAGCAGCGCCGTGCGCAAGCCATTTTCTCCGGCCACCCGTGCGGCCATCAGCCCGGCGGG
>CAZWCD010000315.1:0-1584 GCA_964632275.1 uncultured Thermodesulfobacteriota bacterium
CTGCTGAGCAGCGTGGAAGCGCGCAGCGGTGTGATTCTCACCCTGGTGGCGAGCGTGGCCAACACCTACATTGACCTTCGCCGGCTGGACCGTGAGCTTGAGATAGCCCGGCGCACCGTGAAAACCCGCGAGGAAACCTATCAGCTCTTCAAACTGCGGTTTGACGGCGGTGTGATTTCAGATCTTGAGCTGAGCCAGGTGGCTTCCGAATACGAAGACGCCATGGCGGCCATTCCCCAGATTGAAAAAGAGATTGGCCAGGTGGAAAATGGACTGAGTATATTGCTGGGACGCAATCCTGCACCCATCACGCGCGGAAAACCGATTGATGAGCTGGTTATCCCCGCCATTCCCGCCGGGCTGCCCTCAGAGCTGCTGGAGCGAAGGCCCGACATCCGGCAGGCCGAGCAGGACCTGGTATCGGCGAACGCGCGCATCGGGGTTGCGCGCGGGCTCTACTTTCCCACCATATCTCTCACCGGCTTTAATGGTACCGCCAGCGCCGAATTCGATGAGCTGTTCAGCGGTCCGGCGAGCGTCTGGAACTACGGGGGTCAGTTGACCGTTCCCATTTTCACCGCCGGAGGGATTGCCGGAATCGTGAAGGCCTCGGAGGCGGTGCAGCAGCAGGCGCTGGCCCGCTACCGGCAGGCCATCGAGAACGGCTTCCTCGAGTTTGATGATTCGCTGATTGACCAGCAAAAGTCGCGGGAGCGGCTCGCGGCGCAGGCCCGCCAGGTGGCCGCGCTGCGCACCTATTCCGGCACCGCCCGCCTCCGCTTTGACGAAGGGTACACCAGCTACATCGAGGTGCTCGATGCCGAGCGCAGCCTCTTTAGCGTGGAGCGATCCTACACCCAGACCCAGGCCGCACTGCTGCAATCCCTGGTCAACCTTTACAAGGCCATGGGCGGGGGCTGGGTGATTGAGGCCGACCGATTGACTGCAGGCAGCGCTGAAACAACAACGTCCGGCGGGGCAGAAAAGAACAGCACTGCAAAGTAACAGCAGTTCCTTATCAATTGCTTTTACTTAAAGGATCTACGGATTTCTCACGTGAAACCTTGTTTCCTGGAATTCCCGATCCCTGAAAGGAAAAACCGTATCAAAAAAGGCGCTGATCGCGGTTAATCTGCGGCTCACCCCGGCCGAGGAAAAGGGATTCTGGCCGGTATATGACCGCTACCAGGCGGACCTGGATAAAATTACCGAACGGCTGGGAAAGCTGATTGACGATTACGCGAAGGAGTTTAACGCCGATTCCCTTTCCGATGCAAAGGCAAATGAGCTGATGAAAAATTACCTGGCATGTGAAGAGGACATCACGAAGCTTAAGAAGCCCTACTTAAGCAAGTTCGATGCGGTGCTGCCGGGAAAGAAGGTCATGACCTACTATCAGCTTGAGAACAAGATCGGCGCGGCCATACGGTATGACATGGCCGTCCAAATACCGCTCGCCCTCCAATAGATAACAGTAAGTTCATAATGAGGCATGGTGTTTTTAAAGATAGTTGTCTGGCCGCTTATGTTGTTGGGCATCATCTGGGGGGCGGCCGCCCTCTGGTTTGACGGCCCCTCGGCGCG
>CAZWCD010000316.1:0-1563 GCA_964632275.1 uncultured Thermodesulfobacteriota bacterium
TCGGTGCATGATTGCGCCGTGGAAACGTCCGATGCTCACCTTGATGATGCACCATCCCTGTGGAAGGCCCTCTCCGCAGAGCTGCGGCAGCGGCACGAACAGGATGACATCGCGCCGGATGCTGCGTCGCTGATTTCTCTTCCGGAACAGCTGCGGGCAGGGGCGGGAATGGTGAGAATCAGCCTGCGCGGAAAAGAAGCCATATCCATCCGCCCGGCCGACCGGAGTCCCTGCGGATTGGCAATCGATCTCGGCACCACCACCATAGCCGGCTATCTCATTGATCTGGAAAACGGACAGCTCCTGTCTGCCCGTGCGATGATGAATCCGCAGCATCGCTTCGGCGAGGATGTCATGAGCCGCCTTGCCTGCGTCCTTAAACATGGCGACCGGGCAGTGCGACAGTCGGCGGCGGACGGCCTCAACGCCCTCATCACTGCTCTGTGCCCTGAACCTGAAAGCATCGTCGATCTCGCCCTCGTCGGCAATACCGCCATGCACCACATCTTTCTGGGTCTTCCGGTGCGGCAGCTGGGACGGGCGCCCTATCAGCCCATCGTGCGCGAACCCCTTGACCGCAAGGCCCGGGAGCTGGGGCTGGCAGTCGCGCCGGGGGCCTACGTGCATTTGCCGCCGCCGGTGGGCGGCTTCGTGGGATCCGATCATCTGGCCATGATTCTTGCCGCCGGCCTCCACACCACCGAACGAACGGTGCTGGCGCTGGATATCGGCACCAATACCGAAGCCGCGCTGGCACACCGGGGGAGGCTACGGGCCCTCTCCTGCGCCTCGGGCCCCGCCCTGGAGGGCGGCCATCTCACCCACGGAACCTGGGCGGCGCCCGGGGCCATCGACCGGGTGAGCATAAACGCCGACGGCGTTTCCTATCATGTCATCGGCGGGATGCTTCCGCACGGACTCTGCGGCTCGGGCATCATTGACGCCATCGCCGGCCTGGTGCGCGCGGGTATGATTGACCGCAAGGGCGCTCTGACGGCAGCGCCACAGCACAGGGAATCTCTCCAGCGGGGTGAGTTCATGCTGGCGCCTGCCGCACAAACCGCAACCGGCCGCCCCATCACCATCAGCCAGCAGGATGTGAGCGAAGTCCAGCTGGCCAAGGCCGCCATTCGCGCCGGGGTTGATATCCTGCTTGACGAGGCGGGCCTGTCCTGGGAAGGGGTGGATGAGGTCATCCTCACCGGCGGATGCGGGACGGCGCTGGACCCGGCAGCGGCGGTTGCCATCGGCATGCTTCCTCCCGTCGCGCCCGGCCGCATCCGGTCCCTGCAGGCGGGCGCCGGCGCCGGTGCGCTGCTCTGCCTCATCTCCAGGTCAAAGCGGCACACCGCTGCGGCCATTGCCGGCAGGATTTCACATATTGAGCTGATGACCCATCCCGGCTTCGCGAAGAAGTTCGGCAACGCCATGTATTATCCCGGATGAGCAGGCCACACCCGGGCTTGTTTTTACCAAAGATGCGCCCATTTTTGATTTGCGTCCGGCCGTCTTTGTGTTATGGTAGCATCCGCTGTAAACAACTACCCCGTGCAAGCAATGATA
>CAZWCD010000317.1:0-1547 GCA_964632275.1 uncultured Thermodesulfobacteriota bacterium
CCATGCCGATTCAAATCAAGGACATAACCCTATTCTCAGTCGAGGAAATATCCCGCGTGCTCAATCGCAACACTAATACGGTGCGATATTATCTCAAGCAGGGAAGGCTGCACGGCCAGAAGATCTATGGTAAATGGGTCGTGTCATATGATGATCTCATGATTTACCTGAAGATGTCATGAGGGGGGTTGATGCTAAAACCAGATCCTTCGTTTCACTCAGGATGACGAATCAACACACCCTCCTATGAATAAAAATTAATTCCCTCGCCCCAGTGGGGGAGAGGGTTAGGGTGAGGGGGTTGCATTAGGAAAACCGTATTTACGCCGCCGGGCATACAGCTCCTCACTGCTTTGCGATTGGAAGGCCTGCAGCTTTTGGATGATTGACGGGCGCTCCGCCTGGAGAACCGGTATAATCGCGGCCATTTCCTCCTGCATGTATTTGCCCGCGGTGAAGGGATCAAGCGTGGCCGGCAGCGTCCGATTAAAAAGGCTGAAGAGGTAATCGGCCTCGCCGTCATCCAGGCTTTCCATGAAGTTCCCACCTGCCAGGGAATGCCGCTCGACGATATCTCTTTTCCACCAGCTCAAATAATGTTCCACCCCCTCCCGGTCTCTTCGGCCTTCGAGCAGGGCCAGCACCACCGCGTTGGCGGCCTTCCAGCCGCAGATGATACCCCCGTTAATGCTGATCTGCGGGGAAAAGGCGGCATCCCCCGCCAGCAGCACGTTGTCTCTGAACGGTTCGGCGATGGGTGAGTAGAGGTTGCCCACACAGGCAGCGGCGCTCAGTATCTTCATCTTCCGGAACCATGGCGCAAAGGCCGGCTTTTGGGTTAACCTCTCGAAGCCGGCTTTTAAATCAGCTTCATAGCTGAAGTCGTCAACCGCGATCCAGTATTCATTCTCCCGGTGGGTGCAGCACATGCCCAGCAGCGCCGGGCCTTCCTTTCCGCCCATGATATGAATGAGCGCGTCGGAAGCGGGAGGTTCGGCATCGGTCACATACCGGAACAGGCATCGCAGGGTTCCCCGGAATTCCCGCTCCCGGTTGAATCCCAGCCGCTGCGCCGCCTTCGAGTTGAGCCCGTCGGCGGCAATCACATACGCGGCCTCGTAGGTATTCTTGCCATCGCCTACCGCCACCAGCTCTGCTTTTTTTTCATACCGGTGCATGAACGCGCCGGTTATAACCGTGACCTGATGTTTCCTGACCTCATCCAGCAGGCCCCGCAGCAGTTCACTTTTATCTATGGCAATGCCCCGGCGCGCGCCATCCCCCCGCTTGCGGCCTTCCCGGGCATCTCCCATGATGATTGAGGCCCCGCCCGGCGAGTAGGTCTGCATCCCATAGATATTTCTGTACGGCCCTGCATACCTGACGCTGATGCCGCTGACCGGAAAGTTCAGCAGCCCGTCACGCGCGTTAAAATTGATGTAATCACCCCAGCTGTACTCGTTGACGTTGATCACTTCCCCGCAGGCGCGCTTCACCTCCGGTATGGCCTGCTTCTTATCGATCAGCGCCACCCGCAAACCGTTTTC
>CAZWCD010000318.1:0-1547 GCA_964632275.1 uncultured Thermodesulfobacteriota bacterium
GCAGCCGTAGCTCCATTGGAACCCGCACCGATAATCACAACGTCGTAGATCATGGTTGTCTCCTGTGTGGTTCAATGAGATGGTGAGCTAATGCACTGTTACAGAAATTCCTTGTATGATTGATTTATCCATACCTGGTCATTGCGAGCAACGCGCAGCAATCTCATGTGTATCATGCTTCGATGGGGCGATAAAAACAGGGATTGCTTGGTCGTCCCGCATAAACGGGACTCCTCGCAACGACGGGTTTATAGAAGTTTTATAATAGGTTATTTCCGGGACACGATACTACGGCAATCCGAGACATCCATTGTATGTTATGCGATGTGCGATGTGGTGTAAAGGCACAGGCACTTTTATCTCATATCCCACGCCGTACATAGTACATTTTTTTGTTTGATACTTACCACTTAATAATGTATAGTCAAGCAATAAGAGAGCGTATTGATCCCCCCTCGAAAGCAGGAGGTCCCCTATGAAAGGCGGCATTGTAGGAAGGCTGCTCTGGGTTGATCTTGCCAAAGGCACAGTCGAATCCATGGCGCCGGATCCGGACCTCTACCGGCAGTTCATCGGAGGATACGGTTTGGGGGCGCGTCTCATCTATGAAAGACAGAAGCCGAAACTCCCTCCCCTTGATCCGGCAAACATTCTGGGTTTTGCCACCGGTCCCCTGACCGGGACACCCGCGATCAGTTCATCCCGCTACACGGTGATGGGCAAATCACCCCTCACCGGAACCTGGGGAGATGCCAACTCCGGGGGATTCTTCGGTCCGGCGATGAAAAAGGCGGGATATGACGGCGTATTTTTTGAAGGAATGGCCGGATCATGGAACTATCTTTTTCTCGCCGACGGCAAGGCCGAGCTGCGCGATGCCACATCGTATGCCGGCATGGACACCAACCAGATGGAAGACCGCTTGAAAGAAGAGCTGGGCCCCGATATCCGCGTTGCCGGCATCGGGCCTGCGGGAGAAAAATGCTCCCTGCTCTCCTGCATCATCAATGACAAGTGGCGCGCAGCGGCGCGATCCGGCCTGGGCGCGCTCATGGGCTCCAAGCGGCTGAAGGCGGTGGTGGTAAAAGGCACCGGCGCCATACCGGTGGCGGAGGATGAGAAGGCAAAGAGCCTGCGGCAGAAATTCATAACCGACGGGAAGAGCAGTCCCACCTTTCAGCTCTTCTCGGGCTTCGGCACCTGCGGCGTTACCGCCATGTTTGCCGCCACCGGCGAATCACCGGTCAAAAACTGGGGCGGTACCGGAGCGGATTTCCCCAACGCGGCCGCCGTCAGCGACGGGAGCGTGATTGCCCATCAGAAAAAGAAATATGCCTGCTTCGGATGTCCGATCGCCTGCGGCGGGGAAGTCCTCATTGCATCATCCCCCTATGCCTGCGAAACCCACAAGCCGGAATATGAAACCCTCTGCGCTTTCGGCGCTCTCTGCTTGAACGATAATCTTGAGTCGATTATTAAAATAAATGACATATGCAACCGCGCCGGTCTTGACACCATTTCCACCGGGGCCTCGGTCGCCTTTGCCA
>CAZWCD010000319.1:0-1541 GCA_964632275.1 uncultured Thermodesulfobacteriota bacterium
ATGACTATGTAAAAACGGAAATCCAGAAGTACATGGAGTCAACCTGATGGAGATCGAGGGCTTTCCGCTGCTTTCTGCCTTGTGGCTGGGAATGCTTACTTCCATCAGTCCCTGCCCGCTTGCGTCAAACATTGCCGCGGTATCTTATATTATTAAAAGGATAGGGCGTCCCCGCTCCGTTTTCAGCTCGGGGCTGTTTTATACCCTGGGAAGGGTCATTGGTTATACGGTGCTGGGGGGGTTGATTACCGCCTCGCTTTTGAGCATTCCCCAGACATCCTTTTTTCTCCAGCGACACCTGAACCGGATACTCGGTCCGGTGCTCATTATTGCGGGGCTTATGCTTTTGGGAGCGGTAAAGCTTCCTTTTTTTAACTCAACCATGACCGTAAAGGCCGCTGAGCGGGTGAAAGATTCCGGCGCTTTGGGATCACTTCTTTTGGGGATCATATTTGCGCTTTCCTTTTGCCCCATATCAGCGGCGATTTTCTTTGGCAGCCTGCTGCCGCTTGCCTTGAAACACAGCTCACCGGTAGTTATGCCGTTCCTGTATGGAGCGGGCACGGGGCTTCCGGTTTTGGGATTTGCATTACTGCTTGCGTTTGGCGTGACCCAAGTGGAGAGGATTTTTAAAAAGGTAACGGCGCTGGAATACTGGATGCGGCGGACAACCGGTGTCGTCTTTCTTGCGGTGGGGATCTATTACGTTGCGGCTCATATATTCCATGTTAACCTGTTGCCATAGCCTCCACGGTATGGTACTGATAATGGCACTGTCTCAGTAAGAACAGCGTTGTGTGTGAACAGGGTACATCGATGAAACAGAAATCTGTCCCGGCCGGCCGGATAGATGACCAGGGACGATTGATCCTGCCCGAGGAAGTGGCGCGCCGCCATGGGCTGAAGCCGGGGGCCACCCTTCCCATCATCGAAAATGAGCACAGCCTGCTGTTGCGCAGGCCGGTGAGCCACCTGGCCAAGGTTTATATTGAACCGACCAGTCGCTGCAACCTTACCTGCCGCACCTGCATACGCAATACCTGGGATGAGCCGATGGGCAGCATGGAGAGTGGCACCTTTGAGCGGGTCATCGACGGCCTTCGCGCTTTTGATCCACCGCTGACCATCGTGTTCGGGGGATTCGGGGAACCGCTGGCGCACCCGGATATCGCCTCCATGGTGGCGGCTGCCAAGGGGATTGGCGCCCAGGTGGAATTGATAACCAACGGGACGCTTCTCACGGATGACCTGTCGCTTGAGCTTGCCGGTGCGAAACTTGACGTGCTCTGGGTTTCGCTGGATGGTTCAACGGTGGAGGGATACGGAGGCGTTCGCCCGGGGGCGGAGCTGGATCAGGTGGTTTCCAATGTGATGAATTTTCGGACCGTCAGCTGGAACCGTAACCAGCAGCTGCCCCACATCGGGGTTGTTTTTGTGGCCATGAAGCGAAATATCGCGGAATTGCCGGAAGTGGTTCGCCTGGGCCGAAAAGTGCTGGCCGACCGCTTTTTGATAACCAACGTGCTTCCCTACACCGAGGA
>CAZWCD010000320.1:0-1529 GCA_964632275.1 uncultured Thermodesulfobacteriota bacterium
GCCGTGAATTTATCAATAAACCGGGGCTTAACGCCATGAAACCGGTAGATGCCCCGCACCTTGTTTTCCGCGTCTATGGTCGTTTGTTCGAAGGAGAAGATTTCCTGCAGTGAGATGACATTGCCTTCCATGCCGGTAAGCTCCTGAACGCTGATCACTTTTCTGGTGCCGTCGGTCAGGCGCTGCAGGTGAATCAGCACGTCGAGCGCGGAGCTTACGTATTTCCGTATGAAATCCAGCGGGATTTCAAAGCTGGCCATTGCCACCATGCTCTCCAGCCGCATGAGCGCGTCCCGGGGGGAATTGGCATGAATGGTGGTGAGCGATCCGTCATGGCCGGTGTTCATGGCCTGGAGCATATCGAATGCCTCCTGGCCGCGCACTTCGCCCACGATGATGCGGTCAGGGCGCATGCGCAGACTGTTTCTGACCAGGTCGCGCTGGGCTATTTCTCCCTTGCCTTCAATGTTGGGGGGACGCGTTTCCAGCCTGATGACGTGTTCCTGCTTGAGCTGCAGTTCTGATGAATCCTCGATGGTGATGATCCGCTCCTCCGCCGGTATGAACCGGGAAAGAACATTTAAGAGGGTGGTCTTGCCGCTGCCGGTACCGCCGGATATGAGCACATTGAGCCGGGCCTTAATGATGCCCTTGAGTATTTCGCCGATCTCCGGCGTCAGGGTTTTAAAATTAATCAGGTCATCCATCTCATAGGGGTCCGCGGCGAAGCGTCTGATGGAGAGGATGGGTCCGTCTATGGCCAGCGGCGGAATGATGGCGTTTACCCGGGAGCCGTCACGGAGACGGGCATCGACCATGGGTGACGACTCATCGATGCGCCGGCCCACCAGGGAAACAATCTTGTCGATGATTTTCATGAGGTGGGCGTTGTCCTTGAATCGCGCGTCGGTGACCTCAAGCTTGCCGTAGCGCTCCACGTAAATCTGGTTGTAGGTGTTGACCAGGATATCAGAGACCGAAGGATCCTGAATGAACGGCTCGATGGGACCGAGTCCCAGCACCTCGTTCTGGATTTCGGTGATCAGCAGCTCAATCTCAACTGAATTCAGCGGCACCCCGTGCCCGTCTTCGCGCAGAATGTTTTCAACCAGCTTCCGGATCTGTGATTTAATGGTGTTGTGTTCGAGACGCTCTATAACCGTCAGGTCGATGAGATCGAGCAGGCGATCATGGATTTTATTCTTCAGCTCAAAATATTCCTCGGGAATATTTTTTTTCAAATCCCGTTCCGAAATGGTATTCACCCCGGCTTTATTATACATGGCTCTGTCCTCACTGGTTTAGGCTGTCACCTGCTTTGGCTTGTGGGAGTCCCGGCCCTTGAGGGCGCTCCACCATTTTTTTTCTGTTCTTGTCTCTCCGGCGGCAATGCAGTCAGCCAGATCTTTAAAGCTCTTGGTTATGGCGGCGTTTTTGGCAATCTGGGACAGCGCCTTGCCCTGGTTGATTGCGGTGAGCGTGGTCCGGTAATCATTGGGAATGGTCCAGAATATTTTCTTGCTGATGCC